>CAYXUW010000006.1:0-29806 GCA_964468375.1 uncultured Pirellulales bacterium | reverse complement strand
CCCCCCCCCCCCGCCCCCCCCGCGCCCCCCACCCCCCCCCCCCCCCCCCCCCCCCCCCGCCCCGCCCCCCCCCATATCGCTTTTCGGTGCGCTGGGTTATGCAGAACTTGCCTCGGCGTATCCTCAGGAGGGTGGTGATTATGTGTATCTCAGCCGGGCATACGGGCGCTGGGCAGGTTATTTATTCGGGTGGATTCAGCTTGCGATTGTTCGGCCCGGCGATATCGCTGTGATGGCATTTGCATTTGCGATGTATGCACGGACAATATGTGACCCGTTTGCAAATTATCCGATTCCTTACAGCCTACAGATTTATGCTGTTGCTGCTGTTGTTATTCTGACTGTTGTCAATATTTTGGGGGTTAAAGGAGGCAAGTGGGTTCAGAATATTCTTACGACAGCCAAGGTTCTGGGGCTTCTTGCCATTGTTGGTGTGGCGTTAGCTGCCCGGCCGGGTTCACGGATGGCTGAGACATTTGAGCCGCTGCCGATTAGTTTGGCGTTTATATTTGTTCTGTTTACCTTCGGCGGATGGAATGAAATGGCTTATGTGGCAGCTGAGGTGAAAGACCCGCATCGCAACATTGTTCGTGCATTAGTGTTCGGCACGGCTGCCGTTACCGGATTGTATTTATTGGTTAACGGGGCATTTCTCTATACGCTCGGCTATGGCGGACTTGTGAGTTCCAAAGCGGTAGCGGCTGATTGTGTATCAACGGTATTTCCTGAAATAGGAAGTCGATTAATTAGCGCTTTGATTTGCATCTCGGCGTTGGGGGCGGTCAATGGTTTGATTTTTACCGGCGCGCGGATTTCCTATGCGCTTGGTGCGGGACATCGAGTTTTTGGCGTCTTGGGCAGGTGGTATGGGCGCACCGGGACGCCCGTTTGGGCTCTGGTTGTGCAGGGGGCTATAGCGGCAGCTATTATTGTAATTTTCGGCTCATTCGTGGATACTATTGTTTATACCGCAGCGGCGGTTTATTTATTTTATCTTGCAACCAATCTTTCGGTTATTGTTTTACGCTATAAGGAACCCCAGACAGAAAGGCCTTATAGAGTAACCGGCTATCCTTTTACGACGCTGGTATTTTGTGCCGTGTGTGCTTTTTTGGTTTATAGCGTTGTTTCATATGCCTGGAAAGAAAAGCAGGGGAGCGTAATTCTTTTGGTGGTGGTTTTGTTTTTTGGAATGCTGCTGTATTGGCTTACTGATATTCGCAGAGCTTCACGGTTGTGAATGCGAAGAAGTGATAAGGGCGTTTTTACAAGGGCTCGCAGTTACTTCCAACTGCCGGGGTAGTAGATATGTTCGGGCTGGATGTTGAATTTTCTTGACAGGGTTTCTACAAGGGTCTCCGTCCTTTTTAGCTGAAGATTTGTTGGGCGGACTGATTCTCCGCCGGCTATGACGCAGATACGGATGGTTTGACTGCTGCCATACCAGGTTTGCCCCGGCACGATAGACCATTGTCTTTGCCATTTTTCGGTTGATTGTATTTGGCCGTCGCCGGCGCCAAGGCCGTTGCAGATTACAAAATGGCAGTTGATATCTTCCGGACTGGTCAGGCCGTTGAGCGAGGCCAGTTGTTCGAGATTGCCGGCTTTTGTGTTACTGTAGTATATTTCGATGCAGTTCCAGCGATGAGGGGATTGGGTGGTTTGGGAAGAAATAGCTTTTTCTATAGGATCGAGGTGGTAATAACTGGACAGGCAAAATGGACCTGCTGATGGAGGATGGTTACCCAGAGCCATTAGCACTATTGCCCCGATGGTCATTGAAATCAGCAGCGCTGCTAATACTTTTACTATCCTTGGTTGATTTGACATCTTTCGTCCCTGAACGGCACTTGGTGTCCTTCAAAATTCTGCAGAAGATTGCCTAAAGAAGGCATAATTGCTTATTTATACATTGAACATCGGCGTCTGCCAACAAATTACTCCAAATTTTGCTGAAAATTTTGCGATTTATCCTTGAAAGGATTTTTCGTGCAGATTGGTTTCGGAAATGAGCGTCCAAAGCTCGATATTCTAAGACCTAAGGGGGCTACGGCTGGAATGGTATTTTGCTGCAGTTTCATCTTCCGGCTTATGAAGACGGCTCAGTGCCGGTCGGCACTTCTGATTTTTAGCCGGAGCCGGAGGGGTAGACAATATTTGCATCAGTTTTGAGCGATTCAATATACTGCTCAGCCAGTTCTGCTTGTTTGTTTTGCGTCAGCAGCTTTACTACATCTTCCTTGGCTTTCTCGAAAGTATCGCCTTTGCGGCCTGTAACCTTTATTATATGATATCCGAACTGGGTTTCCACGATGTCACTGACCTGTCCGACTTTGAGCGCAAAAGCAGCTTCATCGAAAGCAGGAACCATCTGGCCTTTGCTGAAGAAGCCCAAATCTCCGCCTTGCTGAGATGAGGGACAATCTGAATTAGCCCGGGCAAGTTCAGCGAAGTCGGCCCCGTCTTTTATTTGTTTAAGCAGGTTCTCGGTTTTTGCCTTGGCGGCTGCTTTCGCCTGATTTGGGTCAGTGTTGGGATCGTCGGTGTCGGGTGATATTAGAATATGACTTGCTCTGACTTGTTCGAACTGTTCGGCGTTTTCATCGTAATACTTTTTAACGTCTTTTTGCTTGATGTCTATTTTGCCTTCCCATTGGGCTTCCATAAGTTTTTTGTATGCCAGCCCTCTCTGGATTCGGCGTTTTACGTCATCGAAACTTTGGCCGTAGGCCTCCAGAAGCGATTTGAAATCTTCCATTGATAACGGCGGCTGCTGCTGTGCGGCCATTTCTTCGATTTTACTAAGCACTTCTTTTTCGGGAATTACTATTTTGGCCTCTTTTACTTTTTCATCCAATAGCTGCTCGATAATCATCGTCTCCATAACCTGTTGTCTAAGCTGTTGTTTATATTGCTCGAGAATAGCCGGCGGTAATTGTGTGCCTATTTTATCGAGTTGCGGTTTGAGCTTATCTTCTATCTGGCTTTCGCTAATATCGACACCGTTTACGGTAACAGCAACGCTATCGCCGGGCGTTTCTTCGGGAGAGTTCGGTTCGGTCGAGGGCGTGTCGAGGACAGCGGCTGTCAAAGTGCAGGTGATAATGAACGTTATAAAACAAACTGTAGCTGTTAAAAATGAGGATGGGCAGCGAAAAATGCGAGTTTTCATAAATATATCCTTTCGTGGGTTAGACGTAGAAAACTGTATTATTATTCAAAAACCAATAAACCATTATTCTATCAGCAGGCGAATAAGTCAACACATTTACCTTTTGGAAGCGGGTTTTTTGCTGCTAAATATTACAGTTTTCATAAGTGCCTGTATTGGGCCCATATTTCGTGATTTTCGCGAGCAGAAAGCATTATCTTTATTGAATATACTTGCAAATGTCGGCTTTTGTGCTATTTTAGTTTTTTAGTTGAAAATTTGGATATGGATTTTCCTGAACGCGCGACTATTCAAAGCCATACGATAACCATTACACCCCGTTATGCCGAGACAGACCGGGGCGGAGTTGTTCACCACAGCGTCTATCCGGTTTGGTTCGAGATGGGGAGAACGGAGCTTCTGCGTGTCAACGGACTGGCTTATAAGGACCTGGAAGAGGCGGGGGTATTTTTTGTGGTGGCTGAGCTGAACATAAAGTATCGTCGGCCCGCCGGTTATGATGAGGAGCTTGAGCTGGAAACAAGATGTTCAAGAGTAAGCGCCAGCAGGGTTGAGCATATCTACAAACTTATTCGTCGCAGTGATAGGGTGATTTTGGCGGAGGGCAAGAGTGTGCTTGCATGTGTCGATGCCCAAGGCAAGGTTTGCCGGGTACCTGCATTTATGCATCCTGAATCGGAAGAAACAATTGTTTGACTTAGTCCGGCTGATTTACTAAACTGGATTTTTTGAGAGGTTGCTGTCCGTGTTCGAGAAAAAAGAAAGCTGCGGCCTTTTTGGTATTTTCGGAGACCCTGAGGCGGTTGAAAAGACCTATTTCGGTTTATACAGTCTTCAGCATCGCGGCCAAGAATCGGCAGGTATTGCTTCCAGCGACGGTGAGTTTATCCAGTGTTACAAAGGTATGGGGACGGTAGGCAGAGTTTTCCGCAGCGGGACCGGTCTTTTGGAAAAACTCGCTAATCCGATGGCTATCGGTCACGTTAGGTACTCGACTACAGGTTCCAGTAAGCAGATGAACAGCCAGCCGCTTTTGAGTGAGTATTCGTGCGGACAGGTGGCGGTGGCGCACAACGGTAATCTTATAAACGCGGAGTTATTAAGGGACGAATACGAGGCATACGGTAGCATATTCAAATCCACATCTGATACCGAAATAATTGTTCATTTACTTGCTAAGCCGACCCATGTCAGCAAGCCCGATTCGCTGGTTCATGTATTAAATCATCTTCAGGGGGCGTATTGCCTGCTGTTTTTGTATGCAGACCGAATTGAGGCGGCCAGGGACCCTTACGGCGTCAGACCTTTGTGCATAGGGCAGACGGAAAGCGGCGGTTATGTTGTCGCCAGTGAGACCTGTGCTTTGGATGCCACAGGGGCGAAGTTCGTTCGCGAGGTCGAACCTGGCGAAATAGTTCGCCTCGACAAAAACGGCCTGTCGAGCAGATTTTTCGTCGAGCCGGGTACTATTACGCCGGCTCACTGCATCTTTGAGCATATTTACTTCGCCAAACAGAACAGCACTGTTTTCGGCGAAAATGTTCACGAGTTTAGAAAAAAGCTCGGCAGACAGCTGGCGGTGGAGCAACCTGTCGACGCAGATGTTGTAATACCGGTGCCGGACTCGGGGACGTCGGCGGCGATAGGATACTCGGAGCAAAGCAAGATACCTTTCGATATGGGACTGGTTAGAAGCCACTATGTAGGCAGGACATTTATATCGCCCGAGCAGAAGATGCGTGAGCTGGAGGTTCGGCTCAAGCTTGCGGTGGTGAAAGAAGCCGTTGCTGGCAGAAGGATTGTGGTTGTTGATGATTCGATAGTTCGGGGCACTACGACGAGGGGTAAAATTAGAACACTGCGCGAGGCGGGCGCAAAACAAATTCATATGCGGGTGAGCTGTCCGCCGATAAGACATCCCTGTTTTTACGGCGTAGATTTTCCAACCAGAAAGGAGTTGTTGGCGAACAAACGTGATTTAGAGCAGATTAGGGAATTTCTCGAGGTGGACAGTGTTGGGTATATATCACTGGAAGGATTGTTGTCTTGCGTTTCCTTTCCGGCGGAGAACTACTGCACCGCCTGCTGGAGCGGCAAATATCCGATACCTGTAGATACTGCGATGAATAAGTTTTCCTTGGAGCATTATCAAATGCGTATGTTTGACGGCGGGCCTCATACGGATGAGTAAATATGTCAGCTATGAACAATCCGGTGTAAGCATCGATGCCAACGACGAGATGGTCGAGAAAATCCACGGATATGTTTCGAGCACCTTCGGGCCGCGTGTAATTGGTTCCAAAGGGGCTTTTGCAGGGATGTTTCGGCTCGACTACGACGAGCGGCTCTTTAAGAAGAATTACAAAAATCCTGTTCTTGTGGCCTGCACCGATGGGGTGGGCAGCAAGGTGCAGCTGGCTGCAGAGATAAAAAAATTCGATACCGTGGGAATCGACCTTGTAGCAATGAGCGTTAATGATATGCTCGTGCAGGGTGCTGAGCCGTTGTTCTTTCTCGATTATATAGCAGTTCACAAACTTGAGCCGGCAACGATAGCTGAGCTGGTAAAAGGCGTTGCAGCGGGTTGCAGATTGGCTGATTGCGCGCTGATAGGCGGTGAGACCGCTGAAATGCCCGATACCTACCGCAAAGGCGATTTTGATATGGCGGGGTTTGCTGTTGGAGTGGTCGGTCGAAGAAAAATCGTTACGGGCGGGAACATAAGAAAAGGCGACTATGTTCTCGGTCTGGCTTCGAGCGGACTGCACAGCAATGGCTACACGCTTGTCCGCAATATTTGTTTTAAGAAGGCAGGCCTGAAAATGACTGATGCGCCTGCTGAGCTCAATGGTGCGGTTCTGGGAGATGTTTTGCTGGAGCCGACGCGGATTTACGTTAAGCCGGTTGTAAAACTGTTGTCACAGTATAAAGTCAAGAAAGTCGTCCACGGAATGGCCCATATTACGGGCGGAGGTTTGGTGGGGAATATTCCGAGGGTGTTGCCGAGAAATTGCGACGCGATTATTAAAAAGTCAGGCTGGCCGAGGCCTAAGATATTTGCATTTTTGCAGGAGACAGGGCCTGTCGAGGAGGAGGAAATGTTCAGGGTCTTTAATATGGGTATCGGATTCGTTATTGTTGTTGCTGAGGACTTCGCAGATTCGATTATGAAAAAGTTAAGAAGATATGGAGAAAGAGTTTATAAGATTGGGAGAATAACAACAGGCACAGGAAAGGTAATACTTAGATAACAAAATGGCTAAGGAGATCAAGGATGAGCGGTGTTTTCGGAGTGGTCTCGAAAAAGGATTGCACAGAAACTCTTTTGTACGACACGCCGGCCCAAAGAAAAGCTTTGTTTATATTGCTGGACGGGCGAATGTCCTAAGTCAGCGTCTCCAAGGGCGAAGATGGATATAGTGGACATAAAAACGCCAGCCATGAAATAGGCGGAAGAAACAGAAGTCGTATTTTAATGACAGCAAACCGATGAGTAAAAACATCAGCAAGTTTATTGCTGCGGTGGTGATATATGTCGGTTTTGCTGTCTATTTGTATCAACCCTATTTCAAAAAATTTAGCGGACTGCAATATTTTGTCGTTGTAAATGTCTGCCTGGCCTCTTTGGGTTCTTTCCTGCTGAGCCGGCGATGGGTAGGTGGATTTGGCGGTTCTTTCTTTGCAGGGGCTGTTTACGGCTTTGGACCTTTTATGCTGTCGTTGGCTAAGTTTCATCCGATGGCCGGTTTCTTGGCGGCGATTATACCATGGTTATTTTTGCCGGCTGCATTTGGGCTCAGGTCAAAGTGGCGTTGGTTGCGTGTGCCGCTTTCAACCTTGCCGTTTTTGGTGATAGTGCTGTTTTTTCAAGTATCTGCTTACCGTCATTTGTTTGTGATTCCGACGCAAATTAGATTGCATTTGGCTGATTTGGGTGGTCTTTTAGCGCCGCTGGTTATAGCGAGCAGCAGGACTGTCGCCATCGGCTTTTATCATATCCCGGTAGCGGCTTTTGTTATGGGTTTTTCGATGCTCCTGGTGGCTCGACGATTCGGCATAATGATAGTTTTCTGCTTTGGTGTTATATTGGCTTTTTGCGGTTCGTTTCTTGATATTAGCGCAATTATGTGGCTGACAATTCCTGTGCTTTGCTGTTCGATACTTATAGGTGCGGGAGCGCAAGGGCTTGTCTCAGCCGGTCTTGGCGACAGGAAATGGGTTTTTACAACAGCTGTTGTTATGGTGGTGCTTTCGGCCGCGACATTATTATTAGCGGTTGAATACTTTCAGATATTTGTAGGATTAGGGGATGAATATGCAAAGCTTTTCGCTGATACCGCTAAGATGTATATACTCGGCACAATCGCAGTTACTATTTTTTACTTTTTAGTGCGTGCGAGATTACGGATACATTGGCTGCGGTGGGCGGTTCTCGGCTCGGCTATGGCTGTCGATATATTCTTCGGTGCGAGATTTGTTGTCGACAGGATTTTTTAGGGCTTATCTGTTACGGACTGAATATTTCCCGCTCGATTTTCCCAAGATAGAATCGGCCGTCGCCGCACATAAATTCTATGATGCTGTCAAGCTGCTGGTTTATAAAACGTGTGTCATTTGAAACTACCGTAATCCCTATAACCGCGAATGTTTTCTCGTCCTGATGGTCAACTTCGGAGATTGAGATATTGAATTTGCTTTTGAGCCGACCGAGCAGACTCTTGATGATGCTTCGCTTTTGCTTCAGCGAAGTTATTCCTTGTAGATGCAGTTGAGCTGTCAATACGCCGATTATCATATCATGTATTGTAGATTTTAAAGGGGCAAGTTTCAACTGTTTGGGTTAGAAATGATTGCCAGCTTTTTCTTAAATTTATTATGTAGAAAATTATTTAAATAGCCGATTTACTAATTGTAGAATCCTGTAAAGCTTTGCTATGGAGATGTAAGTGGCGAATTGGAAGATTGATTATTTGGAAGAAGAGGATATTGTGCTCGTGAAAATGTTAGGCCCGGTAGGTTTCGAGGGCACAAAGCAGATTTGCATCGAGGCGAATGCGATGGCGCGCGAACACCAATCGCGCAAATACCTCGTTGACCATCGGGGTGTGGAGATGGCGTTGTCTGTGCCGGACATCGATGAAGTACCCGACGCGTTCAGAGAAATTGGGGCTGATTTTGAGGGCAAGACAGCGATTTTGCTGGACCCAGCCGCGCCGGGAATTGATAAATTCGGCTTCTTAAAAGACGTGTTAGCTAAGTCATGGATGCATTTCGAGCTTTTTACCGATGAGGACGCGGCGCTCGCCTGGCTGAAAGAGGTTTAGCTGTCGGCACGTTTGGGGTGCATCGCCAGCCCGCTTAGGATTGCAATCCTTACATAGCTGAGGGCGAGAGAGTATATCTTTTGCCGTTGACATTCTATTTCCTCCACGCTATACTAAGTCCCCGATAAAAAGCGTTATATTGCTCCGCCTCGTCAGAACGCGTTTGGTTTGCTTTCTTAAAAGTAACTTAATGCGATAGAGTTAATAGTTTAGTTTAAAGGGATATGAAGGGAGAAAAAATGGAAGATAAAAAAATAGATTCGAAACAAATATTAGCATTTATTGTTGGGACTATTGCTGGTATTGCAGGAACTTTTTTCCTCCTACAAGGCAGGATTTCAAAGCTGGAAGGTATTGTCGATGAACTTAGACGCAGCCAGGGACAAATGGCACCTAGTGAGACTAAACCAGAAAGATATCCAGCTTGGCCACGTTCACCAGATGGTAAATACAAAGCAATTTCTATTGCGCTAGGAGAAAGTGGTGAACATTACCAAATAAAAGAAATTGGGACCGAACGTATAGTTATGACTACACATGCCCAGTATGAAACAAAAAATGATGTGAAAGCTGGACTTTTTAGTCCAGACTCAAAAAAAATCGCCGCAGCTTATCATTATGGGCATGAGGGTGAATATACATGGGTAGGCATATGGGATATTGAGACTGGTAATCTTGTTGATACGAAGAGAAAATCTGGCTGGACCACGGATATTTATTGGGTTTTCGATTATAAAAGAGAGTAGCCTTTAAAATAACTTCCTTGTGCTGCCTCCTGCTCGGATAATCTTTCTACAGTTTGCCTTCGGCGAACTACTGTTCGTTTCCGACTCGCGGGCTTCCGGCAGAACAAGCTAAATTTAAGATTTCAGAATTTTACACAAGTTGCTGTTGTTTCCGGAGGACGCGAGTGAGGAGCGTTAGTGTTACGCAGGAGCGAAGCGACGAAGTAAATTAGAAAGATGACCGAACCGGAGGATGCAACAGCAATTCTTAGAGATTGCAGGTTTTTTTGTTGAAATTTGGGGTGGAGGCGGTATAATTGCAAATCGTGTCATACATGGAAAAAGCAACTGGGAGGAAATATGCTTATTAATGGTGATTTTTGTTAAAATATTTTATTTTAAATAGATAGAAGATTAAGGATGGTGTAAGCAATGAATGCTAATAATTGGAAACTAAGTCCTTCGGATTTTGCTTTTCTTTGGGAGGAATGTAAAAGGTGTTTTTATCTTAAGGTTGTAAGCGGTTTTCAGCGACCTCGCCCGATTATGCCGAAAATCTTTACCATTATTGATTCTCAGATGAAGTCATTCTATTCGGGCAAAAGAACGGAAAACATTATATCCGGCATGCCCCGAGGTGTCATCGAGCATGGAGAAAAATGGGTTCAATCGAAACCACTCAGCGTACCTAATAAATCATCCACATGCTTTATAAGAGGTAAATTTGATACGGTTGTGCGTTTTGACGATGGAACGTATGGAATTATCGATTTCAAAACTTCTGAGCGCAAAGCAGAGCATGTCCCTTTATATGGCAGACAATTGCATGCTTACGCCCAAGCACTCGAGAATCCAGCCCCGGGGAAATTCTCGTTATCGCCGATTACTAAGCTTGGACTCCTTATTTATGACCCTAATTCATACTCTCAAGCTAAAAGTGATGAGGCAGTACTGGAAGGCAGCTTATCGTGGATCGAAATCCCGCGTGAGGATGATAAATTTATGGAATTTCTTTCAGAGGTTCTTACTGTTCTGGAATTATCCGAGCCTCCTGGCGGTTCTCCAACATGTGAATGGTGTCAGTATAGGGATACAAGCAGGAGAACCAAATTATAAACAACTCAAGGGTTTCATTTGGCGGAAGTACTTATTTTATAAATGTATTGAAAGAATCTTGATTTTAATTGAAATTTGGAATTGAAATGACCGCCATGCAAGTCTTGTAATCTTTGCTAAAAATGGATAGAATTTGAGGAGCTATAAATTATTGCAAATGAAGTTTCTAAGGGTATATTCAAGAAATAATGGCTGTGCAGTATTTATTTAATTCAAGTGGGGATTGGATAGCCTTCCGTAAAGGTAAATTTTTATTTAATACAGAAGGAGATTGGATTGGATGGTTTCCATGGCGGGATAACGATGCTGTTGATACAGATGGTGAATATTTAGGCACTGTAACGGATAAGAATCGTTTTTATAAATTTTATTATCATTCTTATCGTGGTTATCCCGGCTACCCTGGTTATCCTGGTTATCCCGGCTATCCTGGCTACCCTGGATATGCTGGCTATTCACCTCTGCCATTGGGCGCAGAAGATGTCAAGATTTGAGGTATAAGGAGATTATATCAATGCCTAGCGCTTCGATAATATATAATCCTAACCGGCCCAATAGCGAAATGGCTCAAAACGCATACATAATATTGCGCAATTCTCGCAAAGCTGCTAAATCCTTCCTTGAACAATTTAGGACTTCAAGAACAGGCCGAAGAGGAGCTCCGACTGATATAGAACAGGATTTACTTCGAGCAATGCTGGTCTTTGCTTCATCAGGTTTAGATTCCATGGTCAAACAATTGGTTCGTGATGCTTTGCGGAATATAATCAAGACAGATGATGGAGCTATGAAGCTATTTGTGGAGAGAATAGAAAAAAATATTTACAGAGACCAAAATTTAGATGTTAAGCTACTTGTAAAAGCGATATTGGCTGACTCACCACGCGATACTCTTATACAAGAGTTGGTAGAGGAATTAACTGCTAATAGTCTACAATCAGCCGAGGAACTTTTTCGAGTGGGTGCATATTTTAATATTGCTTCAACGACGTTAACTGAAGATGTGGAAAAACTTAAAAACATTTTCCAGGTTCGCAATCAAATATCTCATGAAATGGATATTGATTTTACACAACCCAACAGAAGCCGTCATCCAAGAAGGCGAGATGAAATGATATCCTTCACAAATGAATTGTTCAGAATCGCGAAGATATTTCTTGAAGAAGTTGACGGGAAATTAACAAGGGCTGTATGCAGGAATTCTCTCTTGTAATTATTAAGTCTCCTTCCAAAAATTAATTTGCCAATAACTCTCCTTGCCTTTCCCCCAATCCACCCCAATAAACAAATCATTCTCCATAAGCCATTAAAATCATCTGAAAAATGCCTTTGCAGACAAAACAGCCAAGAATTTTCGCTAACTGTGCCATTGTATGTTTATCTACAGCTTACGTTCTGTATACTGTGAAATAAGTATCTAATAAAGCAGTCCTGCCAGAAAGAGACATAGTAGTTTTATCGAAAGGAAAGGAATTCTTGTACTCTACATTTTCAGATGGTTTGTGGTGGAAGATAATTGCAGCTTCGGCTCTGTCGCGGTCTGTTGAACCTACACCACCGAATGAAAAACAAAGTTCATTCCCTCGTCGAACATGTTTGAGCCAATCTTCGTATTTTTCATGATTCGCTATGCGGTCATTTACATCATCGGCTTCACCCACATAAATCAGTTTATGAATACTAATATTTTTTTCTGATACATTGTGTGTGCATTCATAAACACAGTAAACACCCGATTCTTCTGGTATTCCCCCCTTGTTTTTATCCCGCCAATATCCTCTGAATTTAATGCTAATTGTTTTCTCCGCCATTTTTGTACTCCTTTGTCAAAAAATAATAATTAATGTTCTCTATCTCTCGGCGAACAAGGATTATTTCCAGGTGCGCTTATTGTCACCTTGGTTGCACAAACCTTGAAATGGACATATTTAGTTTTCCTCTAATATTGATTTCAGGGTATATCCGTTTGCTGCCTTGTAACATTGCCGATATAATTTTAACCAATATTCTCGCTTTTTTGTTTCTTCCTCAGTTGCATCTGTGCCGCCTAGGTATTTCATGAGTTCGAGTGCAACTCGGGCAGGAGATGCATCCATAGATTGTACCTTTACAGGGCCTTCGATTGACATTCTGTCAGCCATAATCAATTTCCTTTCTATAAATATTAACAATTCTTCCTAAAATTACTTCTTTGGAAATCAATCTGACATGGAAGGCGGCATATATGAGTTTGAGCCAATAATATATACTCAAGCCCACCCCGACGATCCATCGTCTGATGGACGTCCTTACTGGCCTATATGTGCAAATATCGTGCCAAATACCCCATCATCCGCCCCCATTTGCGCAACCGCTTACCTGAAATACAGTTACGTCTAACAGGATTTCCTCCCACAACCTGCCAAATCCTTTTCTCCTGTCAATATGACAGTTTTGCCCTCGATTAGAGTAGAATGCTCTTTTCACCCCAAAAACAGCGATTTGTGAATTTGCATCAAAGATTTGTGAGTTTGCAGGGTAAATTTCCTCTTTGCAGAATCGATTTGTAAACTTACATCTTCGATTCCGCTTTAGCGGAGAAAATTTGCAAGCTTACATTGTCTTTCTCGTTTGATAAGAATCGTTTTGTGAATTTACAAATTAGTTCTCCTCTTTGCATAAGAGCTTTCGTCTTAGCGGGAAGGTTTTGCTCTTAGCAGAACGGCAATTCATACTTACATCTTAACGATGTAAATCCGATTTATCGGATGAACATCGGGACAGCGAAATTTTTTTTTAGCGCTAAAACAAACTCATCAGCCAAAGAAAGGACAATTAAAAAACAAAGTGACTATATATGTCACTATCAAACAAAAAATTTTAAAGACGGCTCAAGTCATAAACGATTAAGTGACACAATATGAAAAAAGGGGAGAAGTTTTTTAATCCATCGGGATAGTCCTGATTGGTGAAATAGAAACAATATTTTTAAGGGGGTAATATTATGCCTACTTTTCCGAGAACAGAAGCAGAAGTTGTTGCGCTTGCAGAAGCGATGATAGCAGGTTACACAGCCCACGCAGCTGATTTTCCATCAGTTACGGTAGCAGACTTGCAAACCGTGCTAACCAACTATCAGACGGATAAGAACAATCAGGATGATGCGAGAGCGCAGGCAAAAATCGCTACCGAAACCAAGGAAGCAAAGCTCGATGATTTAGTTGAACTTATGAAAAACGACCTGAAGCTTTCCGAGGTCGATGTCGCAGATGACCCTGAGAAACTCGCTGAAATCGGCTGGGGGCCGAGACAGCAGCCGCAGCCCGTCCCGCTTCCGGGCCAGCCGGAAAATTTCGTTCCGACGGTCGAAGGGCCGGGCGATGTCTGGTTCAAATGGGACAGTTCCTCAAACGGAGGGCTTGTGAGAAATTACATCATCGAACGGCGCGATGAACCCGCAGGCGGCGGAGATTTCGGGCCGTGGCAGGTTATTGAAACTTCGCTTGCTACAGAAATTCATCTGTTGGAGCAGCCGCGGGGAATCCAGATGGAATACCGCGTAAAGGCAGCGAATATATCAGGTGAAAGCTTACCGTCGAATACAGCAGCCGTAGTATTGTAATGTGTGATGAACAAAACGAATCATTCTGCTCCCGTTTGCAACGGGGGCAGAATTGATTCATCTTTTAAACATTGAAAATTAGTTATGCCTCGTTTCCCGAAAAAAGAAGCTGAGATTGAAGCATTGGCAAAACAGATGATTGCAGGTTATCAGAAGTATCCGGCTGATTTTCCAAGTATTGTCTGGCCAATGTTGAATGTTCAAGAGCTGTTTTATGTGAGTGCTAAGGAAAATCAGCGTGAAAAATATGCAAAAGCAAAATTAGCAACACAAAACAAAGCAGCAGGTTTTGCCTTGCTTAAAGAAACGATGAAAAATTGTCTGCGAAAATCCGAAGTTGATGTAGCAAATGATCCTGCAAAACTTGCCCTTATAGGCTGGGGGTCTCCTAAGCTGCCGCAATCTGTTGAGAAGCCGGGTCAGCCGAATAATCTATATTCAGCAAATCAGGGAAAAGGCAGTATTACCTTGAAATGGGATGGTCCAACCGAAGGCGGAGGTATACGAAATTATATAATCCAGAGGCGCTGTCAGCAGAAAGATAGTGGAAAATTCGATTCGTGGAAGCTGATAGCGAGTGCATTTGAGAATGAAATATTCCTAACAAACCAGCCGCAAAGAAACAGCCTCGAATACCGCGTAAAAGCGGTCAATATAAGCGGTGAAAGTTTGCCCTCCAACATAGTAGCAGCAGTCCTTTAGAATATAGCCTAAAATGTGATTTTGAAGTCTTTATACTTGGGCTCGTAGGGGATTTCTGTGATTTTGGTTTCTCTGATATAGCCGCCGAAGGACTCTTCTATGTCCTGTATACAATCGTCGATTGCGTCTGCTGGGCCCTGAGCGAGCATCTCAACGGTATTGTCATGCAGATTACGGACAAAACCGGTCAGCTGATGATGGTTGGCTGTGTTAAATGCCGTGAAGCGGAAACCCACACCTTGGACTCGGCCGACAAAAACTATGCGTTTGGCAATCTGGCTCATTATTGCTTCCACATCAACTTAAAAAAGCTTCCTATGTAAGCTGGTCAAATAGCGGAGTAGATTAAAGTTCACTAAAAGCCGCAATTTAAGTATAATCCGTTTGAGTTGTAATAGCAAGGGTTTAGAAGCTAATTATGGCAAAAAAGACAAGACAACAGAGTCAAAGGGAAGAGCAAATTTATCAGCTCACGACCCTTGTGGCAGGGGCTTTTTCACTGCAGGAGGTGCTGGATAAGCTTGCCGAGGCGGCGGTAAAGATTATGACCGGCGTTAAGGCCTGCTCCATTCGCCTTTTGGATGAAGATGCCGGCGAGCTGATGACGCGAAGCACATATGGCTTAAGTGAAGAATATAGAAACAAAGGCCCGGTTTCGAAAAACGACCCCGTAATTAAGGCGGCTTTCGCCGGCGAGGCAATAGTTCTGGATGATATGCGGGTTGACGGCCGTGTGAAATATAAAGAAGCCGCAATAAAGGAAGCTCTCGTAAGCCAGCTTACCGTTGCAATGAAATTTAGACGTAAAGCCATTGGTGTTCTTCGGCTGTATAGTCCTAAGCCGAAACAGTTTTACGAAGACGATATCAATCTTGCCAGGGCCATCGCCTCGCAGTGCGCGGTGGCGATAACCAATGCTCGGCTTTATGCTGAAGCAATTGAGGGCCAGCGAATAGCTGAGCAAATGCGTTTGGGCGGAGTAGTTCAGCGGAGGATGATTCCCGAAAAAGCTCCTTTGATGCCCGGCTTGGATATAGCCGCTACTTATATACCCTGTTTCGATGTCGGCGGCGATTTCTACGATTTTCTGCAGATAAGCGATAACTGTTTTGCCGTAGCAATCGCCGACGTCATCGGCAAGGGTATTCCCGCCGCGATTATGATGAGCTTGTTCAGAGGCGCCGTTAGGGCCTACGCCGATACTGAACATGATAAGTGTAATATCGATAGAATTATCGGCAAGCTGAATAAAACAGCATGCGGCGAATGCAAAGACGGCGAGTTCGTGGCGTTGTTTTACGCTGTTGTTGATGTCAAAGAAAAAACTATTACCTATTGCAATTGCGGGCACGAGCCGGCTGTCCTGATAAGAGACGGAAAAGTCACCGAGCTCGACAAGGGCGGATTCGTGCTTGGAATCGAGCCGACGGCCGAATATCAGATTGAAACCCTAACGCTAAAAGACGGCGACTGCCTGCTGTTCTATACCGACGGGCTGATTGATGCCGCCAACTTCGATGGCGAATTGTGGGGCAGAGAAAAGATGCTCGAAACCGCAATGAAGTTTACCTCCGACTCGGCAGAGCAGATGGTTAAAGACATCCTCGGATACAGAAGACGGTTCGTAGGTCTTGCCCGACAGGTCGATGATACGAGCATTATCGTCATCAAGGTAAATTCGACAAGCAGGCAATCTAAATAATATGGCTGATTTGATTATTACAATTGACGGCCCCGCAGCGAGCGGCAAAAGCACCGTCGCGGCGATGCTGGCCGAAAAGCTCGGCGCCGGATTTCTTGATACCGGTGCTATGTATCGAGCCGTAACACTGGCGGCGATGCAGACTGGCGTCGATATGAACGACGAAAGTAAGCTGCTTGATGTTCTGGATAAAAAGCAAATTAAGTTCGCTATCGAAAAAAACAAAATGGCCGCCTCAATTGACGGCGTTGATGTTACCGACCAACTGCGCCGGCCGGATGTAACTGCCAATGCTCGATATATTGCCTCATCTATGAGAGTCAGGGGCAGATTGGTGCAAATGCAGAGACAGCTTGCCGCCGAGAAGGACAAAATCGTTACCGAGGGAAGAGACCAGGGCACAGTGGCTTTTCCAAGTGCAAATTTCAAGTTTTACCTCACCGCAACTCCTGGGGAAAGGGCCAGACGCAGGGCGATGGAGGAAGCTAAAACATCGCCGGCTGATATCGAACGAATTCAAAGGGAAATCGAAGCGAGGGACGAAAGCGACATCGGAAGGGCGGTCGGGCCTTTGAAGCCCGCCGCCGACGCCGTTACCGTCGATACCACCGATTTGACTGTAGAGCAGGTTGTCGAAAAGCTGCTCGGCCTTGTGCAGAAAAAGAAAAATGCCTGAGAAAAAACCAAAAATGAGATGGTTCCGCTTCGCAAGATGGCTCTGCAGGGTCTTCTGCAAGACCTTTTTCAAATTGCGCCCCCAGGGACTGGAAAATGTCCCCGAGAACGGGCCGGTCGTTTTGATTGGCAACCATCAGAGCTTCCTCGACCCCGTCCTCTGCGGCATATTCATCAAAAGGCCGCTCTATTTTCTCGCCCGCGACACGCTTTTCCGCGGCCTGTTCGGCCGGCTTATCACCTCGGTAAACACCATTCCCGTTAAAAGAGGAACTGCAGACCTGACCGCGATGAAAACCGTTATCGAAAAGCTCCGCGACGGGTGGGGATTATGCCTTTTCCCCGAAGGAACACGCTCGGCCGATGGAAAAATCTCCGCCTTCAAACCCGGCTTCGGACTACTCTGCAGAAGGGGCGGCGCCGCCGTCGTCCCTGTCGTTGTCGACGGCGCCTTCGAGGCCTGGCCGAGAAATAAAAAACTCTTCTGCCCGGGAAAGAGAATCGATATCTGCTACGGAAAGTGCATCACCGCCGAAAAGGTCAAAAAAATGCCGGACAGAAAGCTCGCCGAATACCTCACTAAGACTTTAAGACAAATGCAGTCAGAATGCAGAATAAAAAAAGAATTAAAACCTTATGGATATGATGAAAAGTGATTATATATGAAAGTAATCGTTGCTGAAAACTGCGGGTTCTGCCCCGGTGTTAAAAACGCCATCCAGCTGGCCGAAGAAGTTCTGGCAAAATCCTCCGAACAGCAGGCGAAAAGCCCCGTCTACTCGCTCGGCCCCATCATCCATAACCCCGATGTCGTCAATCGCCTCGCAAAGGCGGGACTCAAAACCGTCGACTCCACCGAACAAATTACCTCCGGAACCGTCATCATCCGCTCACACGGCGCAGCGCCGAAGCAAATCGCCGAGCTCAATCAAAAGCGAATCAATATCGTCGACGCTACCTGCATTCTGGTCAAGAGAGTTCAGCAAATTGCAAAAGAGCTCGCCGATGCCGGCTATAGAGTCGTTGTCGTCGGCGACGAAAATCATCCCGAAGTTCAGGCCGTCGTCGGCTCAGCCCCCGGCGTCGTCGTCCTCGCAGATGAATCCGATTTGCACAAGCTGCCAGCAAACGCAAAATTGGGAATCGTCTGCCAGACCACTCAAAGTCAGGAGCAGTTCAGCAAAATGCTTGCCGCCATAGGCCGACACGGCTTCAGCGAATTGAAAGTAATCAATACCCTGTGCAGGGAAGCGATAAAAAGACAGGAATCCGCCGTCCGCTTGTGCAAGCAAGTCGACGTAATGTTCGTCCTCGGAGGACTCGAAAGCGCAAATACCTGCAGATTGGCAGAACTCTGCAAAAAATATAATACTAGAACCTTTCACTTGCAAAACTGGAGCGAATTTGATAGAAATAAGTTCTTTGGCAAAAACCGGGCTTTGCCGCACGTCGTGGGCGTTACAGCGGGAGCTTCCACGCCCCAGTGGGTGATAGCAGAATTTGTCGAAAATTTAGCGAAAATTAAACCCGCCTGAAGGCGGACAAATTGCCGACCCTTGGTATTCTGTCGCGGACAGAAGGGGGAACGCTGAAAAATGAGTAACACTTATAGGAAACCTTTTGTAATTCTCGCGAAAGCGGGAATCTAGAGAAATTAATTTTATGGTAGATAGAAATATAGTTAACAAATTAGGACTCTCGCAGGAAGTCATTGACCGGCAGGTCGGCGAAATGTTCGGGGACAAGGAAAATCAGTTCCTTGAAGAAATACTCCAGAAAAAAGTCGATTCCCGTTTGCCGGGAACTATCCTGAAAGGAACCATAGTCTCACAGATAGGAAATGACGTTATTGTCGAGGTCGGTCTCAAAAGCGAAGGCGTTGTCGATGCCGTCGAATTTGACAGCCCCGATGAAATAGAACCGGGAAAAGAAATCGAAGTCCTTCTCGAAGACACCGATTCCGAAGGCGGACTTATCCTGTTGAGTAAACGAAAAGCAGACCGCATCAGGGGCTGGGAGGAAATCGTAAACACCAAGACCGAAGGTGATGTTGTCACCGGCAGAGTTATAAGACGCATCAAAGGCGGCCTGCTCGTTGATATTGGAGTCCCCGTCTTCTTGCCAGCCTCACAGGTCGATATTAGAAAACCCGGCGATATCAGCCGGTTCATCGGAAAAGAAATTAAATGCAAAATTCTGAAAATTGACATCGAGGGCAGAAATATCGTTGTTTCCAGACGAAAGCTCATTGAGCAGGAACGCAAGAGTAGCAAGGAAAAAATCCTCTCGGAAATCGAGGTCGGGCAATTGAGAAAAGGTGTGGTCAAAAACATCGCCGACTTTGGCGTGTTCGTGGATTTGGGCGGCGTGGACGGACTGTTGCATATCTCCGATTTGAGCTGGGGTAGAATATCACACCCCTCTGAGATAATTCAGCTCGACCAGGAAATCGAGGCTGTTGTTATCGGCGTGGACAAGGAAAACGAAAGAATTTCCCTTGGGCTAAAGCAGAAATCCTCCAGCCCCTGGGAAGATGTCGAACAGCGCTATCCGGTCGGAGCCAAGGTAAAGGGGAAAGTTGTAAACCTTATGAATTACGGCGCCTTCATACGACTGGAAGATGGAATTGAAGGGCTCGTCCATATCTCTGAAATGAGTTGGACCAAACGCCTGACCCACCCCTGCGAGATGCTCAACTTGGGAGACGAAATCGAGGTAGTCGTCCTTAGCGTCAATAAAGAGAAACAGGAAATTTCTCTCGGCCTGAAACAGACAGAAGCAAATCCTTGGGCGCTCGCCTCACAGAAATACCCCCCCGGAACCATTGTTACTGCCGTCGTGCGCTCGCTCGCCAACTTCGGTGCTTTTGTGGAGATAGAAAACGGTATCGATGGAATGATACATGTTTCAGATCTTAGTTGGACAAAAAAATTCAGCCACCCCAGCGAAATGCTACAGAAAGACCAGCAAATAAAATGTGTTGTTCTCGAAGTTAATGAGGAAAAAAGGCGAATATCTTTGGGAATAAAGCAGATGTCTGAGGATCCCTGGCTCCATGCAATCCCCGAAAAATACATTCCCGGCCAGATTATTAAAGGAAAGGTGACAAAAATTACCAATTTCGGTGCATTCGTTGAGCTTGAGCCGGAATTGGAGGGCTTGCTCCATATTTCCGAGCTCGCAGACCATAAAATCAAGAAAACTCAGGATATCGTTAAGCAGGATGAGGAAATCGAGGTTAAAATTCTAAGAGTCGATACCGAGGCACGTAAAATCGGCTTGAGTTTGCGAAGAGTGCAATGGGCCGCCGAAGACCAGGCAGACAAAACCGCACAGCAGTCCGATGAGCAAACCGTTTTTTCTGGTGCTGATATTGGCTCTGATGAAGAGCCGCAGGAGCAGCAAGCCGACTCTGAAACCGACGATACCGAACAGCCGAAACAAACAGAAAACGCTGAACAGGTCAGCAGTGATAGCGCAGAGGAGAAGGCCGATAATTAAAGCTTCTCGGCCGGTATAAACCAGTCGCATTTAATCAGCTAAACCTATAGGTGTATTTGACCGATACCGTTAGAAGCGGATTGTCCGCTGAAACAGGTAATCCTAATAATTGGTAGAGTCAAAAATAAATTTAACCTTCATAGCTAAAGCCGAAGGGCTTTTGAGCTGGGTAGGAGCGAGCCATAGCGTTTGATATCACTATAAAGGAATACCTAAAAGAGATTGATGAAGCGTCCCTGCTCACCGTCGAACAGGAACATTTGCTGGGCAAATTGGTCGTTGAGCAAAACGACCCTTGGGCGAGGGAACAGTTGGTGCGGAGCAATTTGCGGCTGGTCGTTAATATCGCAAAAAGATATGCAAACCGCGGTATGAGTCTCGGAGACTTAATTGAGGAGGGCAATCTCGGCCTTATAAAAGCTGTCGATTACTTCGACCCCGACCACGGAACCCGCTTCAGCACTTACGCCGCCTGGTGGATAAAGCAGAGTATAAAACGCGCCTTGCTGGCTAATGTTCAGCCGGTTCATATCCCCACTTATATGGTCGCCCTGATGAATCAGTGGCGCCATACCGCGTCAGAGCTCGAAAGCAAGCTCGGCAGGACGCTGAACGTCGAAGAGATGGCCGAGATTATGCACCTGCCGCTGCGAAAGGCAAAAATAATACACCACGTTGTCGAAATCCTCGGCTCCGTAAGGGATACCTCCGGTAGTGATGAGACCGACGAAAATCATACAATCGACGAAACTTTGCCTGACCAGCATACGGGCAAGCCCGAAGACACATTGGTTGCCGATGAAGAAAGAGCAAAGGTACTAGCGCTGCTTAAGGAAATCGATCCCCGGGAGGCCGATGTTTTAAGGTCGCACTACGGCCTAGGCGGACGAAAGCCGACTACGCTCAAACAAATAGGCAAAAAAATGGGTCTGACACGCGAGAGAATCCGACAGATTCAGCGAAGCGCCCTCACCAAGCTTTATGACTATATGAACGAAGAACAGTAATTCTATGGATGGGAAATAAGTAACTATGGATGGAACCAATCTGCAAGAATATATTCGCAGCATCCCCGATTGGCCCAAAAAGGGAATTTTATTCCGCGATATCACTCCGTTGCTGGCCGACCCCAAAGCGCTTACAGCGGCCATAGACGCTTTATGCGATGGCTTCGCAGAAGCGGATGTTGATTATGTTGCCGCTGTTGAGGCAAGGGGTTTCATATTCGGAGCCGCGGTTGCAAAAAAACTCGACGCCGGCTTTGTGCCGATACGCAAAAAAGGCAAGTTGCCGTTTGAGACCGAAACTGTTACCTACGATTTGGAATATGGCACCGATACATTGGAAGTGCACTGTGATGCAGTCCAAAAAGGTGCGAAAGTCTTAATGGTGGATGATTTACTTGCAACCGGCGGGACAATGGCTGCCGCTTGTGAACTCATTGAAAAAATAGGTGGACAAATCGTCGGCATATCGTTTCTTATCGAGCTTTCCGAATTGGCCGGCCGCAATAAGCTGGCCGGCTATGACGTTAAAACGGTTATGTCTTATTGACTGTCTCTTTCCTCGCAATTACGATTCGGTCGTTGGTTTGATAGTCTTTTTCAACGGCAATATCTGCAAAGCAGCTTGCTTTCTCCAGCAGTTCCCGAACGCTTTGCCCCTGATTGTAGCCGACCTCCAGCATCAGCGCTCCATTTGTCTTTAAAAAAGGATCTGCCTCTTCGATAATTCGCCGATATACGTCCAGCCCGTCGTCGCCCGCAAACAGTGCTATCCTCGGCTCATAGTCTTTTACATTTCTGCTGAGCTTATCAAACTCGGGCGCACTTACATAAGGGGGATTGCAGACGATAAGGTCGAATTTTCCCGTATCGAGATATGGCACAATCGGCCCAAACAAATCCCCGCACAAAAGCTTAACCCTGTTTTTTAATTGATGTTTTTCGATGTTCCTTGCTGTGACTGTCAAAGCCGAATCGGAAATGTCCGTCGCGATTATCTTACAGTTCGGAAAATTACAAGCGATCGCCGCAGCGATGCATCCGTTGCCGGTGCATAAATCACAGACAAATTGTCCGCCGTCGCGCGTTCGCAGAAATTCAATCGCACGTTCGACGAGCAGTTCCGTTTCCGGCCGGGGAATCATACAATCTGGCGTGATGTCTAACTCTAAGGAATAAAATTCGGTTTTGCCGACCAGATAAGCGACCGGCTCGTCCTGCCCCGCCCGCTCTACCAAGTTATGCAGCTTGTCTAACTGTTTTTTGGTTACGGTCTTATCGAATTGCGTATACAATTCAATCCGCTTTAATCCCAATACATAAGATAGCAGTAGTTCCGCGCTTAACCTCGGCGAATCGACATTTTTGCTCGTAAGATATTTAGTGACCCAGTTTAAAAGCTTTTGTATCGTCCAGTCAGCCATAAGTTTTACCGAAGTTGCAGTCCGTAACTGCGAACTTAGATATACACCTTGTCCATCAATCTCGGAAATGCGATGCACTGTCTGATGTGTTTCTCCCCAGTAATCCATGCGACAGTTCTTTCGACCCCAAGGCCGAATCCGCCGTGCGGCACTGAGCCGTATTTCCGCAGGTCTAAATACCAGTCGTAATTTTCGACGTTCAAACCCTGCTGTTTTATTCTTTCGAGAAGAAGTTCGTAATCGTCCTCCCTGACCGAGCCGCCGATGATTTCGCCGAAGCCCGCCGGCGCGAGCATATCGAAATTCAGCACAACCTTGTCGCTGCTTTGGTCCGTCTTCATATAAAACGCTTTTGCCTCTTTCGGGTAGTGCGTAACGAAAACGGGCTTGTCGTGCATCTGCGAGATTATTGTTTCGTCCGAACCGCCTAGGTCTTCACCCCATTGAAACTCCGCCGCGAGTTTGGCGTGCTTTGGGTTATTTTCAATTTTCGTATCTGTTTCGGAAAGCTCTATCCGCAGATCAATCAGCTCGGCTGCATTCTTGTCCCGCTTCCACTGCTTGATTTGGCCTTTTTGCTCCGATTCAAGGTCAGCAATCCTTTTTTCGATAGTTTCTTTTTGCTGTCGCAGCTGCGCAATTTGTTCAGCCATAAGTTTTGCAGTTCTTTCACCGGTGAGAATTTCGACCGCCTCGGTATAAGACAATCGATAGAAGGGCGGCTTGATTTTCTCCAGCGTAGCGATGTCAGCACCTAAAGTTTCAAGCTCGCCTTTGTTTTTGTTCAGAACTTCGGCAACGATAAACGAGACGGAATTCTCTGCAAGTTCCAAAAGTCCGTCTAAATCGATAAACGCCACCTCCGGCTCGACCATCCAGAATTCGGTAAGATGCCTTCGCGTCTTGCTTTTTTCCGCTCGAAACGTCGGCCCGAAGCAATAAACCTTGCCGAAACTCATCGCCGCCGCTTCAAGGTGTAATTGTCCCGTTTGCGTCAAATGGGCGGGTTCTCCGAAATAGTCCACCTCGAACAAGCTACCCGCCTCCTCGCCGATGATACCTGTAATAATCGGCGTATCTATCAGCGTAAAGCCGTTGTCATTGAAAAATCTACGGGCAGCGTCGATGACGGTATGGCGGATTTTGCCGATGCACCACTGCCCGCGCGAGCGCAGATGCAGGTGTCGATTCTTCAGCAGAAAATCAATCCCGTGCGACTTCGGCGTGATGGGATAATCTACCGCCGGCGAGATAACCTGCGCATTCGTCACCGCTAACTCGTATCCTCCCACACTTCTTTCATCAGCCCGGACAACGCCTCTCACCCTAAGTGACGATTCCTGACCGAGATGTTTCAACTCATCGAAAAGTTCGTCTGGAATCTTGCCCTTCTCCGCTATGCACTGGCAAAGCCCCGTCCCGTCGCGGATGATTAGAAACTGAATTTTCCCGCTCGCCCGGCTGTTATACAGCCACCCTGAAAGCGTAACCTCCTCGCCGACATTGCTTTTTAATTCGGATATAAAGACGTTCCTGTTGTTCGTCACCGACATCCTCCTTTTTCGCTCGGCCAAATCATGCGGTCGTCTTCTTCGGTTGTACGCTCATGACTATTGGGGTCCCATATTGAATTATACTGGCCGCCTTCGTCGATATTGTTCTTGCCTTTACTGTAGAGTGTAAAATTGTCATCTGTTAATTTGTAGACGAAAGAACCGCCGTTTATCGGGTCAATAAAGATTTCCTCCGGCGCCAGCGGTTTGACCTCATCGAGCCCCACCGGCCAGTTACCGTGTTCGTTTTTGTAACGTCTCAGCGCGATTATTATCCTGCTGCCCCTATGCTCCGCGTTACGTAGAAGATATATATTGTGAATACTGTAATAGCTTCCTTCCAGCATACTTGCCATAAACTCAGCAATAAACCGGAAGTTGAGTCTGATTCGTGGTATATCTTCGGCAGGCTCTTTCCTCCAATCGAAATCCGGCTCTGCCATCGCATAATATCTCTCGTAGGCCGAATCAATAATCTCACCGGCCTTTTGCGGCGTGGGGGGCATATGGAACCAAAGCCATATGGTTGATGCTTTCATAGATCTTTCACGCCAATAGGTCATAACAAATTTTTCTTTCATATCTTCCGGTAGTAGACACTTCATCGCCCTTGCTGCTGCACTTGGATTTAATCTTATCTTACCATCTGGGCTTACCCCATAAAACATCCCCAAAAAATTCTTGTTGCATAGCTTTTCGTACTCGACAAATCTGGGCAAATCACTGCTCCAGTCAAGCTCCATTCCTATAAGGGTGTTTTCGATAACCATCAATTGCTCTTCTGTAATATCGCCGGTGACAACTAATCTGTTGAGTGGTTCTACGCAAAGGTTTTCAATGCCGATTCCAACAAGCATGTCGATTAAGGCGGACTGTTGACACTGATGTTTCCCCATTTGAATTGCAGCAGTATATTTCTCAATGCCTTGATTTGTCCGGCCTTCCGCAATATCATTATTGGCCGCCGAGATAAGTAGTATTGCCCACTTCCTAATTGCTCCGACCCGATCCATCATATCCCTGTCATTTATAAAGTTGGCATTAATTGGAAACCGGCACTTCTCCATTTGGGAAGCTGCGGTTAATGTTATAATTGTGTTTTCATGCCGGTCAATCCATTGATTTGCTTCGGGATAATCTTTGCTCAACCACGGCTCATTTCTAATTAAATCTTCGAGGTTGGGGTCGGTAAAATTGGGCTCAAATGCAGCTTTGTTATAATCCTCCAGAAGTTGATTATAGATTATCGCTGCATTTTCTTCGTCTGGTATTGCGTATTTTGCTTTGATTGCAGCTAATTCTTTATCGAATGTATATGGCCGCCAGCCTTTAGTTTCCTCCGGCAGAAAAACCCAGATAATAAGCGCAATTACAACCCCGCCGACACAAAGCCAGAAATATTTTCCGTAAGGTTTAGGTAGGAAATAGCTTGCTGCAAGGATTCCAAGAAGTGCCGAAACTTTCCATGGCCCCTGAAAGACAACAAAAACAATTAACAGAAGTGTGATTAGTCCGAAGCTGAGCCATCTTAAAACTTTTACTGCAATCTTGGCTTTTTTCTTCTCTGTTTGTTGTTCTTCCTGTTCGGACATTTATTAAATATCCAGCTTTTCCCGCAGGTGATTGAGCAACTGGTCGGTCGAAATCCTTACCTGCTCCATCGAATCCCGCTCGCGAACGGTAACGGTGCGGTCTTCTTTTGTTTGGCCGTCAACTGTAATACAGAAAGGCGTCCCCGCTTCATCCTGTCGGCGGTATCGCCTACCGACCGCCCCCTTTTCATCGTAAAAGCAGCTGAAGCGTTCCTTCAAGTCGTCGTAAATCTTCCTCGCAATTTCCGGCATACCGTCTTTTCTCACCAGCGGAAAAACAGCCGCCTTAATCGGCGCAAGGGCAGGATGGAATCTCAGAAGATTTCTCTGTTCCCCGCGCACCTCCTCTTCATCATAAGCATCGACCAGAAACGCCAGCGTGCTTCTGTCAATACCGGCGCTCGGCTCAATCACATAGGGTATATAGCGTTTCTTTTTTTGCTCGTCGAAATACGAAAGCGGCCCTTTTTCGTAATCCTCCGCCTCGCCGGCCAAATCTATTTTGTTAATGTCCTGGTTACCTTCGAACCATTTATTCAGCGTTCTCATTCCCCTTTGGTGCTGCCGCAGGTCATAATCGGTTCGGTTCGCGATTCCCTCAAGCTCCTGCCAGTCGCCGCTGCCGAACGGAAATTTATATTCGACATCGACGCACGCCTTGGCGTAATGCGCAAGTTCGTCCGCTTCGTGTTCTCGGAAATGCAGGTTCTCTTTTTTAAGACCCAGATTCAAATACCAATTAAACCTTGCTTCCTTCCAGTGCTCGAACCACTGCTCATCCGTCCCCGGCTCGCAGAAAAACTCAAGTTCCGCCTGTTCGAATTCGCGCGTACGGAAAATAAACGCCTTGGTTGTCACTTCGTTGCGAAAGCTTTTGCCGATTTGCGCAATCCCGAAAGGAATCTTCACCCTTGTCGTATCGAGAACGTTCCTGAAATTGACAAAAATTCCCTGCGCCGTTTCCGGTCTAAGCTGCATCGTCATCGAGTCGTCGATATTTGCCCCCATCTGCGTCTCGAACATCAGCTTAAAAGGCATCGGCTCGGTGAATTGCCCGACCGTCCCGCAGGCAGGACATACCTTATTTCCCAAGTCGCTCGCCTTGGCCATAGCCGAATCGATTGCGATATGTTCGGTATGCTCGTCGGCCTGCTCCGTCGCCTTCTCTTTCAAATGGTCGACGCGCGTCCTGACATTGCACTTTTTGCATTCCGCTATCAAGTCCGCGAACTTGTCGGCGTGCCCCGACGCCTTCCACACCAGCGGGTGCATAAGAATACTGCAGTCCAGCCCCACCACGTCGTCGCGCATTTGGACGACTGCCTTCCACCACGCGTTCTTGATGTTATTTTTCAGCTCTACCCCCAGCGGCCCGTAGTCATAACAGCTTGCCAGACCACCGTAGATTTCGCTGGACTGAAATATAAAACCCCGCCGTTTGCACAAAGATACGATATCATCGAGTTTAGTGATTTTAGCCATATATTATCTCCGTGATTATTAACGGGACTTATTATATTAGCCGGCAGCACCGATTACAAGAATTGAAAGTTAATAGAATGCTATAGAGCGTTTGCGGCGGTATTGATTATTTCCTGAACAAGCCCGGCGTGACGCTTCTCGTCTTCGGCCATTTTAGCGAAGATATTTTTGGTTTCCTGATCTGCGTCGTCCGATGCGGCAATCTTCAGGTAAAGTTCCTTTGCGGTAAGCTCGAAATCTTTCATCATCTCGAACTCGCTGATGATTTTTTCCTTGTTCTGGTCCGTTTTCTCAACCATGTTTTTCGATAAGAGATAATACCGTTGCCCTGTGTCTTTTCGTATCTTCTATTAATACGTTAAGGTGCTGCTTTATGCTCTCGAACGCCTCCGGCTTCAATCTTTCGGGCCAGTTTTTTGCGTCCATATAATCTTTATAGATGCTATTGCTGATTTCATCTTCCATATCGAGTGCCGCAGTAAGGAAATTAGCCAGAGTGTCTTGTTTGTTCTCAGCCATAACGGCAGAATATCGACCTTACCTGTCTTTGTCAATTTCCTTTTTTATCTGGTTCAGCAGATTTATTGCATCGATGGGAGTGAGGTTATCGACATCGGTTGCGCCGAGTTTATCCAGAACCGATTTGTGCTTTTGGACAAAGAGTATGTTCTGCGGCAGTTTTTTCGTTTTGTGTTTCGCCAGGTGAGACCCGGACGCCTCTTTAGCGAATGTGCTCTCCAGTTCTTCGAGTATCTCTTTCGAGCGTTCGAGAATGGGCTTCGGAACACCTGCTAATTTGGCGACGTGTATCCCGTAGGATTTGTCCGTTCCGCCCGGCAGAATCTTATGCAGAAACACGACCTCATCCGCCCACTCACGCACGGCTACATTGCAGTTTTTCACGTTAGTAAATAACTCCGCTAATTCCGTAAGCTCATGATAGTGTGTGGCGAATAATGTCCTGCACTTTATTTTATTTGCTATATGCTCGGTAATCGCCCACGCCAGAGCAAGCCCGTCATAAGTGCTTGTTCCCCGCCCGACCTCGTCCAGAATTACCAGCGATTTTTCGGTAGCGTTGTTGACGATATTTGCCGTCTCGGTCATCTCCACCATAAACGTCGACTGCCCGCGGACAATCTCATCCGATGCCCCAACGCGCGTGAAAATCCTGTCGACTAATCCGAGCTGTGCGTCTTTAGCCGGGATAAACGATCCTGTCTGCGCCATAATAACCAACAGGGCGGCCTGTCTTATATATGTGCTCTTGCCGGACATATTCGGCCCTGTAATAACCAGCACGTCGCCATTCTCTTCTCCCAGCTCTATATCATTCGGAACGAATTCTGCCCCCAGCGTTTCAGCCAGCACCGGATGCTTGCCCTCGCTTATAGTCAGCTCGCCCCCGTCGGTTATGTCCGGCCGAACATAATGCCGCCGGTTCGCCAGGTACGCCAGCGCCGAAAGACAGTCGCATTGTGCGATGGTATCAGCTAAATTTTGTAGCCGTGTTATGTATGCAGCCGCAGCGGTACGGATTTGCTCGAAAAGTTTAAGTTCTAACTCCAGCGCCTTTTCCGCAGCGTTCAATACCTGCGTCTCGTATTCTTTTAATTCGTCGGTAATATACCGCTCCGCGTTTTTGATTGTTTGCTTCCTGATATAATCTGCAGGCACTTTATCCGCCGACGAATGATTTATCTCGATATAGTAGCCGAACACCTTGTTGTAGCCGACCTTCAGATTCGCGATGCCTGTTCGCTCCGATTGCGCCTTCTGGTAATTTTGTAGCCAGCTCTGTCCATCCCTCGATATCGACCTCAGCCGGTCAAGCTCCTCATCGAATCCTTTCCTTATCACGCCACCGTCACGAAGATGACTCGGACAGTTCGGCTCAATCGCACAGGCCAGTAAATCCGCCAGTTCATCTATACTGTCGCATTTTTGCATAAGTTTCGTCGTAAGTTCCGCTTCGAATTGCCCCAGAATCTCCCGCAGAAGCGGAATCTGCTTTAATGTGGCCTCAAGTGCAACAAAATCCCGCGGACTTGCGCGGAACGTGCTGATGCGGGCCGCGATTCTTTCCGTATCTGCTATGTCGGCGAGCAGTTTGCGGACTTCCGTTAGTTTACTTTCGCAATTTGCCATTTCTTCGACAGCGTCTTGCCGAAGCAAAATTCCGCTGACCTCAGCCAGCGGCATGCACAGCCACCCCCGAAACATTCGCCCACCC
>CAYXUW010000005.1:0-30358 GCA_964468375.1 uncultured Pirellulales bacterium | reverse complement strand
TCGAAGAGGATGTCGTAGATTCGAGTTACGCCTTTTGCGCGGAGGTCGGCATCGTCAACGTTATGGCTTCCGCGGAACATCGGCAGGTTGAAGGCGTAATGCATATCGTGATACATATTCGCGCCGGTAGCGACTATCCAATCGACGAAGCCGTGATTCATAAGCGGAATTATCGTCGAAGGCCCCAGCCCGGCAGGGGTCAATGCGCCGGCGAGGCTTAAGCCGATGGTAACATCTTCTTTAGAATACCTATCCCGCATCAGGTGGCAGGCGGCCCGCAATCTTCCGCCGTTATAGGCATCGAGATTGTCTATGAGCCGGACTATGTCGGTGTCCCTGCCAATCGGTTGGGGGAGGATTCTTTTGCCGGCCAGATATTTCGCCTTGCCGGGACAGTTCGATTTATTGTCTTTCATCGTTACCTCTCTAAAAAAATAATCTTGGTGGACTTTGCAAGGGCAGATTCTAACAAAAACGAGTAGTAACTAAAAACAAAAAAGACCGACCTAATTCGCATTTCCTATACAGATTTGAGGTTTTTTTCCGGCGGATAATATGATATAAAAAGTACCAGGAGTTTATATGACTGATAAGCAAGATACAGTGCCCGCGATTGTTCCAAATCGCAAGATAACGGCGATGTCGGCAATTCTGCTGCCGCTTATGGAGGACGGGGCCGCGGACTGGGACGGTTTCGAATCCCACGTGCTCAGAACCGCCGGAGCAGGTCTTATACCAGCTGTCAATATGGACACTGGCTCGGTGCACCTTTTGGACAGCAAAACCCGCGAGGAAGTTCTGGAGCGCACGAAGAATGTTCTGGGCGGGAAAAGCTTCGTCGCAGGAGCATACATATCCGACAAACCCGGCGACAAATGGAACGCCGATGCGTATCTTCGTGAACTAAACCTGATTCAGATGCATAACGCCACGCCGGTAATACTTCAATCTTTCGGCTTAACTAATCAAAGCGAAGATAAAATTGTCGCCTCCTATAGCGAGCTTGTAAAATCCTGCGGCAAATTTATTGCCTTCGAGCTGGGCTCTATGTTCGCCCCGTTCGGAAAGATATACGACCTGCAAACCTACGCCGGGATAATGGAAATCAAAGAATGTATCGGGGCAAAACATTCCTCGCTTAACCGTCGGCTGGAATGGCAACGGCTGCAGTTGCGCAACAAACAGAGGCCTGATTTTATGGTCCTTACCGGAAACGACCTCGCCATCGATATGGTAATCTACGGCAGCGACTATCTGCTCGGCCTTAGCACATTCGCGCCCGATGCCTTTGCACTGCGCGACAGCTTCTGGCAGCAGGGCGACCCGCGTTTTTACGAACTGAACGACCTGCTGCAGTTCCTCGGGTTCTTCGCGTTCCGAGCGCCAGTGCCCGCATACAAACACAGTGCGGCACAGTTCCTAAAGTTGCGAGGCCAGCTAAAGTCCGATGCGCTGGCACCTGACATTCCACACCGGCCGGATTCGGATATCCCGATACTAAAAGACATTCTGGAGCGATTGGACAAATGGCTCCGGTAGCTTACCGAAAAATACCGTCATTAAAAACGGTCTCCGACTTCAAGGCATATCTAAAGCAGCATAACATCTCTCTGCCGTTCGACGAAACTGTTCAATCCGGTCCCGATGCGCCGCTGAATCAGCCACTACTGTTCGAAGATAAAAGAATTGGCAACCGTTTTTGCGCATTGCCTATGGAAGGTTGGGACTGCCTTGAAGATGGAAGGCCCAGTGAGCTGACAAAAAGAAGATGGCAGAGGTTCGGATTAAGCGGCGCAAAGCTGATATGGGGTGGGGAGGCGTGCGCAGTCTGCGACGAAGGAAAAGGCAGCTCCAGACAGCTGTTGCTCAACGAGCACACCCTCGCCGATATCGCCGAGATGCGGCAGTCACTTGCCGATACACACCTGAAACATTTCGACAGAAACGATGACTTGCTTATCGGGTTGCAATTGACTCACTCCGGCCGATTCGCATACCCCAGGCCCAAAATCGTTTATAATCACCCCGTCCTTGACCCGCAATTAGGCGTCGAAAAGGATTATCCGTCTCTTACCGACGATGAGATTAGACGAATAATTCAGCAAACCATCGACGCGGCGGAATTGGCCGAAAAAGCCGGCTTCGACTTCGTCGATATCAAGCACTGTCACGGCTATCTCGGCCATGAATTTCTCTCGGCCCATATGCGCCCCGGTCCTTACGGCGGCAGTTTCGAAAATCGTACCCGGTTCCTGACCGAAATAATCTCAGGCATCAAAGCAAATACACCAAAATTGAAAATCGGCGTTCGATTAAGCATTTTTGATTTTCCTCCGTTTAGAAAAGGGCAAAATGATGTCGGTGAACCTAATAAAATATCCGATGACTACCCGTTCGCTTTCGGGACAGACAACACAGGACTGAAAATCGACCTGACCGAACCTGTAAAGCTGCTCGACCTGCTCGCTGATATGGGTATAAAACTAATCTGCGCGACAGGGGGCTCGCCTTATTACAATCCGCATGTTATCAGACCGGCGATGTCCTCGTCTCTTAACGGTTACCTGCCTCCGGAAGACCCGCTCATTGGAGTTGCCCGTATGATAAATGCGACGGCCGAGCTGAAGAAAAAAAGACCGGATATGATTTTCGTCGGCTCGGCATATACCTACCTGCAGCAGTGGCTGCCGAATGTCGCCCAGGCCGTCATAACCTCCGTTATGGCGGATTCCGTGGGCCTGGGGAGGATGATGCTCGCTTACCCCGACATTGTTGCCGATATTCTGAACGGAAGGCCCGTTGACAAAAAACACATCTGCATAACTGACAGCGACTGCAGCACCGCGCCGCGCAACGGCATTGTCTCCGGCTGCTATACGCGCGACCCTTTTTACAAGGCGCGATCTGAATACAAGGACCTGAATAAAGTTAAGAAAGCACAGAAAAATTGATTCCGCTGCAAAAAGAAAAAGCCGGAGCGCTGTAACTCATTTCGGCCGGGTGTTATCTGGCGGGGATTGCGATTCGGAAGCCGACGTCACAGGCCTGGCCTTCGAAATCGAGTTGGGTAGCGGGCTCGATGTATTTCGGGGGACTGAGGCACGAGCCGCCACAAATCACAGGGGCGGCGTTGTCCCGGCCGCACCATTCCCAGACGTTTCCAATCGTATCATACAGGCCCCAAATGTTGGGCTGTTTATCCTGAGTGAAATAAGGCCAAACAGGTTCATTGTTATTTCCTGTATGGACGATACCATCGGGGTCAAGTGCCTTTCCTCTTACAAAGTCTCTTACGGCGCCGACAGGAGGATAGGCAATCTCAACAGGGTCATCTCTTTTGAGATTGTATTGTCGTGCGGCGTTTTGCCAAGCGGAGGACCTTACATGCGCGAAGGAGGCGATATTCGACAGGTCATTACCCCAGGGGTATTTGCTGCCGGTTCCTGCATAGGCGGCGTAACTATGCTGCGTGACTGTGGGCAGTCGGGCTCCGAGCCATTCGGCATAGGCCTGACTGCCGAAGCTGGTGACCCAAGTGACGGGGGCATCTTTGAAGGTTTCGTCAAGGATGAAAGAGCCTGCGGATTTATCCCAGGTAATTCTGGAGGGAGGGAACTGACCCTGGGACTGGCCGATGAGGAGATTTTTGTTCTGGTCGCCAAAGTAGGACCATCCGGAAAGATCTGTTGTCGGTTCTGCGGCGGTGGCTTCCATAAATAGTTTGTACTGGGCGTTGCTTATTTCTCGAACGGCCATATAGAAAGGTTCGACATCACCGGATGAAGAGCCGGGGACAAAAACAAGGACAATAGTGGGATCGTTTTGGTGGGTAATGTAACGAGGCCAACCGAAGTTGGCGAAATTGCTGTTATCGGTATAGAAGGCCTGGGCCGGATTATTCGCGATTTTAGAAAGGTCGAGGAAATCACCTGTTGAGGTTACAGGTTTTAGATGTTCGGATTCGGTTAGTGAAATGTCTCTGCCTGAAATAGTAATATGGAAGAAGCCAACGAAATCGCCCCATTGGCTCCAGCTGCTGTATTGGGGGTAAAACGTCCACAATGTTGAGGTCAGTGCGGTGAGTCTGTCGGCTTTGTTGGGGCTTCGGATAAGATTTGAAAGCTCATTTACCGTTTGAGATACGCTTTGTTTGCAGGTGTTTTCGAGGTTTGTTCTATCTAACTGTGCCGTATCCTGTCTTAGCTGCGATATTTGTTCGAGCAACTGGCGGCGCTGATGATTAAAACTTTTGACTTCAGTCAGGGCAGAGACTTTAAAAGTTTTCAGACCTGACATAGACTGGTTGATTTTAGCGAGGGATGTCTTTAGCTTGTCCAAGCTGGGCAAGTTATCATTTTCCAAAGCCTGAAGGAATTGGCACATTTTAACGACGGCACTGTCATTTTCAGCGGCATCTATAGTGGCGCTGACATCGGAATAATCGATTACGTTAAGAGTGCTGTCTCTCAAAGCTGTGTAATAGTCGATTTCTATTTGTGACTGATTAGTTATGAGCCGCTCTGTTTCTTCAAAGGCCGAGGCAGCATCTTCAATGGATTTAAGCTGTGAAATCCTCGTGTTAAGTTTGTTATTTCTTGCATCGAAACTGTTGAACCATACGCTGACTTCGAAATCACCGAGTCCGGCTGCTTTCGGAAGCTCGGTGTTGTCCAGAACGATGTTAGAAAGCTTGTTCTCAGTATCGCTAATCAGCTTCGGCAGTTGTCTGAACGTGACGAGCGGTTCTTCTGTTGCGTCCGCGGCAATCTTATCGAGTTCGCGAATATCTTCATCGCTTAACACATTGTTTATCTTTTGCCTGAGTGATGTTATATCATTGATAAGTCCGGACTTCTTATCGAGAATAGATGTAACGATAACTTTTGCCGCTTTGTCCTGCTGTTCGACGGCGTCGGAGAAGACCTGGCATCTGGTCTGCATTTGCTCGTTGAATTTTTCGGGTTCCCATTCGTCAACCTCTTCTTCGATGCTCTCAAGATATTTGCGCGTTTGGCTGTAATCTTCTTTAAGTGAAGGTATGTCTAATCGACCGAGAATATCAGCCCAGATTTCCCGGCATTTGGTCAGGTAGTCGGCATTTTCCTCCAGAGAACGCGTTTGATTTATAAGCTCGATGACGGTGGCGCTGTGGTAGGGCAGCTGTGCGTTAATTTCTAAAAAGGCCGATTCTATAGCCCTGTATTTGACAGTGAAAGTTTGTTCGGGCAGGTCTATCAAATACGCACCATCTGTTTTTGCAGAAAGGTCGGACCTTAACAGTTTCAGCTCTTCAGTCCATTGTGCGTATTGCTCCGCCTCCTGCGGCGTGGTTGGTTTATATCCTTCGCAGAACCTGAGGGCTCTATCTATTTTTCTTGCCAGTTCATCCAGTTTCTCTTTGCGTTCGAGCATCCGGTCAAGGCGGGAATTTAATCTCTCCATTCGTATTATGATTTCGGAGACTCTGCCGAGGTCGTCGACGTATTTGAAATTGTTAATGCTTTTGTCGATTTCATCGGTGTCGTATTTTTGGGCGTATGATACGTATTTGCTTATTAGCCGGGATTCCCAGAAATACTTTTCCTGCCCGGCTCTGTTGCTTTTATTACTGATTTTTTCCTTCAAGGAGCCTGCCTGCTGAATCCATCTTTGCCGCAGGGCATTTTTCTCGTCTTCTATTGTTTTTGCATAGCTGGCGTAATCATCGGCGAAATCTTCCGGAGACCAGGCCGGCTCATCCATAGAGTTCAGAAGCTTCTCGAATCCGCTTTTGCAGTTTTCTATAGTCTCCGTTGGAGCAGAAGGTAAAGCCGAAAGAGAGGTACACTGCTTTATCGCATCCTTAAGCTTGCTATGCATAAACTTTTTATACTTATCCAAGGCGCTGTCAAGTTTTGAACCTGCCGAGGCGATATTGCCCTGTTCATACTCCTGTTTTGCAGAAATGGCAAGGTCATAGGCTGCCGATGGAATTTCCCCGGGAGATTTGAGAAGCAGGTTTCGAATCAATGAGTACTTGTTAAGGACATCTTTCTTTCTATAAACCTGTTCGAGTCTTTGCTGCCATTCCGGGTAATCCTCAAATGTACCGATGTCTTCAGAGCATAGTTCCATAAGTCTTGAACTGATTAATCCCATGTCTGAACGGCTAAAATCTACATCCCCGCGCACATATGCCATTGTGCCGCATATCTGATTTAAGAGGGTGAAATATTTTCCCGCATTTTCGAGTGAATAACTTTTATAATGTTCGTTGGCTTGTCCGAAGCATATTTCACTGCGTGGATAGAAGTCATATTTCTTTAGCGGTTCGATATCTTCAAGAGCATCTCGCGTTAGCATAAAGCTGTTGCGCAGTTTCTCGACGTCTATAAGCTTGTTATTTATTTGCTCTGCCGTCTCTAACGTTTCTGAACCCCTAGCCAAAGTATCGATATTCGTATAGACTTTAGCACTGATATCATATGCGTCAGCGCATATGTCGAGTTCTTTCAGGAAAAGAGGTCTCTTTTTAAGAGAAACCTCAGCTTTTTTTGTGCGGTCCCTGGCTTCGGTGACAATAACAGAGCTGGGTTCGAGTTTCGTCAAATAGTCTGCAATGACCGAATCCTTGTGAACGTCATATTCTTTCTGGTTTCTGGCGATGCTATTTATTTTTTCTACGGCCGGGGCAACTTCGAGCCAGACGTTTTCCTGGTTTTTCCATGCGGGGAAATTGCGTTTGAATTTGTCGTGGCCGGCCGACTCCAATATCTTAAGGTTTTCAAGGGCTGTCCGCCTGAGACCATCGTAAGAGTCGTAACCAGCTATATCAGCATATGTTACAACTGCCCCATCAGCTAATGAGGCAATTTCCCTGTCAGGATTTCTGGCTTGCAGAGTATCTACGCTTTGCTGCAGGTAGACCTCGTCTGGTTCAGGCAGGAAGTATTTCGCTGTGGCGGTAATACTAACACCGGCAATTAAAACAGCTGCGATTTTCGCGGCTTTTCGCACCCAATTGAATTTGCTGACAGCCCGGTTTAGTTCCTTCACAAATTCCGCAACTGTTTTGAAGCGTTTTTCCCTGTCGGCATTTATAGCTCTATCAATAACTGCTGCCAAAGCTGAGGGCACTTCCTTGTTAACCTTGTTTGCAGGAGGCGAACCCTTACGTGGGATATTCATGGTGAGCATTTGGTATAAAATGACGCCGGCACTGAAAATGTCCGCTCTTGCGTCCACGACGGTTTTGAGATCAGCAAGTTCGGGCGCTCCATAGTGGGCCGACCTAAAACCTTTACCGGTGACATCAATGTTTTTCTGGCTAAGTACTTTCGCAATTCCAAAATCGATGAGCCTGATATTGAATTTCGTCAGGTCGGATGTGTCAATTTCTTTTTGCTCGTCACGCGGAACAAGCATAATGTTGCCCGGCTTAATATCTCTGTGTATGGTGTGTTCGTGGGCGTAAGCAAGCGCTTCGAGAAGCTGACCGACTATATGAAGTGACTCCGCAACTCGGAATTTTTTGCCGGATGCTCGGCGGGATTCGATAACGTCACTTAATTCGAGCCGGCTTTTGATTAGCTCCATACAAGTAAAGACAAATCTGCCGGGGCCGTCAGCGTCAATTCTTTGCTCAACGCCGTAGGTCCTTATGATGTATCGGTGGCTGAGACTTCTCGCTACCATTGCACCCTGCTTGAGGCGATTGATGGCGGCTCTGTCACCCCGATGACGAGACCACATGGTCTTTATAGCAATTTCTTCATTAGTCAGATGGTCAAAGGCTTTGTAAACGATAGCCTGGCCGCCCTCGCCGATTTTACTGAGGATTTCATAACGGTTGTTCCATACTTCATGTTCCGGGTCTAAAGGAGTTATCTTCTCAGGTGTTTTGGCGGGAACCGATGGTTGCTTGGGTATTTGCGAAGCGACTTCGGCTTGAGACTGCACAGGTATGGTCTCTGAAGGGGCGAGCGGCTTTGCTGTCTCTATTGTTAAAGTCCGGTCGAACTGAGTTGGACCATCTGGAGAAATTTCAGCGGGCAGTGGCTTTTTGAGGGCTTTAGCAAAATCATCTGCGCTTGAGAAGCGCCTATCAGGCATTGGATCTGTTGCTTTCAGTATTGCCTCGGAGATACCTGCATTTATTATACCTTCGTCAACGTACTTTTTTAATCGAGTGCGAAGTATCTCGAGAACTTTGTCGGGCTCATTTTTTGGTATTGGTGAGGCGGTAAGAATCTCAAAAGCCAGCAGACCGGCGGAGAAAATATCACAGCTTACATCGCAGGTAAACGTAGCTGCGTTTCTAACCTCAGGAGGCAGGTAACCAATTGTAGCCACATATGTGGTTGCCTGATAAGTAGTTGGCTGTTCGTTGAGAAAGCTTGCGAAACCAAATTCTCCTATAAAAATCTGATTATCCGGAGTTAAAAATACTCCTTCAGAAGAGAGATTTCTGTGGACGACGTTGCTTTTATGAATTCTGTGAAGAGTCAGAAGAAACTGGTTTACCAATTCCATTCGAGACTGAATAGGATGTGAAGTTAGAAGGTCAAATTTTTGTGAGAGCTTTTCGACTTCGGCGGGTTGAGTGGCAATCCAAAAAGTTTTTTTCGCATCACTATAATCAAAGGCGCGTAAGATTCCGGGAAGTTCGAGTTCTTCCATGAAAGTAATATGGCACCGGAGATATTCTCTGAGGTGCCTTCGTGTAGTAGCTGTCGAGGTGTCGGTAAAATTAAATACTTTTAGCCTTACGAGTGCTTGGTCGGCTTTATGACGGGCAATGTATTCGCCCATCTGGGCGGTAACTTCGACCGTTTTCAGTATCTCATAGCCTTCGGGTGTTTCGAACATCTCATCCGGCATTGTCATATCATAGATAATAAACTCTTTATACGTGATTGAAAGTACGCAAAATGCCAAATATTATCGCCAGGATTATACATCCGTTCGGCCCTGTAAGCCAGCAAATAGACCGTTTACCACTGCCAATATTTTTAGTATCATTTGGTACAAAATAAGAGTAGAATAGGCCGCGATATACTAAAGGTTTATCTAAGAGGTGAGCCGGCCTTGGATTATCAAGAGTTAAAATGAAGGGCCATAATGTCTCTGCCGAGTGAGTACGTAATAGGTGATGCTCTGCGAAGCATAGATGATATGATTGTGTATAGAGCTGAGCATCCTATTCATGGAACGGTAAGCGTTTACCTGCCGGACGATAATTTGCCGTGGGAGCTTTCCGAGCAGGCAAAGAAACGTTTATATCAAAATGGACGGCATCTGCGAAATATGTCATTATTAGATATGCCGTTTGTTACTAAAGCCCTTGAAGTCTCACAGAATCCAAAAGAACCGTATATCGTCACCAAGCACGAAGAGCACAATCTTGAAGAGTTTATCAGCAATGGAATAGTGATACAAACCAAGAGGATGTTTTCAATACTTCTTCAGGTTTTTGATGCGATTATTAACCTGACGTCAAATGGCTGGATGATAGGGCGTATTCATCCACGTCAGATTAAAGTGTCCCAGCCAAATACCGGCGACATAAGTTTCAATGTTATTGAAGGTGCGGAACAATATATTGAAATGGCAAAAAATGCTCCTGTTCTACCGGACGATAAAATTGACAGGAAAATCGAGAAGCCACCCAATCAAAGCGAAACAGCTGAAGAATTTTCTGCAACGAAAGTCACAAAAACCCAGGATATCGCAGGTTTGAATGAGGGTAAAATCCCAACTCGAATAGCTACTGAGGAAGCTCAAATCAGGACCGAACACAAGCAATCAATGGTGATGGAAAGAAACATTAGTCTATTAGGCAATATTTCTTATCAGCTTCTTTTTGGCAGGAAGTATGAGGTAACAGACAAAGTAGCAGGGGTGAATATCAAGAAGCTTCCAAAAAGATGGCGCATAATTTTAGAAAGGGCATTGAATCAAGATGCCGAAAGCTACTACGACAGATATGAGGCTATCAGGCATGACGTGAACAGAGCCCTGACTAGGAACAAGCGTATAGCTGTCTATTCTATTCCGTTTTGGTTGCTGCTGATACTAATCACAGGCTACTATTCCTACGAAAAATATCATGAGCACAAAATAATGACCTCTGAAGCAGGCCAAGCCATCGAGAGATTCTTGGATGTCGTTAATGAGACTGACGACGAAATCCCGGAAATTGAACAACCACAAGTACCTCCTCCAGGGCCGGATGATTCTACTATCCTCGAGCCCTTTGACGAGATTGAGCCTGTGAATGACGCTGACTAGTCTGCGTTACTAAACACCGAAACCTTCCAAGCGCATCTGAACAAATGCGGTAACACTCACATCACCAGCTTCTGTTATGCTTGTGCCGTATTTACCCATAACAAATGCTATCGATTCGTCTTCCGACCATCCTACATCTGAAGTGAGAATGGCAACATATTCCATAAGAGCATCGAGCCATTCTCCTGCTGCGGCATAGTGTGTTCCATCATTGCTGTGGTCAGCGAATGATTGAGCAATTGAGGCGAATTGTTCTGGTGAAGGCGGCATATCCGGCTGACTAAACTCGTTAACCGCCCTGACTAAACCGGCAATCCTTGTGCCGTCGTCATCGTGGAGAATTTCGACGAGGTCTCTGAGGCGTGTAGCCGCTCTATACGGCCGCAGGTCTGTCGCCTGCAGGAAGGCCCCGGCTAAATATGCCTGAGTAATCTCTTGGCACAGATTTTCATCCTCACCCTGCTGGTCACCATCGCATAGACCGAGCTCGTTGGCCATCCACTGCATATCGTCAAAACCCCTGTCGCGAATTCCCTGCCCTCTATCTTCAAGTTCGGGAGTCACCGGAGGATCGACGTTTGATACCTCCACTATTTCTTGCAGTGGCAGCGTTGGTCCTCCGTCTGTTTCCTCAGCTGGTGGTTCTTCGAGTTCCCATGCTCCTGTCCCAACGTCGGGATTCTCTCCACGAAGGACATATTGGCCCGACCCGGGAAACAGTCCTGCGTCATCGGCGTATGGGATTGTGCCGTTGGTCCGAGCAAATCCCAGATCACTTGTTATGCGTGAGCACACTTCTAACCAGTGGATTCCACCTAAGGAGTTTATAAAATCAACCCCGAAGGACTCTACCGTGTCATACGCATCGACAGCCATAACTCCGAAAGGAGCTATAGCTACCGGAGAGTCGACTTCGACGTTGCCTGCGTTACTTGCGAGATAGATAGCGACATCTATCGGCTCACCTGGATTTTTGCTGCCCTCTGGGACGTTCAGGAAATCAACTCCGGGACGGTCGTCAACAATACCTTCCGAGTCGTATACTCCGTTAGCTGTCAGTTCGGCGCCTGAGCCCAGCTTCAAAGTTTCTTCGCTCATTATTACAATTGCGGCCTTGCCGACATCGAGTTCACCTTTATTTGCATTGTTGCCGTAGTGTTTAGGAAGGTCAACACCGACATTTTGATTATCATCGGAATATCCGGTAATAGAGACATTAAGTGTATCGTTTGAGCCGCCTTCGGTATATATCTTACCTTCGTCCGCAATAAGAGATACGCCGCCACCGGGTGGCATATCTATTTCGAGTATGGGAGTTGCCGTTATATCACCATTTACTATCAGATCTCCACCTGTTGAGTGGACATAAATGTTATTGATTATAGCAGTCAACTCTTCTGTGGTAATATCACCAGAGCATTCAAGCTTAATGCTTCCTGCTGTAACATCTTCATTAATCTGGATACTTGAAGGGCCAACGCCTAACCCGCCATACATCTCCAAACGGCCCATGTTGAGGTTTATGGCGGCGTTGGTAGTTATATTTCTTTCTGCATTCAGAGTGACGTTTCCGGCCAGGGCGGTGATTGTGCCAGATGAATTACTGTTTATGTTCACGCCACTGGCTTGCAGGTTGCCAGTGCTCAGCGTGATCGGGGCATAGAAGGAAATATCCCCCAACAAGTTGCCGCTGTTGTTTGCTATTAACGTCAAATCGTGAGTACCGGTTGTAATCGGGTAATTGATAACAATGTGGTCCTCAGCTGATAATGTCAAATCGTGGTAAAAGGATGGGCTATAGTTTATAGGAGTATCTACGATTATATTATCGTAAGCACTCGACCCGCCGCCAGTTTGGACAATAACGTCAGTATCATCCAAATTGTCCAGCAGTGTGCTAATATTCAATCTTGACCCTGAATCATCGGTTGAATTCCATATATCAGGGTCTCCACCGCTCCACGAGCCATATTGCGTGGGAAGAGAGCTGACGATCGTTATATCGTATGGATCTATTAGGAACGTTCCAACATCCCCATTTAGCGTCGAAGTATCGACTGAGCCAAATATCTCTACATGTTCCTTACCGGATACTTCAACGAATCCGCCGTCACCGGCTTGGCTGCCGCCTTTAGCTTCAATTTTTGCACCCTCATAGAACAAAGCAGTGTCAGGCGAATAGATGGTTACTTCGCCGCCGTCACCATTAGTGCCTGCGTTTGCGGTGGTAAGGCTGTCACTGTCGAGGGCAACTACTTCCTCGGCAGTAAGAGTGACGCTGCCGCCGTCACTTTCAAAACCGTCGGCATGGATGTTTCCGAACTGGCCGAGACGACTTGTTCCTTCGAAAGCAGCCTTGCCGCCTTTAGCACCTGATACGTCTACAGTTCCGGAATTAATCACTTCATCGGCATTGGCCGTAACAGTCCCGCCAGTACCAGTATCACTTATTGCCGTAATCTCACCGGCATTACTAATTTGACCGTTATTAGCTTGGAGGCTGATGTTTCCAGCATCACCTTGGGCAACGGATGTTGATAGCGAGCCGAGATTCGAAATTATAGGCCGGGATAAAGCATCACCGGCAGCAGCAAGAATTATTGTCCCGCTGCCGGCATCTACTGTTCCCTGATTGGTTATCTGTGAAGAAAGTTGTGTCTGTTCGGTGTTAGGAGGAACAAGAGAGCCAATTTCAACAATTATATTACCGCCCGGCTGCCCCAGATATACCTTATCAGCAGCAGCCATTACAACATATCCATCTGGGCATTGAATTTTACCCGCATTGATTACCTGTTTTCCAACAAGATAGACATTTTGAGCGGAAATGTTACCTTGATTGATTACACTTCCATTGCCGCCGGCGAATTCATGTTGACCATTGAGGAAGTTCTCGTTCGTAATATTAAGAGCGGAAGCAACTAATCCGTTAACATTAATTGTTGCACCCTTACCGAAGAGAACACCTGCGGGATTAACAATCCACACCTGGCCGTTAGATGTCAGCCTGCCATAAATTTGGCTCATATTACCAGTAACATCCCTATTGAGAACAGAGGCACCTGAATTAATAAGCTGAAACTCGGCCCATGCCGCCGAGCCAATATTAAAACCTCCATTCCATTTGATAATTGTTCCATTAGCAATGTTTCTTATGTGCAACTCATTAGTAGTGCTATAGTCAAAACCACCGACACTACCTGTAACAACTTCCCATCCTGCGGGGAGCTGGCCGGGAGGCAGATTTGCCTTTGCGATTCTCACAGGTGTCATGCCAAGCAGCATGAAACACATCATCCAGCAGGCAATAACTTGCCTCACATAATACTTTCTCAGAAGACTTCTTAATTGTCTCATATTCTTCCTCCTTACACGGAGCAACTATAACTGCATATTATATTTCTACCCCAACTATATTTGCCGAGTAAAATGTTTACCATCGTATTATGAAACTGAAGCTCCATCGGCCATTCCCTTTTGTCGTATCAGTGGTTGTTCTCAACGGCCAGCCGTAATATATTCTCGCGTCACAATGGTCGCCAACTCTAATAATCGTACCTGTACCTACCGAAAGGATTTCTTGAGTTGCCTCTTCACCTGCGACATGATCGTTGGTTTTAGCTCTGGCATAATCTGTAAAGCCGAGTAACGCTAATTTTCTAAGCCACGGTTTCTTAACATCCTCATCTGAAGCAGTTTCAGGTGATTCTTTGGACTCACTGTATTTGACAAGGTCAAATTCATACTGGGCAGATATGAGTAAACCACCGTCGGCAACAATCTCGTCTTCTTCATACCCTCGGACTGAGTAAAGCCCTCCAAAAGTCGTCATTTTTGATGGAGCCAGCCTTTCTTCGGAAGTTATCCATCGTAAAGAGCCGCTGAGTCGATGAACCTTATTCTGGTTCAAGTACTGCGAGTGAGCGGCAGTGGTGGTGTAAATCGCAAAATCACGTTCTGCATTCGTCCGGGCTCCTGTTAGTGTTACCGGGTCCCAGAAATTTTTCTGGGGTGAACCGCCTATGCTCTGAACCCGGTCAAATCCGAAAGAAGTATTCGACATGTTGTTTGAACGATGAATATAAGCACCAATGCCCCACAAGTCTATATCAACATTGCTTCCCATTTGCGGAAACAGTGATAGAGTAACCTCGCTGCTTTCGTGGCTTAGCGAGCTAGTAATGTCAAAAAACCAGCCATCTGTTTGGAATACATTAAATCGCAATATGCCACCATAGAACGTGCCTTTACCAAGAAAATCGATACCACCACCTCCACTTATATCAAAATTATTGTGTCCTCCATAAAAAGTAAGGCGAAGCCGAGGTGTAAGTACAGGAAAGTCGTAGCTGCCGAAGAGCGAGTAATTGTCTTTGATGGAATCTAGTGCTCCCTGATATATTGCCGTGAATCTGTCGTCTCTGCCTGTAATATTGGTATTGATGACACCGAATCTTGGCGCCCATTGCCTTTCTTCTGGACCGGAGTTGTCTAACTGGACGTAAAAGTGCCAGGGATTCGCTTCGTAAATATCATATCCTAAAGCAAGCGAATCCGGCTCAGAACCTCTTGATACTATTGCAGAGATATATCTGTCAGGATTGAGATTAAGCAGATTAATAAAGTCATCCAGCTTTTTTTGATTTACCGTCTGGCCAGCCTGTACCGGCGACCACTCACTCATTACGGAATCGCGAAGTATACCTTTTTCCTTTTTATTGCGGTTTATGTCATAATAGGTTGATATAATTTCAGATACTTTTGCTTCGACAATTTCTATGGGTAAAATTTCGTCCTGTAATTGTGCATTGCCTTTGACTGCTTGCGCGGATATATACACATATATACCTGCATACCCGTGATTTTCGTAGACCGAGAGAATATACTCGGTAAAGCCCTGCATAGCCCTTCGCGAGACCTCGTGAGCTTGTCCCGGGTTTAAAATCACATCTCGAATGGCTCTTAAATCGTAAAGGTCTCCCGGCTCAGCTTTGTCTACAGGTTTGTCGGAAGTGTTATAAACGGCAGGGATATTCATCAATAATTCGTCGGTGGATATAAGCGTGTTGCCGCTGATGCGTACTTCTTTGACGATGAAACGGGAGCTTGTATCCTCAGGTAAATTCAGCTGTTCGATTTTAGCTTCTTTTTGGGCTTTGAGCTTCGCGATAGTCTCAGCCTTGATTTCTGTAGAAATCTTGGCTTTTCTCTGCCTTTCAAATGGAACATCTATTTCGTCGGCTACTGTACTTTCGGCCGCAATGATTGTCCCAAGGCAATACAAAACGAAACCTAAATGTGCTTTCTTAGTCCAACAAGCCATCTAAATCTCCTCAAAGTGACTCTAAATAATCCCCCGATCCGTGGGGGAAACTTAAGATATACCGGCGGACTTTAAACAATTAGAGTAAAAAATTACCTCCTTGCAAGTTATATATCCTAACAGCCCAAAAAATGCCTCTATGCAAGCCTCTATGATAGCTTAAAAAGCACGAAAATTCAATCAAGAAACGCTAAAATAGGCAGTCTTTCTCCATTTTGTGGCCTATCTCTGTATAGGGGGTTTTTTATAGGTCTAAAAACTGCATTTGACACTTAGGCCCAAATCTAATATAAGGATGAAAAGTGCATGCTTGTCGCACAACACACTCTTAATAATTTGACATGTTTAGGTGGATTATCCCGTGTAAACGTATTGTTTTTTGCTTGGAACAAAGCTATTCGGGTAAAACATTTTAAGGGCGAAAATGTAATATGGTTGATACAAATCTAATCGTAACAGGACCAACGGGGACCGAAGAAGTTTTGCTCAATCCCAAAGGCACAACCCTGGGTAGAGGCGAAAACTGCGATGTCATACTTGAGGATAACAGTGTATCACGACAACATGCCAGAATTTATCGGGACCCTTTTGGACGTTGGATTGTCGAAGATCTTAATAGTCGTAATGGTGTGTTTGTTGAAGGACAGCAGATCAAGGCGCATACGATTTCACCAAGTGACAAAATCAACATAACACCGTTTACACTTTCTATATTAGTAGAGTCGGACAAACGAGCGGTCGATGGAACATCTGCTCTGATTACGCTTCCTGTTATTGACAAAGGTCTTGAGGAAAATATTGTATCTTATAGAGCCGATCAGGCTGCTACTTTGTCGCCGGCTTTAGTACAGCGTCTCAACGAATTTACTGATCGTTTATTAAAATTACCCAGCCCCTCAGAATTATATGCGGAAGCATGCTTGTGCCTTGCCCAAATACTGGATACGCTTGTTGCTATTGTGAGGCTGCCGTATAGTACTGAAACTCTGCCGGATTCCCCAGACATTCTTTCCTGTTATTTCGGACGAGGCGCGATGGATACACATATCGATGCTTTGCGAACATCTGATGTGCATCTTTCTAAGCGGGTGCTTGAGGCTGTACGCTCTACTGATACTCCTGTTATGGCAAGAAGTGGACCGTCGCAGGATAAGCATATGGTCTTGACTGTTGTCGACAAAAGCAACCCTCATGTCGTTTTCTGCGCTCGTGTTAACAATCTGGGCGAAGCTGTTGATGTGCTTTACGTGGATATTCTGGAAAACAAGTCGCCCGATGAAATGTTTGATTTCGTTGAGGCGGTTGCCCGGCAAATTAACCTTGCCCAGAAAACCCTTTTCTTTGTCGAGTTGGAGAAAAAGGAGAAAGCATTAAGAGAGGCAAATACTCAGCTAAAGGAAAAGGACCGTATAAAAGACGAATATGTCTCCAGGGTTACCCACGACATTAAGGGCCATCTCGCTGCGATACTAAGTTGTCTGCACATTGCCGGTGACAAATCCACAGGTCCTCTAAACGAGAAACAAACCGATTTTCTTAATAGGTCGCGTCGTCGGACCGCTCAACTTACTGATTTTGTTAAAGAGTTGTTAAATCTGACCCAAATGAGACTTGCTGGAAAGTTTGAAACAGCTCCCTTTTCCATGCAGGTCTGTATATCGGAAGCTTTGAGCGCTTGTAAGAGAAAAGCTGAAGACAAATCGATATCCGTGACTTCTAACATTGAATCATCTGTGGACCAAATTGTCGGAGACCGTTTTTCTATCAATGAAATGATTACGAATCTTATGATGAACGCAATCAAATATACGCCTGAAAATAAGAGTGTGCATGTAGAAGCAAAGAACCAGGGCGATAACATCCAAATAGATATCTCCGATACTGGAATTGGCATACCTTCTGATGAGGTTGATAAAGTATTTGACGAGTTTTTCAGAGCCAGCAATGCTAAAAGTACTGAAAAAGATGGCACTGGTTTGGGGCTTTCTATTGTGAAACAAATTGTAGAAAGGCATAAGGGCCAAATTTCAGTGAAAAGTCAGCAGGGACAGGGAACAACCTTCACTGTTATTCTGCCAAAGGGTAATTAAATAAAGTGCCACAGTGCAAGATTGCTGAATCGCCATATTGATAAACAGGGTAATGATTTTTCAAATTATTTTAGTTTCAAACGAGGCGATTATAACTATAATCATAGGGTTAGTTTTTCAAGACAATAGTTTTTATTTTATGTGAGGTGAGTTGTGGAAAATATTAAGATTGTAATTGTAGATGATGACCAGGACATCAGAGATTCATTGCAGGCTATTTTGGAGGCTCGGCAGTACGTAGCCATTACAGCCGCCGACAAAATAGAGGGCTTGGAAAAAATCAGGACGGAGAAACCGGATTTAGCGGTTCTTGACGTAATGATGTCTTCACATGACGATGGCTTTGAAATGGCTCGTGAACTAAAGAACGACCCAGAATTAAAAGATATGCCGATACTAATGCTGACGGGAATAAAACGCGAAACCGGCATAGACTTCAAATCATCAGCAGGTGATCCTATCTGGTGTCCTGTAGATACTTTTCTGGACAAACCTGTAGAACCAGACACTTTTTTGGCTGAGATAGAAAAGCTTCTTTCAAAGAAAGACTAAACGCCCCTGTTTATTGAGAGCGTCTAATTTGTTACCTTTGTTGATATAGTATTGTCGCTGAAATATATTTCTATGCTTAATATCAAAAAGGATATTTTGTTTGAATGGTCATGGTTCTGGGTGGTTGCAATCCTCGTAATAGCTGGATGCGGTGATCCATTGAATCGCAAAATGCGGATTTCCGATTTGCAGGACCCGGATCCTACAGTCAGGGTTATGGCCATCAAGTGGGCGGGTGATAATAAGGTATCTTCGGCGTTGCCTCAACTGGTGAATTTTCTTCAGGATGAAGACCGGGCAGTGCGATTTTATTCTATCGAAGCACTGCAGCGGATTACAGGTACGGACAACGGATATGACTACAAGGCCTCTCCAGAGCTTCGAGCCGAGGCAGTCAAACAATGGAGGCAGTACCTCAAGGAAAGGGGACTATAGAATTATGAAAGCTGATGTGAAAGTCCAAAAGAGTTCCACAGATACTAAGATGGAACTAAAAATGTGTGCCAATCCGGATTGCCTGTGTGTGGGCCGGACGGCAGTACGTCAGGTTGCTCAGTCAATAGGGCTTAAAGAGGAAAATATTAAACGGATTACGCTGGCGGTGGTGGAGGCTTTAACCAACGTGATTCGTCACAGCTACGGTGGACCATGTGATAAACCTGTCATTTTAAAACTAAGCAGGATTGACTATCACAATGAAAGCAAGGTCGCACTTGAGGTCCTGATTCGCGATTTTGGTGAACAGGTTGATCCGGAAAGTATAAAGGGACGCGACCTTGAAAAAGTCGAGCCGGGTGGAGTTGGGGTGCATATTATGAACTCAGTGATGGATGAAGTTGAATACACGCCCAATGAAGATTGTGGTATGCAGTTACGAATGGTGAAGTATATAGATTAGATAGTTAATGTGGAAATAGCGAGTTTTGAATCATGAAGGATGATAGTAGTAGTGGTTCTCAGAACGTAATTAAAGGAACCATGCACGAAGGAAAAGCAATCGTGCTGGAGCTCAGAGGGGAAATCGACATGAAAACCTCTACCGGAGTAAAAAGCAAACTTCAGGAACTTTTCAGAGATAAACCTCAAGTACTGGTTGTTGATATGACAGAGGTGGAGTTTATGGACTCGAGCGGGCTGGCCACTTTAGTAGGAGCTTTGAAGTGGTGCCGTACCAATAACAGCGAACTCAGGTTGGCGGGGCTAGCTCAGGGCGTAAGGAGCGTTTTCGAAATTTGCCGATTAGAGACGATATTTCAAATTTATGACAATCTTCCTGAGGCATTATCTAAATGAAAGATTTACACTTCATATCCGAAAAGGTCACCAAGGAAAACAGTTTGAACTGGGGTGCAGCATGATAACCTTTGTTTTAAGGGCAATGCAAAGGTTTTTTTCAATGTTGGGGGGCATGTATATCTTATTGGGCGGAGCGAGCTGCTCAACAGCTAAAGGACTACTAATCCCCAGCCAGCACATAGGTCATGACTCATTGATGGCGCAGATGGTACGTGTTGGCGTAAGAGCGATTCCTATCGTGGTTTTGGTTGAAATGGCGATAGGGATGATACTTCCTTTGCAAATGTTTCCCAAGTTGGATGACTTTGGCCAGGCTGATCAAATTGCAACGATTAACGCAATTTCCGCGTTTCGAGAATTCGGGCCATTAATGACTGCTGTGGTGCTTTGCGGGTTTGCCGGCGCCAGTATTGCTGCAGAACTTGGTACTATGGTGACAGCTGAAGAGATTGAAGCCCTTAAGGCTTCAGCCTTAAATCCTGTTCGGTTCTTAGTTGTACCTCGCCTCCTTGCGACGATAATAATGATGGTGATTCTGACAATAATAGCCGATGTGACTATGATCACCAGCGGCCTGCTGACGGGTTTCGGGCTTGGGATTGAACCCGTCACATATTTTTATTTGACCTGTGAAGCGGTTGGTGTCAGTGGTTTTGTAACAGGACTTGTCAAAGCAGCTGTGTTCGGATTACTCATCGGATTAATTGCGTGCCATCTTGGTCTATCGGTCAAACCTTGGCAAGGCAGTGAAGGAGTTGGCCGAGCCACGACAAGGACTGTCGTGTACTGTATTGTTGCGATTATTGCTGCTGATGCGGTCTTTACTATGATTTTTTATTCTTATGCTTTGTTCGATTAGAAAGCTTCAGATAATGGTTGAAGGTTATGCCGATAGAAAATAACAAAACTCCTGTCATCGAAACTCTCCGGGTAGTAAAAAGTTTCGGCTCCCAGAGGGTATTGGATGGCATTACCTTGGATGTATATCAGGGCGAGATAATGGTGGTTATGGGTGGAAGTGGGTGCGGCAAAAGCACACTGCTGCGACACTTGATTGGCCTGCTCAAGCCCGACGAAGGCAGCATAAAGTTATTAGGTTCGGAAATAACAACTATGCGCGATAAAAAACTCAACCAACTCCGCAAACAGTTTGGCATTCTTTTTCAGTCAGGTGCGTTGTTCAACTCGTTAACCGTGGGCGAAAACGTAGCTTTAATACTGCGAGAGCATACTGACCTTGACGAGGCGACTATCGAAATAATGATGAAGATAAAACTCGAATTGGTAGGTTTGAGAGAACACGCAGATAAAATGCCGGCTCAGCTTAGTGGAGGGATGAAGAAACGCGCCGGTCTTGCTAGGGCTATTGCTCTTGACCCTAAGATTCTGTTTTATGATGAACCAAGTGCCGGCCTCGACCCCGTAACTAGTGCTGAGGTCGACCAGTTAATTATAGATTTAACCAAGAAACTTCGCGTAACCAGCGTGGTAGTAACTCACGAGATGGATTCTGCTTTTAGAATAGCTGACAGAATGTGCATGCTGGACCAGGGCAAGATCCTAAAAATCGCTCCACGACAAGAATTTGAAGCTCTACGTGACTGCTGGCCCGAGGAGTTGGAAAGCGAAAAGGATAAACTGATACGGCAGTTTATACGCGGTGATGCAGCAGGTCCAATCACTGATCGCAAGATAACTAGCGACTATGAGGAGGATCTTCTAATGGTTCGCCTCAAGGATGAGTAATAGTAGAGAATTTTTATTAATGGCTTTTCTGGGATAGAAAGATGAAGAAGGAAACTCGTAATGAGGTTGCAGTTGGAGTAACCGTAACTATAGTTTTATTGCTGACGATTTATATTGTGGTGATGTTGGCTGATTGGTCCGATTTATTTACCCCCCAGCAAAAGATTACAGTCAGATTGCCTTATAAGGTTGGGCTAAGAGGTCTTGCCAAGGGCAGTCTTGTAAATCTTGGTGGACTCAAGATCGGACATATTATTGACACGAGAATTGAGAAACTAGATCCAGCATCAACAGACAGCAATGATATATATGTATTTTTCACGATGAAGATACCTCAGCAATATCATTTGCGCCGCGATTGCGTTCTGATAAGCCAAAGCGATATGTTGGGCGGCCAGGTTACATTGGCCATTGAGGATTTAGGAACCGAAGGTGAGCTTATTAAGGACGGCCAAACGGTCGACCTGTTGCTTGCTGACACCATAATAGAGGCTTTGAAACACGAGTTTGACCCTGATGACCCGGACAGTCTCTTTTCACAGCTAAAAGAGGATATCCCCGCTATTACTGAACAGATCCTGCAGATAATTGCTAAAGTTGATAAGGCACTTGAAACCACCCAATCGACTATTAACAATATCAAGGAATTTACTGAAGACGAACGTATTGACAGAATTGTCGGCAACCTTAATGAAGTCAGTGTCAATCTCAAACTGACTACCCAGGAAGTTCGGCGCGCGCCGTGGAAGCTGCTTTACAAACCAAAACCGAAAGAGTTTAGAATACAAGCGTTGGTTGATTCGGCCGGCGCATTTGCCGCCGGTGCCGAACAGTTGGACAGCACTGCTCTGAGATTACAGGCAATGGCAGAAAAATCTGCGGATGATACAAAAATAGATCAGGAAAAGATTGAATCCATGGTCGCCGAACTCCAGGCCAGTTTTGAAAGATTCAAAGAAGCCGAAAAGGAATTTTGGGAACAGCTAAAGTAGGCCTCGCCGCCGCCGAAACTACTGTGTGTTTGTCAAGTTTGGAGGATGTAGTATAGCTGCTGCAAAGTTGATTATTTCCGGTCCCGAAGGTACGAGAGAAGAATTGCTCGACCCTCACGGTGCAACTTTAGGAAGAGAGCAAGACTGCGATATTGTCCTTGCCGACAACAGTGTATCTCGCCTTCACGCCAGGATTTTTCAGGACCCATTCGGTCGCTGGATTATCGAAGACATGGAAAGTCACAACGGCGTATTAGTCGAAGGAAAACAAGTAAAAGCTCAGGCCTTGTTACCAGACCAGAAAGTAACTATACATCCCTTTACTTTAACTTTATCGCAGGAATTTGAACAGCAGCAGGTCCCTGATTCGCCAATACAGACATCGGTTTCTGTTGTTGATAAAGGCCTCGAGGAAGAAGTTGTGTCCTATCAGGCCGATACGGGTAGAACTCTATCCGCTGCGTTGCTCAAACGCCTGAATACAATCTGCGGCGACTTGGTCCATGTGCATAACAGCTCCGAATTATATTCGCATGCATCGAGCTACCTGGCTGATATGTTGAGTGCTTTGGTTGCCTTTGTCCGATTACCCTCCGGTTCGGAATCACTGCCTAGTTCCCCCCAGGTCCTTTCCTGTAATTTCGGCGGCAGAGCTATAAAGTGGGATACCTCACAGACATCCAATATACACCTTTCAAAACGCGTTCTTGATGCCGTTCGCTCTACGAACACTCCCGTAATGGCGAGAAGCGGCCCGTCATCTGACAAAAAACTTGTATTAACAGTTGTTGATGAAGTTACCCCGCATGTAGTCTTCGCAGCTCCGATAAACGAGGCAGCCGGAAAAGTAGATGCTATATATATTGATATTCTCGAGGAGAGAATGCCCCCGGAAATGTTCGATTTTGTAGAGGCGATGTCCCATCAAATCGGCTCTGTCCAGAAAACTATGATTTATTCCGAGGCAAAAGCTGAAATGATGGTTCTCGAAAAGCAGTTGACGCTTGCACGCGATATCCAGTCTAAACTTAACCCGGAAAAATTACAGGGCAGGTTTGAAGTTGACGTAGCAGTGGCTTACAAACCAGCCATGTGGGTTGGTGGTGATTACTATGACGTGTGGACATTGGAGGATGGCCAGATAGCATTCGCCGTTGGTGACGTATCGGGAAAAGGTCTGCCCGCTGCTATGATAATGTCCAACCTGCAGGCCGCTTTAAGGATCACTATGTCTTTCTGTATGGAATTATCCACGGTAGCCGAACATATTAACCGGCATTTATGCAAAAACCTGCGAGATGATATGTTTATAACCTTCTTTCTCGGGTTGTTTGACCCGTCAACAGGCAATCTATCGTACATTAATGCTGGACACATCCTGCCGCTAATTATGCCACGTTCAGAACCCGCCAAACCGTTAGGCCAAGCCACTAATATACCTCTTGGAATTTTTGAAGGACCATTTGAAACAGCTACAGAAATAATTCATCCTGGCACGAGTTTACTGGTGGTTACGGACGGAATTACTGAAGCGAACTCTCCCGATGATAAGCAATTCGAAATGGAGCTTTTACAGAAGTTGGTGACAGATTCAAAAGCTGACTCTGCACAGGAGATTGTAAATCTAGTCGTAAAGGGCGTGACGGATTTCCGGCAAAAGCTGCCTCAGCAGGATGATATAACAGTAGTTGCATTGGTAAATCGCAAAACAGACTCATAGAAAAAACCTTAGTTGCTGTTTTGTTTCAATGTCTAAGGGTATTAGTCCGAGAACCAGATGATAGCTACACCTTGACCTTCTTTGATACAAATGTGTTGCAAGTGAAATATTCGATGCAATGAGGCTAAAAAGAAAACCTTGCAAGCGCTTAACTTGTAAGGCTTTACTATAACGAGGCCGACGCGACTCGAACGCGCAACCTTCGGATCGACAGTCCGATGCTCTAACCAGTTGAGCTACGGCCCCGAAATCTCGGACTATCATATAACAGACCCCTCTTTATGTCAACCGCTTTTCAAACAGGATAGACCCGCCGCGACTGAAAACGCGAAATACGAGATGCAGTTTCACCCCACAGGTCAATCGTTATGCCCAGCAGCTATTTTCTCGAAACCCGCGAGCGTCTGACCACCGGCTGTGATTTGCTGGTTTTCTTATTGTTTTTCTGCAAAATCTTCATCGCCTTTTTCACATCGGCGACTTTCAGGACGCCGGTCGTTCGGCCGCCGCTCGCGCCCGCAGTGCAGTATGCGTAGGAAATATTTATATGGTTCTTGGCCAGCTTCTCCGCAATGGCTGCCAGGGCGCCGGATTTATTCGCCAGGTTTACACAAAGAACCTCCGTCTCGTTATAGGGCATATTCAGTTTCAGCAGGACTTCTTTTGCTTTTTTCGGCGAAGCAAAAATCACCCTCATAACGCCGTGCTCCACTGAATCCATCATAGTTATCGCTATGATGTTAATTTTGGCCCTCGCAAATTCGCCCAGCACCTGAGCCAGTACGCCGGGTTTGTTAACCATAAAAATCGAAAATTGCGTCGCAACATTCATAACTTAACCCCTTCCAACAAAATGTGGCTCAACCCGCGCTTACCGCTTTGATTGCATCGTTTTTGTCGGGAAAAAATTCGAAAATCCTGTCAAGGTGAGTTATCTTGAAAATCCTGTAAAGCTGCGGATTTATCGCGCTTATCACGACCCCGCCGTCGTATGTTTTAACTCTGGCCCTGATATCCAAAAGCAGCCCCAACACAGCAGAGGAGAAAAATTTGACTCCGTCGAAATCGACTATGACTTTCGGCGGGTGCTTGCGTTCGATAAATTCCTTTATCTGTCTGGAAGCATTCGCTATTTCCTCGACGTTGCTTATCGAAGCGGTCTTAAAAGCCACGACAGCAACGTTTCCCTCGCTGGTTATCTCCACGCTGACTTTTTCACCTGTGCCCATTTTGCTTCTCTCTAACCCGAAACTAACGGCTCATTATCGCAAATAGCACAATTCCAGTCGAGTTTTTTTATTAACATTTCCAGCAGGCGACAAAGTGCCCTTCGTAATCCCTTTTTTCCTCCAGAGCCGGCATCTGTCTTAAGCAGACGCCTTCCGCCAGCGGGCATCTCGGGTGAAAAGGGCAGCCGGGCGGCGGATTCAGAATGCTCGGCACCTCGCCGCCGAACGCGCCTTTTTCGGCGTGCCTGCCCTTGTTAACCTGCGGAATCGCCGACATAAGGGCGCGAGTATAAGGATGAATAGGATTGCGATACAGTTGCTCGGCTGAGGCACGCTCCACCAACTTGCCCATATACATAACCGCCACAATATCAGAGAAGAATTCCACGACCGCTAAATCGTGAGCGATAAATAAAAAGGTCAGTTTGAATTCGTCCTGCAAATCCTTAAGCAGGTTCAGAATCTGCGATTGAATTGAAACATCGAGAGCGCTTACCGGCTCATCACAAATAACCAGTTTTGGCTCCATTATCAGCGCCCTTGCCACCCCGATTCTTTGCCGCTGGCCGCCGGAAAATTCGTGGGGGTAGCGGTTTATATGGTCGGGTGATAGCCCTACCTTTGAAAGCAATATAGCAACCCTTTCAGTCAGCTCGCTGCCGGATGTCCCTGTGTGAACTTTCAACGGCTCTCCGATAATGCTGCCGACGGTCATTCGCGGATTCAGCGAGCCGAACGGGTCCTGAAAAATGAGACTAATCTGCTTTCGAAGTTTGGTCATTTCTTTTTTGTCCGCCGACAGGATATTTGTCCCGTCGAAAGCCACCTCTCCCGCCGTAGCCGGAATCAGCCGAACTATGGTTCTGGCCACGGTCGTTTTGCCGCAGCCGCTCTCGCCGACAAGCGCAAACGTCTGGCCCTTTTTGATAGCGAAACTTACTCTGTCAACCGCTTTGATAAAACCTGCGGTTCGGCGCAGCAGACCTTTTTTTATAGGAAAATAGGTCTTTAAGTCCTCAACCTTCAGCAGATATCCGTTTGTGTTCGCCATATTTCGATTCGTATTCTTTGAATTCTTCATCGGTTTCGTAGCCCGGCGCATACCAGCATGCGACGCATCGGCCGTCGGAAACTTTCCTCAGCTCCGGCTCGATATTCTGGCATCGCTTATCATCATTTCCTATCGGGCAGCGAGGATGAAACTTACACCCCGCCGGAAAGTGCAGCGGCTCGGGAACGGTGCCCGGAATTGTCTGTAGACGTCTCGCTCGATAACCCAGTCGCGGCAGGGACTTCAACAGTCCCTGCGTATACGGATGCAGCGGTTGTGCAAAAAGACCCTGCGAGTCGGCCGTTTCAACTATTCGAGATGCGTACATAACCGCCACGTCGTCAGCCCTTTCGGCCACAACGCCCAGGTTATGCGTTATCAGTAAAATGCTCATCCCGTATTGCTTCTGCAGCTCGTCGAGCAAACCGAGTATCTGTGCTTGGATGGTTACGTCCAGAGCGGTCGTCGGCTCATCGGCTATCAAAAGCGCCGGCTTGCAGCTTATCGCCATAGCTATCATAACCCGCTGCCGCATCCCGCCTGACATCTGGTGCGGATACTCGTCCACCCGCTGCTCGGGGTCGGGAATGCCCGCCCTTCGCAGCATCTCAACCGCATCCGCCCACGCCTCGCTCGAATTTTTTCTCTGATGGAGCATTATGGCTTCGACAATCTGATTACCCACCGTATATACGGGATTGAGACTGGTCATCGGCTCTTGAAAAATCATGGCGATTTTATTTCCGCGAATCGCGCGCATCCGCTTCTCGCTGAGCTTAAGCAGCTTTCTGTTTTCAAAATTAATCTCGCCGTTGATGATTTTCCCCGGCGGAGAAGGCACCAGCCGCATAATCGAAAGCGCGGTAACACTCTTGCCGCAGCCGCTCTCGCCGACAAGCGCAAACGTGCTTCCCCTCTTTATAGAAAAACTAACGTCCTGCACCGCTTTTGCGACGCCGTCTTCGATAAAAAAGCTGACGCTCAGTCCCTTTACGGACAGCAACGCACCGTTTTCGCTCATACCGCCTTCCTCAAGCGCGGGTCAATCGCATCGCGCAAACCCTCGCCAACCAGATTATACGCCATTACCGTAAAGAAAATCGCCAGTCCGGGAAACAAAGTCAGCCACCAAAGAAACCTGCCCGTTGTGCTTACCCCCAAACTCAGCATTTGTCCCCAGCTTGGTGTCGGCGGCGCAACGCCGAAACCTAAAAAGCTAAGCGCCGCCTCGATAAATATGGCACCGGCGATACCAAACGTTGCGTTAACCAATACCGGGGCGATGCCGTTCGGCAGCATATGCCGGAAGAGAATGCTGCGAAGCGGAAGCCCCAGCGAAACCGCCGCTTGAACAAAATCCTGTTTGCGTAATTTGAAAAACTCCGCACGAATAAAGCGGGCGTTTCCAGTCCAGCTTGTGATGCCGATGATTATCATAATATTTAAAAGGCTTCTGGGGAAGAAAGCAACAATTGTGATAATAAGAAAGAACGCCGGAATGGCCATCATTATCTCGACGACGCGCATCCCTATAAAATCCACCTTGCCTCCGAAATATCCCAGAATCGCGCCGATAAAAATACCGATAATGCTCGATATCCCTACCGCCACAAAACCGACCGAAAGCGATATCCTGCTGCCGTGAATTAACCTGCACAAAACATCCGACCCAACATCATCTGTCCCCAGCCAATGCTTCCGGCTGGGCGGCTGCTCACGAACCTTCAAATCGGTCCGGCCGTATCCGTAAGGTATCGGAGCAAAAACCGCATCGGTCGCTTTGCCCGAAGCAACCATCCCTTTATAATCGGTGGCATCCAGTCTCCTCGGAACAAAAACGAACGCCAGTATAACACCTATTAAAATTACCAAACTGCTTACACATATCTGACGCCACAGCACCGTGCCGCGTATGGACGGGTCAACACGCTTTTGATTGCGCCGAATCAGCAGCACCTGCACGATGCCGACAATTGCTGCGAGGAAAACGCTGTAATCGCTGGCTGTAAGGTTCTTAAAAATAGGGAAATATAACTGCCCGTCGATACGAATCACAAATGGCTTGTCGTTAGCAAGAAATGACGCAAAAACAGCAACCGTAAACAAAAATACAATAAAAATCAGGCAGACTACGTTGAGCTTGTTCCGGGCAAACTCACGCGAAACCATCTGGCCGTAAGATACACCCCAGCTTTTTTTCTGCGGCTCTTTTTTACTCATACAGTACTTTCGAAACTTATCCTCGGGTCTGCGATAGCATAAGCGATATCGCCGAACAAAAGACCGATTAAATTCATAACCCCGCCGATTGTCGCAACAGCCATAACAACATTGTAGTCGCGCGTCGTAACCGCCTCGAATGCCAGAAGCCCCATCCCCGAAATACTGAATATCCTCTCGATGATTATTGAGCCGCCGAGCATGGCCGGCAGCAATGTAGCCATAATCGTGATTACCGGAATGACACTATTGCGAAATGCATGCCTGAATATCACAACCCGGTTCGACAGCCCTTTTGCGCGTGCGGTTCTTACATAGTCCGCCCGGAGATTATCCAGCATACCCGCCCTGACCTGCTTCGTAAGATACGCAAAGCCGGTGTATGTCAGGCACAGCACCGGCAAAACTAAATGCCACAACCTGTCCGCAAGCCACGGGAAAAAAGGAAGTGTATCCGCGTAATTGCTCGATAATCCCGCCGGCGGAAACCACTGCTTGAACGTCGGCCCGCAGAAATATCCTATCATCATTTGCCCGACCCACATAACCGGAAGTGACCACAGCATAAACAAAACTACCGAGCTGGCACGGTCAAAAAATTTCTTATGACGGACCGCCGCCAGCACTCCTAAAGGTAACGATACAGTGTAAATGATTACAAACGCTATCAGATTCAGCGTGATTGTGATAGGCAGCCGTTCCTTGATTAGCTCGATTACAGGCCGATGGTGCTTTATCGAATCGCCGAAATCAAGACGCACTACCCGCCACAGCCACTTGCCGTATTGGACGTGAACGGGCTTGTCCAGTCCATACAGTTTCATCCGCGTCTCGCGAACGTCCGCCGCTCTCTCAGCGTCCATCTGTCCGCCCGGGCCCATAGACAAGCTGACCGGGTCGCCGGGCGCAATTCGGCTGATGGCAAATACCATTACTGTTATTCCTAACAGCGTTGGTATCATCAAGAGCAATCGTCTAAAAATATACGTCGTCATTTATACTTCTGCTTTTCCTCCGGTACATACCATTCGTGTGGATTCAGGCCTAATTTGTGGATTATGACATTTTCAAAACGCCTATCAAGAAAACGACGCTCCGGCCGCGTAAACAAAAAAGTAAATGGTTGTTCTTCGTGGAGAAGACGGTGTAAACGATGATAAAGAGGGTACCGCTTGTCCTCATCAATAGCCCGCCTGGCCTCCTCAGTAATCGCATCCGCTTCGGCGTTTCGGAAACTGATAAAGTTGTCGCCGCGATCGGCTATCTGCGATGAATGAAAAGTTTGATAAGGGTCAAATTCTAAAGTGCCCCCATAACCTATCACCAACGATTCAAACTCGTGATTTTGCAACTTTTCAACAAAAACAGACCATTCGTAAGGGTCGGGGACTACTTCAACCCCAACCTGAGCTGCGATATCCTTAAAAAGTTTTGCAAGCTGCTCATAAACTATCCTGCCGGTGGAGTAAGAAAACTTAAAGCTGAATGCTTTGCCGTCTTTATCTCGTATACCATCTCCATCGCTGTCAACCCAGCCGGCTTCATCTAACAATTCTTTTGCCCGCTCCGGGTCATAAGGCCATGGCTTGACATTAGGATCGTTTTGCCTGCCGTATATATAGAAAGGTCCGGTCACAATTTTAGCATCACCTTTAAGTAGCTCTTCCGTAATCGTCTCACGGTCTATTATATGCGTCATCGCAAGACGCACTAACCTGTCGCCAAAAAAGGGGGTCTCCTCGTTCCAGGCAATGAAAAAAAAGGGAACGCCGGGTTCCCAATATGATAAAGCGCGGGATTTTTCGTTAAATTCCTGGTTTGTAGCCATTTCAGCATACTGGTCTGCCGGCGGTTCCATATAGTCCAAACC
>CAYXUW010000004.1:0-31648 GCA_964468375.1 uncultured Pirellulales bacterium | reverse complement strand
CGCCTAGACATCCCCCATACACCCTTAGTAACTTGACCATATCAATCTTTGATTGCATTTGGTCTGCATTCGGATCCCCGCAAAGCGGGAACCCTTCCTAAGTTATCGCTCATATGTAAAGTTTTTCGTCGGAAAATACGAAAAACTTACCACGCATCTGCATATTAACTTTTCAAAGAACTTTAAAAAACACCTCTAAAGGGTGAAATGGAGACGATGGGACTCGAACCCACGACTTCCGGCTTGCAAAGCCGGCGCTCTCCCAACTGAGCTACGTCCCCGTGCCCGCTTCGCTATAAATCCCAAATTCTAACGTTCAGGATTCCCTCTGGCTGTCAGTCAAAAAGTGGGCCCGGGTAGACTCGAACTACCGACCTCACGCTTATCAGGCGTGCGCTCTAACCAGCTGAGCTACGAGCCCGCACAACAGATGAATCACCGCTCCGCAATAAGTCGCAAAACGATAATCTAACCGTTATATTTACCTATTGGGCGTTAGCCCTAATTGGCTTTAGCAGTCGGTTATATCTATAAAGTTAATAAAGAGCAATAAAAAAAGCCGCTGCTTGTAACTGTCAGCGGCCTGGTATAGACACCAGTACTGGTCTAACAGTTCAAAGCAAAAAAACACTAGTTATTAAGATTTTCTTTAGAATCCTAATTAACCCTTTCTGTAGGGTGGTTAAGCACCCTAATCTCACCCAACACTCATAGTTGATTCTATTGCGCTATCGACACCTGGTCAAGAAATTTTTAGTTTTTTTGAATATTTTTGCCTTTTTCCCCCCTTTTATACTGCCGACTTCGAGGTATTGTTCTCTGCAGGATGCCTAAACGGCAAAAAACCCAGATTTTAAGAGCTTTCCTGCACCCCGCAGGCGACTTATTCAGAACTGCTCCGCCATTTCAGCCAAAATAAGCTCTTTTGCCTTGTCAATCGGCCCATCGAGATGAACGCCTGCAGCCGCCTTATGGCCGCCGCCGCCGAACTTGGTGGCGATTTTGCGAACGTCAACCGCCCCGCTGCTCCGCAGCGAAACCTTTATCCGCCCGTCAGCCAGTTCAACGAATAAAGCCGCCGCCTCGACACTGCCTATACGCCGGCACTCATCGATTAAATTTTCCGTATCGTTATATTTAGCACCGCTCCATTTGAAATCTGCCTGCGATATATGCTGCGTCGCGAAGCGTCCGTCAAAATGTAACTCAAGAGTATTAACCATCGCCGCCATCAGCTTGAACCGCTGAAGAGAAAAATTCTGATATATATTGTGATAAACTTCAGTTGAACTCACACCGGCATCAATCAGCTCGGCACAGCTTCGATGTACCCTGCTGTCCGTGTTGCTGAACTGAAACCACCCGGTATCGGTAGATGCCGCGACAAACAGCGCTCTTGCAATCTTTTCCGTTATCGGCCACCCGGCATATTTTAACAAATCAAAAACAATCAGTCCCGTAGCCGCCGCCGTTTTATCAATCAGCTCAACGCTGCCGAGATTATCTGAGCTTACATGATGGTCTATCACCAATACGGGTTTATCATTTTGTTTTAGGAATTCAGCAAACTTTGGCAATTGACCATAACAGTTAGTATCGATAACAATAATCAAATCGAACTCGCCGAAACGTCCCTGCGCTAAATCCTCAAGCTGAACATCTTCACCAAGAATCGGCATTTTTTCGCTAAAGAGAAACTCATACCATTGGGGAATCTCCGATATAAATAACGGTTTCGGCTTTTTACCAAGGGCGGTCAGTGTGTCGCACATAGATATAACCGACCCGCAGGCGTCACCATCCGGCCTCGTGTGCGTAGTGATAAGAATATTATTCGATTGACCAATTAACTCCACTGCTTTTTGAAAATCTTCTTTCTGCCTCATTCAAAGTCCATCCCAAATTGTCTAAATTCATCAATTAACCAGCATTGCTTTGGCAACTTGCTGTGATTTCTCCTTATCAAACAATATCTCAACAAGTTTTAATGCGAACTCCAGCGCCGTCCCCGGCCCCTGGCTGGTAACACAGTTACCGTCGACAACCACTTTTTCATCCTTCCTCCCCGGTAAATCCAAATCCGGCGAAGGATAGCACGTAGCTGCTTTGCCTTCGAGCAAACCGTGATGCTGAAACACAACCGCCGGAGACGCGCATATAGCCGCATAAAACCTGCCGGCCTGTTTTTGTTCTTTCAGCATCTCAATAAGCTCGCCGCAATCCCTTAGATGCTCCGCCCCCGGCAACCCGCCCGGCAAAGCAATCAAATCATACTCTTTACCTCTGCAGTCACCAATAAGAGCATCAGCAACTATCTTAACTCCCCTGCTGGCGGCAATCTGCTTCCCGCTCACCGAAGCAACGATAACATCGGCACCAGCCCTGACCAAAACATCGATAATCGTAACCGCCTCTAACTCTTCACTGCCGTCTGCTATCACAACCAATGCGTTCTTCGACACAATGACCTCCCTCAAATTCTACTTCGATAAAACCTGTCTCGCTTTTTCACAATCTCTTCCGATTTGCTCGGAAAGCTCCTTTTCTGTTCCGAACCTCTGCTGATTGCGAATTCTCTCAACAAAATCCATCGCCATCCATCGGCCGGTAAATTGCTCGGCATCTTCCGCAAGTAAATGCGCTTCCACAAGTAACGGATTATTCCCTCCATATGTGCTCGCCCTGCCTATGCTGAATACAGCAGGGATTTTACTCTTCGTTGAGCAAACATCCTTTTCACTTTCGCCGAGCCCTACAAAACCTGCATAAACACCATCCGCGGGAATAATCTGCTCAAGCGGTTTCATATTCAGCGTCGGAAAACCTAACTTTATGCCTTTCCCCCTGCCCGGCACAATACTGCCGATAAGCCGATAAGCCCTGCCCAGCAAAATAGCTGCATCCGCCGCTCTGCCCTCCGTTACCATACTACGAATAACCGTGCTCGACACCTCAACAGTTCGCCCGTCTGGTAATTCAGCCTTCTCCGGCTCGACTATAAAAACCTCAATACCCTTTGTTTCCGTAAGTTTCTGCAGCGTATGCACAGAACCTGCCCGGCCGGCGCCGAAGTTGAAATCTTCGCCCTCCACAATAGCACTCGGCTGAATTCCTTTCACAATAAATCGCTCCACAAAATCCTCAACACCAAGATTCAAGAGCCCCGCATCACTTTTTGCCACAAATAACACCCCCACGCCCAATTCGGCAAGAATATGTTCTTTAAACACCGGCGGCATAAGAGGGCTCGCTGCTTTTTGAGGATTCAGAACACTGCGCGGATGCGGCTGAAACGTCATTACAATCGATTTTGCCTGTCTTTGCTCCGCAATGCGATTGGCGGCAGAAAGAATCGCCTGATGACCGATATGCACACCATCGAAATTCCCGATGGTCAGCACCGACCCCGCCGCCACTCCGACAAGCTGCGATTCAAGCTCAATTATTTCCATTAACGTCCTTTTAGTCCAAAATACCTCTGTTAAAACGGCTGATTTTACGCTCAAATCCGCCCTCAATCAAGAATTTAAAAATTGTCCAAATTTCCTTTTTGCAACTCAGTTGCATTTACATAAAATGGCTGCTTGTGTATCAAACGTCGGCTCTCGGCAACAAATAAAAAAAGGAGCGTAAAATGTCGGTAAAGGAAAAAACGAAACATATGCTGATGGAATTATAAGGACATGCCCCCTTCACACTCTTTGGAGCATTATTGGGCATTGCTTTCGTCCTTCTGTTTAGAAACATAAGTGGAACAGGCAGCCGTATGCTGTTTTCTATTTTCCACCCGGCCCACGTAGTTTTAAGTGCGATGGTAACCGCATCGATGTTCAAGCTGCACTCTGCAAAAAGATTTGTTCTGGTGCTGATAGTAGGCTATGTGGGCTCTATCGGTATTGCCACACTCAGCGATATAATAATACCTCATATCGGCTCACACATCCTGGGGCTGGACATTCCGACACACGCTGAGCTGCACCATCACGATGCTACAGAAGCGGAAACCGCTGCTCACGAATCTGAACCTCACAGCCATAAAATTCATTTCGGCTTTATCGAAGAATGGTATCTGGTAAATCCTGCCGCATTTTTGGGTGTTCTCATTGCATATTTCCTGCCGAGGACCAAATTCCCGCATGCAGGACACATCTTAATCAGCACCTGGGCCTCGTCATCGTATCTGCTGATGAATATGCAGTCCGATGTAACGGTTGCCGCTGTCGCCGGAATATTTGCCACTCTGTTCCTAGCTGTATGGCTGCCCTGCTGTGTCAGTGATATCGTATTCCCGCTTTTATTCGTTAAATCCGATTTGGAATTGGCGCACTCCCACTCAAATAAGCAACCGGAGGATAGCGAATGAAATCCGCCGCTAAACAAAAAACTCATACCATTCTACGCTCCGCCAATCTGCGCCGAACAGGCCCGAGGATTGCCGTTCTAAATGTTTTGCTCCGCGCCCGCGGTCCCCAGACGGCCTGCCAGATTGCCGCAAAGCTACCCAGCCCGGCACCGGACAAGGTTACAATCTACCGCACTCTCGAAACCTTCGTAAACGCAGGCATTGTCCATAAAGCTTTTATGCAGAAAAAAAACTGGCACTTTGAACTCAGTCACAACTGTACTGAAAAACAATGCCATCCGCACTTCACCTGCACGAGCTGCGGTGCAGTACATTGCCTCACGAAAATATCACTGCCTATGGCCAAGAGCCCATACAAGGGTTTCATCATCAGCCGTCAGCGCACACAGCTTGAAGGCCTCTGCCCCAAATGCAATCCGAATTCTTAGACGTCAAACTCACACAATAGCCCCCTATTTTCCTCGAACCATACCATAGACAAACTGCTTTGCTGCGACTACAATACCGCTATGCAAATGTATCCACTGAAATTCAAGCCGATTTACAAACAGCGAATATGGGGAGGCCAAAAACTGCGGGAGATTTTCGGAAAGGACATCCCCCCATCTGAAAAAATCGGCGAAAGCTGGGAGCTGGCCGACCTGCCCGACAATAAATCCGAAATCGCAAATGGCCAATTAGCCGGACAAACCATAGACTCGGTAATAAAAAAATACCTGCTTGAAATAACAGGCGATGAGAGTTTCTCCGGCCCTTTCCCTCTGCTAATCAAATTCCTCGACGCCGAGGACATCTTAAGCGTGCAGGTCCACCCCGACCCGCAGACCTGCCGCCGAATGGGCAAAGGCGACCCCAAAACCGAGTGCTGGTATATAATCTCCGCCGCCGAAGGAGCGGTAATCTACAAAGGATTAAAAGAAGGCGTAACAAAAGATAAATTTTCCGAGGCCGTTAAAAAAGGTACCGCTGCCGAATTATTAAAAAAGATCCCCGTAGAGGCCGGCCAGTGTCATTTCCTCCCTGCCGGCACCGCCCATACTATCGGGGCAGGCCTTTTAATAGCTGAAATTCAAACTCCATCGGATACCACGTATCGCGTCTTCGATTTCAACAGAGTCGACGATAAAGGTAAAGCCAGGCCATTGCACATCGAAGAGGCATTGGAAAGCATTAACTTCGAGGCCGCTGGTGAAAACCTTCCGATAACAACAGTAGGCCGATTAGTCGATTCCGAACATTTCAAAATGGATAAAGGACACCAGGCCGAAAACTGCGAAACGCTCCTTGCCCCCGGCAAAATGAAAATATTGATTATTTTAACCGGCTATGGAACAATCCTGGCGACCGACGATACTCTCGTCGAATTCAAGGCCGGCGACTGTCTGCTCATACCCGCCGTCTATGAAGGAGCAATGCAATTCGCCGACGACACTCAATATCTGACGGTAACCTTGTGAGAAAGTAATGAATAATTCTGAAACCGGCAATAAAAGTGTTCCGTTCTCTAAAGTAACCCTGGGAATCGTATGCCCGATGGCCAACGAACGTCCGACCGCTGCAGCATTCGTAAATGCCGTCTTGGAAAAATGCAGAGGTTTTAAATCCGTAACGTTTTTTGCCATATTGGACAATGCATGCAAAGACGGCACCGTCGATTTACTCAAAGACCTGCAAAATAAACTGCCCGAACTAAAAGTAATTTGGGCGCCCGAGGACAAATGCGTTGTGGACGCCTATATCAGGGGATACCGCGAGGCCCTTTCTGCCAGCTGCGACTGGATACTGGAAATCGACGCCAGCTTCAGTCATCAGCCAGCACAAATACCACAGTTCCTTGACAAAATGGCCGATGGTTATGACTGTGTCTTCGGAAGCCGCTTCTGTAAAGGCGGAAAATTTACCGAAGCCCCGTGGACCCGATATTTTATAAGCTATGCAGGAAGTATATTTGCTAATATCTTGCTCGGCACAAAATTAAAAGATATGACCAGCGGTTTCGAAATGTTCACAAGAGATGCTTTACAAAAAGTTCTGGATAAAGGCATTCAGTCTCGCGGCCACTTTTTCCAGACGGAAATAAAAGCATACTGCCGAAATATGCGTATCATCGAGGTGCCCATACATTATCGCGCACCCAGCCAAAACGTAAACACCTCGGTCATCCTCGATGCTTTTAAAAACTTGTTTCGATTATTCAGAAAACGTCTTGCCGGTAATCTGTAGTGAAAGTGCCCCGTTCTATGAAAGACAAAATTTATCTTGTTGTAACATCTATTGCCGAGCCCAACGAAATCCTTCAGCAACTGGCTCATGGCTGCCGCGAAAAAAACTATCATTTCATCGTTATTGGTGACGAGGCCAGCCCGGCCGAATTTCAAATCGACGGCTGTGATTTTTACAGTCTCAAAAAACAAAAACAAACCGGCTTAAAGCTCGCTCAATCCTGCCCGACAAGACACTACGCCCGCAAGAATATCGGCTATCTCCTCGCAATTCGCGATGGCGCATCGACCATGATAGAAACCGACGATGATAACATTCCTTACCCGCAGTTTTGGAACCAGCGCAAGCGAATTCAAAATGTCCCCGTTCTTGAAAATAACGGCTGGGTAAACATCTATCGCTATTTCACCGACCAGAATATCTGGCCTCGCGGTTTTCCTTTGGAGCATATTCAGAAGCACACATCGCCATATGAGTCTCTTAAATCAGCGGAAATCGACTGTCCAATCCAACAGGGTCTGGCCGATGACAACCCTGACGTCGATGCAGTATATCGACTAACCCTGCCGCTTCCGCAAACCTTCAGAAAAAACCGCAGAATTGCGCTAACTAATGGCTCCTGGTGTCCCTCCAACAGCCAAAATACCGCGTGGTGGCCGGACGCATTCGAATTGCTTTACCTGCCGTCATATTGCTCTTTTCGTATGACGGACATTTGGCGAAGTTTCATCGCACAGAAAATCGCCTGGCTCAACGGCTGGGCGATTTTATTCCACGAACCTACTATGAGGCAAGAGCGCAACATCCACAATCTAATGCGCGACTTCAACGATGAGATACCCGGCTACCTACATAACAGTAAAATTTGCGAAGCTCTCCAGGGCCTTCCTTTGCAAACAGGCGTCGAAAAAATCACCGACAATCTTAAAGCTTGCTACGAAAAATTAGTCGATATGTCCCTCGTCGGCAAAGAAGAATTACCATTGCTCGACGCCTGGTGTGATGACTTAAAACAATTGCGATGACTTGTGTTCAGCATCCTATCTGCCGGATGCCTTCATCTCCTCGAATAATCCTTTGAGTTTTTCAATAAATACCGCCGGAGGGTCGTAACCCAACATCGGACCAAAAAGCTTATCGCTGTCCGGCCACTTGATATAATGCGTGGGATAATAGCCGACCTCATAGCGTTCAGCGATTTTGGGCTGCTTATCAACGTCAATTAAAATAGGAATGAAATTGGCTTCCACATATTTTATTACCTTCGGGTCAGTATACGTGTTTTCCAATGTATCTGTGCTAAACCGCGTATTTAACTTATAAAAAGCGAGTAAAACGGGCTTGTTCTGCTGCTTCGCCAACTTAATACCGGCATCATAATCCTCAACCCAGCTAATCATATCCTCGCGTTCTGTTAAAAACACAATTAAAACAAAACCGAGAAATACCAGCAAAACCGCCCACAGCGCCCGAGATTTTTTTTCACCTCCGGCGGCAGGTACACTCTGCGGCGTTTGCTGGGCTGAGACACCCTGATTGTCAGATTCTTCATTCACTACAGAAAGTTCCAAATAAAGTTAACTTTTTCCGAACCCTAAATAGTATAATATAGAGCCTCTTACCAATCAAGTTTTATAAGGTTTACCAGTCAAGCTTATAAATCTCAAATGGCCCAAAATAAGGGTCATAAAACTCGTAAACCTTAGTCCCGAATCGTCTGCAAACATTATCAATCGGATTTAACGGGCGAAAGCTTGGCATTTCAGAAAGCGGCCGGGAAACACCATAGCTTCTGCCGAATGTCCAGCCCGATCTGACCGCATAATCGAAATTATGTTTACGCACCATATCAATCGTCTGCCTGAAAGGAACCGTGCTGGCATCAAGCGGGAAAGGCCCGTAATGATACCGGTTATGACCTAACCACAAAACCTCCTGCCCATACACATGGTCTTCCCGCCCCGCCACCGACGCTATGCGATTTACCACACGGCTGAAATCAGCCCCATGTAGACGATAAAACAACACGGAAATAGCAGCGATGCATATTGAAAGATAAACAACTGCGACACCAACACCGGTAATAAAATAGCATCTATTTAGAATGCCTGGTATCACCCGGCGTTCGACAGTGACACGCCAAACCATACGCACCATCAACGCGCAGAAGAAAGGCACAAGCGCCGCAAGATATCGACCTGCTATATTTGTTGACACAAAAGGTAATATCAGAGCAAACAATGCTACAACAGTTGCAAGAACTTTATCAGCAAACGTTGACCTGTACCACGCCCAAAACCAGGAAGCCGCCATTATAACTGCTAATGGAATCCCGACAGGCCACCGCAAAAAATTCTTCCATCGCCTGATTTCACCCCTGAGCATTGGGCCTCCTCGCACAAAACCGCTTTGCATCTGCTCAAAAAAATTCACACCCGGGTCCCTGATAGACCAAAGCACATAAATAATATACGGCAAAATAACCACTGCGAAACCGAAACATGCCCATGTAACAAGGCGGCGGATATTTTTAGTCCTTAACCATATAAGCACAGCTCCGGCAATCGCAACATCCAAAATAAGTCCACCTGGATGCGCCAAAGCTGCAAGCCCGGCTAACACACCCCCAAGAAGCGCAATCCCCCTGGAATTCTTATCCAGCGAATAGATTATGCACCATAAGGCGGCTATAGCCAGTGCTGTGTAATAGATTTCGGGTCGTATGCGTCGACTGACTTCGAAAAACCAGGGATGCAGCATAGTTGCTATCGTTACGCAAAAGGCCTGCCTCTCACCGAACCATCTTCGCATAAGACCATAAAGACTAATAACAGCTAATACACTAAACATAAGCGAACCCATACGACCGGCCAAAATACCATAGCCGAACGCCCTGAAAATAACAGCACAAACAAAAGGCAAAACAATTCGTGGCTGCACAAAATGGATATCCATACCGCCGAAACCCTCTATAAACGGATGCTTAAGTCCATCACCGCGTGCCAAGCTGTAACCCAACGACGAATCCCACACTTCGTCTGTGTATATACGGGGAACGGTTTGGAGATAAATCAGGCCTAATGCAATTTGCAAAACAACGAGAACGATAAGAATTGCTCTGTTTCGTTTCCACTCAAATATTAACTGCTTTGGCATATCTATTTGAAATGTAGCTGGCCTTTAAAACTTTGATGGCGTTATTACGAAACCTTGCGGCAATTGCAACTATTCGTTAACTGTCCCTACGGATCGCCCCTCGCAGGCCTTCCATTTTCAGATAACCTTTCTTCCACACAATAATCGCCGAAACCGCAAAAACAAAAACATATACAATTGCAGCATATCTTGTCCTTATCTGACTCATCGCCAGACCTATTACAGCATAAGTACCGGCAAGTAAGTAAGAAATCGCTACAGTCTTTTTCAAAGGTATCCCTCTGTCTATCATCTGGTCATAAATATGACCGCGGTCCGAAACAAACAAAGGCCTGTGATTAAGCAAGCGTCTTACCAGGGCCACCGCAGTATCGAGAATGGGCAGGCCGAAAACAACAATCGAAGCCATCCACCAGCGAGGAATCTGCTCGGCAAACAAAAGCATCAGCGTTGCCATCATAAAACCCAAGAGCATAGTGCCGGCATCGCCCATAAATATCTTGGCCGGGTATTTGTTGAAAGGCAAAAATCCGCAAACGACCCCCACAAGTCCCAGACAAATTATAATCCGTACAGGGTCCCCGACACCGCTGGCTCCCCATGTTGCCAGATGTACCGCTAACAGCAGCATAGCAACAGTAATAATTGCCGTAACCCCCGCACAAAGTCCATCAAGTCCGTCAAGCAGATTTAGTGAGTTCGTCGCACCAAGCACGAAAAATATTACGATAAAAACACTTAAAACCACCTCAAGATTGGGGGGCATCGGCAAATTTAACGGGTCGGTGATACAATACAAATTGGGCTTGATACCCACCAGCAACAAAACAACCGCCGCAGCAATCTGACCGAAAATCTTTTGCCTCGGCTTTATATCAAACATGTCGTCGGTAAAACCTATAAAACATGCTATCGTACCGCCGCCGAGTATCCCCAGCAGCCATCTCAGCGATAGGTCAAAGAATACGTCGTTTTTCAAACAATAAATACCAGCCAGCACACCGACTATCAAACCTATGAACATACCCACGCCGCCAAGATATGCTATGGGCTCTTTATGTGTCTTAACCAGGTCATCAGGTTTATCAACAATGCCGAACTTTATAGCCACCTTCTTGCACAGCCACGTAGCTGCCAGTGAGCCGGCAAAAGAAGCGGCCAATACAGGCCAGAAGCGAAGAACCCACGTAACCGGTCGGTTCGGCCCGATCATATTATCGAATATCATAGCTCAACTTCTCTTGCTAACGTTCTCTAACCACACCTCGCCGTCATAGCGAAGCATAATCAGATTGTCTTTATAATCATTGAAACGGATATGTGTTTTTCTGCCGAGCACTTCCTGCAAAATCCATTTCGGAAAGTCTGCACCGGCTTTAATTGACAGCGGTGCGCCTCCGCCGAACCGGGGATTTATCTCGATGAACTTCACCTTACCGTCATCCGTCAAAAAGAGCTGTAACGTTATAACGCCGGGACCGGCACCGAGTGTCTCAACTAATCTTGTTGCTTCACTTATAATGCGAGAGTGTTTCACTACCTGTCCCTTGCTCACCTCGCCGGCTCTTACCTCGATGCGTTTTCTCGGAACGACGCAGCGAACTTTCATATTAAAATCAACATAAACATCGCATGTATATTCGGTACCCTTGATAAATTTCTGGCAAATAGCATTTGGTATTCTTTTCCCAAAGAGTGACAGTTCTTCGCGATTGTTAACGATTGCGTTTCCTCTGCTGGCATAACCGTCCCAAGGCTTAATAAAACACGGCCACTCGAGCCGCTTTTTCGACAACGCAGAACGGATACTCACAGTAGCCGGAGTATCAAAACCGTTCTTGAGAAGAAAACGAAAGGTTTTTCTCTTGTCCTGACAAATATCAACTACTTCAGGACTTGAGACAAGCACACAGCAGCCCAACTTGGCAAATCTTGCCTTGTCCACCGCCAAAAGCTTAAGGTCTAAATCAACGGTTGGAATGAGTACTTTCACCTTATTGGTCTTAACGATACCCAGTAATTGTTTGATATAATTGGCGTGTGTTATCGGCTTGACCGTGAAACCTTTATCGCAAACCTGCAGCGCAGAACTCAGCTCCGTAGCATCTGTGCCGAGCAGCGAAAGACCTATTTTAAGCCGCCTTCCCGCTCTGCGAAAACTATTCAGCAGAGACACCCTTCTGCCCACGCAGGTAAATAAAACACTCAAACTGTCGGACCGCGATTTAGCCATTGGTCATACCTAATGCACACTTGTTACGACAAAATAAATCGTAGAAATTCACTAAGAACTTAAGAATTTAATCCCAATAATAAATAATCTATTCCTGCCCGTCAATGCAAAATAGCCGCTACCGAATAGTCAATTCGTTTGACTTCCCGCACATTTATATCTAAACTAATCGCCATACAGCTCGGGTCGGGCTTAGACATAGTTATTATGGGTCAAATTCCGCCTCCGGCCTCAGCGAACAAATAAGGAGTGACTGTAAAAGTATGACAACGACAGAATGGAAAAGAAAAATAAAAAACAAAAGATTCACTGTTGGCGTCTTGGGGCTCGGTTATGTGGGCCTGCCGCTGGCCGAAGCATTCGCTTCAGCAGGACTGAAGGTGCTCGGCTTTGATATCGACCCGGAAAAAGTCAAGACTCTCAACGCCGGCCGAAGCATCATCAAGCACATACCTAATTCTCAGATTGAAAAAATGGTAAAAGCCGGAACCTTCAGGGCCACCAGTAATATGTCCCACCTTAAAATCACCAACGCCGTATTAGTTTGCGTCCCTACACCGTTGACGGAAAACCGGGAGCCCGATATGAAATTCATCGTCGCCAGCAGCGAAACAATTGCCAAATATCTGCGCAAAGGCCAGCTAATTGTACTCGAAAGCACAACATACCCCGGCACTACGCGTGAACTCATAGTCCCTATACTTCAAAAAAGCGGGCTAAAGGCAGGCAGAGATTTTCACCTCGCATATTCACCGGAGCGGGAAGACCCCGGCAACAAAAACTTCAATACTAAAACCATACCCAAGGTCGTGGGCGGTCTAACGAATAAATGTCGCAATATGGCCTGCAAACTTTATAACGCTGTTGTGGCTAAAACCGTACCCGTTTCAACTCTCGAAGCTGCCGAGGCAACAAAAATCCTCGAAAACGTTTACCGCTGCATAAACATCGCTATGGTCAACGAGCTAAAAATGGTTTTTGACAGAATGGGAATTGATGTTTGGGAAGTCATAAAAGCTGCGAGCACCAAACCGTTCGGCTTTAATCCGTTTTACCCTGGCCCCGGCCTCGGAGGCCATTGCATACCAATCGACCCGTTTTACCTAACCTGGAAAGCAAGACAATACGGAATGCCCACCCGCTTTATCGAACTAGCTGGCGAAATCAACACCTCTATGCCGCACTACGTTGTAATAAAAACAATAGAAGCCCTGAACGAGCGCCGCAAAAGCCTAAAGGGCTCGAAAATACTCGTCCTCGGACTGGCTTATAAAAAAGACATCGATGATTTGCGGGAATCACCGTCAATAGAATTAATTGAACTGCTCAGGAAAAAAGGGGCTAAAGTAGACTACAACGACCCCTATATTCCTAAAACCCACAAGCAGCGGCAGCACGACCTAAAGATGACCAGCAAAAAACTCTCGGCTAAAATGCTCGCCGGCTATGACGCAGTTTTAATTTCAACCGACCACAGCGAATACAACTATGACTGGATTGTCCAAAAAGCCAAACTCATAATTGACGCCCGCAATGCTACCGCAACCGTGAGCAAAAACCGCAGCAAAATTGTAAAAGCTTAGACTGAATTGAGGGAATTACGAAGTTGTTAAAAGCAAACGAAAATCCGCCGATTGCTTGGCCTGAAGCCGAATCAATACATGATTTCACCGGCCCCTGGTGGGTTGCTCATACCAAAAGCAGAAACGAAAAAGCCCTCGCTAAAGATTTGATTAGCAAAAATATCAGCTACTTTCTCCCTATGAGCTGGAAAGTCAGGCGCCAGAGAGGCAGAACAATGCGCTCACTTCTGCCCCTCTTTAGCGGTTACCTGTTCTTCTGTGGCGAAGAGCAGCAGCGACTTGAGGTATTGCGAACCAACCGTGTTGCAAATCTGCTCGCAGTAAAAAATCAGCAAAAGCTGCTCGATGAGCTGGCACAGATTGAACAGGCCCTTCGAAAAGGCGCCGCCTTGACGCCGCATAAGTATCTAAAAGCAGGCCAGCTCTGCCGTGTTATAGGAGGACCGTTAGCCGACTTGCAGGGGATTGTCGTCAAAACCAGAGGCGCCGCACGCTTACTTTTACAAATTGACATGCTCGGCCAGGCGACAAGCGTCGAAATTGATACCGATATGATAGAGGTTGTTGATTAGTTTCAGGATTTTGCTGTAACAGGAGATAAAAATGAACATTTGCGTAGTCGGGGTTGGTTACGTCGGACTGGTAACAGCCGGCTGTTTAGCTGAAGCCGGTAACAATGTTATATGTGTCGACGTAGATGATGACAAAATCGCCGGCCTGAAAAACGGCGTGATACCAATTTACGAACCGGGTCTTACCGAGCTGGTCCAGCACAACGAAAAACTTGACCGGCTGCACTTCACAACCGACTTGAAATACGGCATAGACAATTCACTTATTATATTTCTCGCAGTCGGTACTCCGTCGGCATCAAACGGTTCAGCCGATATATCAGCCGTCCTTTCCGTTGCCAGCCAAATCGGCGAAAACCTTAACAGCTACAAAATAATCGCAACAAAAAGCACCGTCCCGATAGGCACCTGCAAAAAAGTAACCGACATCATAAAATCCAAAACAAAAACCCCGTTCGATTATGTAAGCAATCCCGAATTTCTCAAAGAAGGCGCCGCCGTTGACGACTTTATGAGCCCCGACAGAATAATAATAGGTACTAACAATCCCGCCGTTAGAGAAACAATGAAACAGTTATACAGCCCCTTTATGAGAAGAGGCAACCGGATATTATTTATGGACCCTCTCTCTGCCGAGATGACAAAATATGCCGCCAACACAATGCTCGCAACGAGAATTTCATTTATGAACGAAATCTCAGCACTCTGCGAAAAAGTCGGCGCCGACATCGAACAGGTCAGACGTGGCATAGGCAGCGATTCCCGAATCGGCAGCTCCTTTTTGTTCCCGGGTGTCGGATTTGGCGGAAGCTGCTTCCCAAAAGACATCCGCGCGCTGATTTACGCTGGCTCCGAAAACGGAATCGAAATGAAGATAGCCCAGGCGGTCCGGCAGGTAAACGAAAACCAGCAGGAAAGATTCGCCAAACGCGTCACTGGTTTCTTCGCCGGCCGTGAAAGCAAAACCACTCTCGCCGTCTGGGGACTCGCCTTCAAAGCAAAAACAGACGACGTTAGAGAATCACCGGCTATCTACTGTGTAAGCAAATTTCTTGATTGCGGAATAAAGATAAGAGCTTACGACCCCGAAGCCGCGTCCGCCGCCCTAACCGCTTTGGACGGCAAAATCGAAACCTTCCAGAACGGATACGACGCCCTCGAAAACGCCGACGCACTCGTCATCCTCACCGACTGGCAGGAATTCAGAAACCCCGACTTCGAACTAATCAAAACAAAACTGAAAAAACCAATCATCTTCGACGGCAGGAACCTCTATAACCCGAACATAATTAAAGAGCTTGGTATCGAATATCACAGTGTTGGAAGAGCAACCGTTTCGTAAAAACTTAAAAAGGTCTATATGAAAATATTAATCACAGGAGCAGCCGGCTTCATCGGTTCACACTTAAGCGAGCGCCTCCTCGCAAACGGCTCAACTGTAATCGGCGTCGATAACTTCGACGATTTTTACGACCCCAAAATAAAACGCCGTAATATCGAAACCTGCCTTAAAAATAAAAACTTCCGGCTCGCCGAAGCTGACATCCGCGACAACGCTGCTGTGGACAAAATTGTTGCCGACGGCGTCGATATTATCGTCCACCTCGCCGCACGTGCCGGCGTCAGACCTTCCATCGAAAAACCCCTGCTCTATGCGGATGTCAATATAAATGGGACAATGGTCCTGCTCGAAGCCACAAAAAAACATAATGTCAGCAAATTCGTCTTCGCATCGAGCTCCAGCGTTTACGGCAACAACAAAAAAGTCCCCTTCTCCGAATCCGACAACGTCGACTTCCCCATCTCGCCCTACGCCGCAACCAAAAAGGCCTGCGAGCTGCTCTGCCATACCTATCACCACCTTTACGAAATCGACCTGACCTGCCTGCGCTTTTTCACCGTTTACGGCCCGCGTCAAAGACCAGACCTCGCCATACATAAATTCGCAAAGCTCATCGAGCAGAACAAACCAATCCCCATCTACGGCGACGGCTCTATGATGCGCGACTTCACATACATCGACGACATAATCGACGGCACCGTCGCTGCGATTAACAAATGCTCCGGTTTCAATATCTACAACCTCGGCGAATCACGCCCCATATCGGTCAATGACCTTGTCGCCGAAATTGAAAAAGTCCTCGGCAAAAAAGCTGTTAAAGAATATTTGCCACCTCAGCCCGGCGACGTCGAACGCACATTTGCCGATGTCACCAAAGCCGTAAACAAGCTCGGCTACAAACCCGACACGCCCATCCAGCTCGGCCTCGAAAAATTCGTCCACTGGCTAAGACAAAATAAATAACCTCGCCGCCTTCACTAACTCCGCTTACTATCAGGATTAGTAAAATTGGCTTTGTTTGGCTTTGAATTGGGTTTGTTTTGAGTAGTTCATAGTTCGTTGTTTATTGTTCGTAGTTGTTGTTATAGCTGAAGTTATAGCAATTGGGGCGTTTTGGAAATTGGGTTTGTTTTGCATAATTTGTTTATTTTGATTGAAGTTTCCCTGCGCGCAGCGGGAGCGCAAAGCCGTTGAAAGCTTTTTGAAAGCGGATAGTTGTATTAACGTGTCAAAGAACGTTCCGAGAACAGACGTTCTCTCTATAATTGGAGGAACCTGCGCGAATGATGTGAAAAAGTTAACAGTCGCACGTTGCTTGCCGCCCGCAATTCAATGTTAGAAAAGGAGTAAAAAATATTTTTTAGAAATGTATTTTTGCGAGGTGGTAGGCGCGCTTTTGATTGAAATTCTCCTCCACCTGTTGGCGGAGGAGTTCATAGTTGGTGGTTCATAGTTCATAGAAAAAGGATGAATCCGAGTTAATTCGTAAAATGCACTGAAAGAGGGCAACGGCGGTTGTTTTTTAACAAGTCTTCAAAAGTTTTCAAAAGTTGACAAAGACTTCCAAAAAACGAGGCAAAATCTTCACCTAAAGTTGCTGTTGGTTCCGGAGGACGCGAGTGAGGAGCGTTAGTATTACGTAGTCCCAGAGAGACGAAGTAATATGGAACAATGGCCGAACCGGAGGCACCAACAGCAATTTAAAAAGGGTTGTGGGGGATTGGGAAAAGAGGTAAAATTGGCGGAAGCAACAGCGGAGAGTATTGTAGAAATTCGAGACAAAAAGGGAACGAGCGTGCCAAAGCTGTTGGTAATTGACAAAAGCGTATTTCACACCCTTTATCAATGTGAGGATAAATTATGTGCATTTGCTAAAGACTACAATGTTGTTTTGCCTAATACCTTGGCTGTTGAATGCCTCATAAGCGAGAACCAAACTCCAGACAAGGATCCTATAGAATTACTGAAAGGATTTGACCTCGCAATTAAGGCTGGAGCAAATATGGGATACTCGTCATCAAAACTCTCTCAGTTAGAGAAGGAAAGTCTTTGTCCTGTGAAGTCGGTTGTTGACGAAAGTGCCACAAAATCGTTTAGAAGTAGTACTATTAAGACTGAAACTGAATTCATTAAACAGGAAGCGGAATATTGCCGTCAAACATTTGATCCTACCATCGAAAGTTTATTAAAAGTCTCAAGAATATTGTACGGCAACCTTTGCAAACAAGACGAATTAGCAAGGGCGATTCGTAAGCAAACGGACAGGGCGCGTCGGTTTGAAAATTGGGTTTACTCTACAGATCGTGAAATGAGAAATATCATAAATCAACTTTTCTCAGAAGAAATCGGACATCATGCAAATAGCAACTGGTTTATTTGGCAGAGGACTCGCCTATATTTCACGTATAGTCTTGATTTGATGTTTAAAGAAAACATACACGGTTCTCGTATAAAAAGAGACATATCAAATGACTTTTATGACATAGAACCGGTCTTGTATCTCTTACAGGCGGATGGTTTGTTGACGAATGACCAAAAGTTGCAAATACCGTTAGCGAATGCAGCGTATCCTGCAAAGGAGGTGTTTGTAGTGGACACAACCTTGAAAAAAGCGAGAACGGTGCAAGATGTGTTTAATGACATTAATAGTAAGATACCGACAAGCTACAGATTAGGAAATGACTAAGAATGAATTGCTTGTAATTATAGAGCAAATGGCAAGAGAGGAATGGACGAGTGATAAAAAATCAGAATGATAGTTTGTTGAAAAAATGGGAAGATGCGATTGCCAAAATCGCAAATGAAATGGGGCAACTTTTAAAAAGCCGACATATCTTCAATGAGACTCGTGATATAGTAGTTCCCAAAAAGAGTTTGTATATGGCTTCTTATCTCAGTTGGATAGCAGACCTTTATGTAGCAAGATTATCGGTAGGCGTCAGGAGGATAATTGACACATACAAAGCCGAAGACTTTAAAACATTCTCTCTGTTGAGCTTATTGAATAACATTAAAAAGAATCAAAACGTGTTGACCCGTTCTGTATTCTGTGACAGATGGTCAGAATGTCAGGAAGACAATGACGACGCAAATAATGTCTTCAACAGATTTGCTGATGAGGAAAGCGATAAACTAAACATTGAGTGGTTAAATAAAGATATTGCCGTAATTAATAATGAGACAAAGCATATTAAAACCTTTATTGATAAATGGGTTGTTCATCATGATTTAAAACGAAAGCAAAACCAAGTTCCAACATTTGGGGATGTGGATTCTGCCTTACAATTATTGGATAACATAATTTGTAAGTATCACTTACTTCTTTGTGGTAGCGACTTATCAGGAAGTTGCATGCCTATTCTCAAAAATTGGAAAAGGATTGTGAATCAAGTTTGGATTGCGAAAGGGCAATGAACATGGCATGAGGCAGTGAGTTCATTGTTTGCCTAAAGTTGGTGTTGGTTCCGTAGGCCGAGAGGGGCATTAGTGTTACGCAGGTTTTTTAACCTAATTGCGCAGTTCTGCCGGATGGCCGCCCCCGACAGAAACAATCGAGGACAAGCGAGTCGGAAACCAACAGCAGTTCGCCGGAGGTGGACAGGCCCGCCAAAAGGTCGGGGGACAGGCGTGATTCGCAATGAACAGAGTCATTTTACTGGTCGGCGGCGGTTGGATGGGGCGAGGATGTGAGTAACTTTGCCGATTATACTGGAGGCGTTAACTGGGCCGAAGTGGCGGGAATCGAGGCTGTTGGCAGTGTTATCTCCGATGAGAAAATACTGGTCGGGCGAAAGCATGATCTCATCTTCAGCGGTCTTTAAGGGGGCATCAGGAAACTGTGTTGTATCGGGGAGGCCGTAGCCGGCGTAATCCCGGCCAGAGCTAATTTCTTCGAAAATGGGAGGATCTTTGAGAGGTCGGCCGTTTATGTATATATAAGGCGGCTGGATGCTAATGCGATCCCCCGGCAGAGCGATTATTCTTTTAATAATATTTTTATTGCGAAGAGTATGTTTAGACACAAAACCATCAGCATTAAACAAGATGATATCGCCTCTCTGGGGTTTGCCGAATGAGTAGGCGAGCTTATTTACGAGGATGAGGTCGCCTTTTTGCAGGGTGGGCCGCATTGAGCCGGCAACTACGCGCATCGGCTGGAGCCAGAAGAGGCGGCACAACAGGAGTAATAATACGAGGGAGGCGAACACAGCCGCGGCTATTATCAGGGGCCTTCGCTTTTTCATATCCTGTTCTATCTTTTCGCGGAGACGTTAACGGAACGTCCCAAGCGGCGTTTTCTGCTGAGCGCTTTTCGGCCGCCTTTGGTTCTCATCCTGGCGCGGAAGCCGCTCTTTCGCGACCTTTTGACTTTACTCCAACGCGGTGTTTCCATTTTTGTCTCCTGCAGCAATTAATAAAGAGAGAGACTATATCAATTTTCCAATTGGACGTCAATAGTATGTCGGAAAACCGACGGCAAAGACGATTAGCGGATTATTAAGTCGGCGAATTATAGGGCGTTGACGGAGTGGAAAATTTATAAAATTTGCTGTTTTCGGCACAGGTTTTTTGACGATATTAGTATAAACCTGTAAAAAATTAACCAGCAAAGGAACGAGATTGGCAAAGGAAAACGATTATGAGATTAGGTGAAGTAAGAAAAAAAGCAAAGAGCTTAGGCATAGAACCCGGCAAGATGGATAAGACGAAGCTTATCCGTGCCATTCAGAGTGCGGAAGGCAATACTCCGTGCTTCGGGACTTCGGACGGAAGCTGCCCTCATACGGACTGCTGCTTTATGAAAGACTGTATGAAGATGCCGTGCTACTCTTAAACGTAATAAAAGAACTACAAGCCGAGATTCTATCGGAGCTTTTATAACACATATCGAACGCCGTAAAAAGGGGTCTGCAAATCGGGGCGGATGTGAAAAGCATTAAGCCATCACGAACATTTATAATCCTCGTGTGCATGGCGTTTGCTCTCTTTTTCGGGGCGGGGTTAAATTATCATACGTCTTTCTGCAGCTTATATTCCACGGAGTCGACGAGGGCGAGCCAGGACGCTTCAATGACGTTTTCGGAAACGCCGACCGTTCCCCAGACTGAGGTTTTGTCTCTGGACTCGATAATAACGCGGACGCGTGCGGCGGTGCCGGCTTTGGCGTTGACCACACGCACTTTATAATCGATTAAGTGAATATCCTTAATGGCGGGATAGATATTTTTAAGTGCTTTGCGCAGGGCGGCATCGAGAGCGTTGACGGGACCGTCACCCTCGCCGACAACGTGCTGAATTTTATCGCCGACCTTCAATTTAACGGTGGCCTCGTTAATCATTTCGCCCGAGGTGCGCCTTTCCACGGTAACATAGTATTTCACAAGCTCGAAAGACGGCTTATACGTGCCGAGCGTTTTTTTGACAAGCAGGTCGAAGGAAGCATTTGCGGCCTCGAATTGGTAGCCCTCATTCTCAAGCTCCTGAACGCGAGTGAGGATTTTTTTGGCCAGTTTTTTGTCCTGGGCGATTTTCGCTTTTTCAAGCTCGGCGAGAACGTTGGATTTGCCGCTAAGCTCGGAGATGAGAAAGCGTCGCTCGTTGCCGATGAGAGCGGGGTCGATGTGCTCATAGGTGCGCCGTTCTTTTCGCAGAGCGTCGACGTGCAGGCCCGCCTTGTGAGCGAAGGCGCTTTCGCCAACATAGGGCATATTCATTACAGGCGTGAGGTTGCCAAGCTCAAAAATGAAGCGCGAGACCTCAGTAAGGGTTTTGATTTTTTCGGGCGTCAAACAATCGAAGCCCATTTTGAAAACAAGGTTAGGAATAACAGTGCAGAGATTTGCGTTTCCGCAGCGTTCGCCGAGGCCGTTGATGGTCCCCTGGACGTGCCGAGCACCAGCACGAACGGCTGCTAACGCGCCGGCGGTGGCACAGTCGCTGTCGTTATGTGTGTGGATGCCAATTTGGACAGAAGGAAATTTCTCACAGACGGCTTTGGTAATTTCATAAATCTGTTCCGGCATTGAGCCGCCGTTGGTATCGCAAAGCACAAGGACATCGGCGCCGGCGTCGGCGGCAGCGGTCAAAACTTTCATCGCATATTCACTGTTATCTTTATAGCCGTCATAGAAATGCTCGGCGTCAAAAATAGTTTCAATGCCGCGCTTTTTCAGGTAGCCAACGGAATCGGCACAGAGCTGCAGGTTTTTATCAAGTGGGCAGCCGAGAACGGCTTTTACATGCATATCCCATGCCTTGCCGACCAAGGTAGCTGCTTTAGTTTTGCACGCAAGTATAGCTCTGATGGAGGCATCATCCTCAACTTTTGCGTCGGCTCTGCAGGTGCTGCCGAAAGCCACGATTTTAGAATTTTTCAACTCCAATCCAGCCACTTCGGCGAAGAAGCTCATTTCCTTGGGATTGGAGGCGGCATATCCGCCCTCGATATAATCGAGGCCGAGCTCGTCGAGGCATCTGGCGATTGAAAGCTTATCCTCAAGGGAAAAGCTAACGCCTTCGGTCTGCATACCGTCCCGCAGGGTGGTATCATAAAGCTTTATCTTTTCCATAGCCAATTTCCAAGCACATAACTATAAACAGGGTGCTATTTTAGCCCAATACGGCTGGCAAGTAAAGAGGAAAAAACGGCATATAACTGAACCGGGTGGCTGACAAAATTTTTCTCAAATCTGTTGCAGTCAAGCCAATAATCCGATATAATTAAGGGTTTATATCAATATTCGAGAGTAATGAAGCAAGATGACTCTAACAGAAATTCTACGGCCGAGCTGTACTAAAGTTCCGCTGGAAGGTAAAGACAAGAAAAGTGCAATAACAGAGCTAATAGACTTGCTCGACGCCGACGGTTTACTTCTGGACAAGAAAACGGTTTTAGACGCGGTTCTGGCACGCGAGGAAACACGCAGCACGGGAATAGGTTCCAGAATCGCCATCCCGCATGGCAAATGCAAAGCCGTCAAGGAACTGGTTATGGCAATCGGCATAGCAAACGAACCGATTGATTTCAAAAGCGTTGATGGGAAACCAGTAACAATCATCATCCTGCTGGTCTCACCGGCCGACCAGACGGGCCCTCACATTCAGGCGCTAGCCCAAATAAGCAGACTGATGCTTAACGAAGAATTCAAAGAAGAGCTTGAAAAAGCAACCTCTGCGGAGCAGGTTTACGAGCTTTTGAGCAATAAAGAAAAAGGGTAAAAAAGCATACAGTCTTTTCTACTGGCCGTCGCCGTTGCCACCAATTCCAATTGTTTCCCAGAGAATCAATCCCAGCTCACAGGGATTAACAAGATCGACATTTCTGGGCAAAACTCTCACAGCTACCCCCTGCCGTCCTGTGTTTTTGCAGGACATTGAGCCGGTAAACCAGTGCTCACCATCCTGTCCTGCAGATTCTTTGTAATCCAATCTTACAGCGGAGCCGTTTTTAATATTTCCCCGGGAATCCACCGGCCCGCTATAAAACTCAACCGAAACATCGTCCGGCTTCACGCTGGCGAGCCTGACTAAGGCACTGATGGACAACTGGGAACCGATCTTAAGGTAAGGCTGTTTAAGGTCGAGTGGTTGGCTGCCTTCGCCGTTTTTGACCTCTATTTGTACATCTTTAATAGCAAATCCGGGCCAGGCCTGCTTCATATCAGATTTCCACTGTGCAAATGCTTTAGCTCTGGCCATAGAATCGGCAGTCAAGTATCTCCATCTGGCCGCAGCCGGATTATAAAACTTCTGTGTATACTCTGTAACCATTCTGCGAGTATTGAATCGCGGCGCTATCGATTTGATGGAGTTCTTGACCCTGCGTATCCAAGCCCTCGGAAGGTCATCAGCGGAACGCGTATAAAATAAGGGAATAACCTCATTTTCGAGCAGATTATAAACTGCATGAGAATCAACAATATCCTGATAATCTGCCTCGCTGTAAGTCTGCTCTGTCCCGATAGCCCAACCAACTTCTGGCTTATACCCTTCACACCACCACCCATCGAGCGTGCTCATATCCAAAGCACCGTTTATCGCCGCTTTCATACCACTCGTTCCGCTGGCTTCCCGAGGTCTTCGGGGATTATTAAGCCATAAATCTACCCCCTGAACCAACATTCTGGCCACCTCGATATCACAATCCTCAAGAAAAACAATATGCCTCTGAAGGTCGTATTTCGATGCGAAATTAATAATTTGGCGTATTATCTCTTTGCCTTCCGCATCTCTTGGGTGAGCTTTCCCGGCAAAAACAATCTGAACCGGCCTATTGGGATTATTAAGCAAATTTACGAAGCGCTGGGGGTCCTTCAGCAGAAGATTTCCTCTTTTGTAAGCAACAAATCTTCTGGCAAAACCAATAGTCAGCGCCTCAACATCGAGAACTTCTTCGGCCCAGTTCAATTCGGAATGGTAAGTGCCTCTTCGTTTCATCTGAGCTTTAAGCCGTTCACGTGTAAATGCGATAAGCTGGCCCTTACAGTGCTGATGTGCCTGCCAAAGCTGTTCATCAGGAATTTGCTCAACGCCGTTCCAAGTTGTCTTTTTGATAGTTTCATTGGCCCAGTTCGGCCCGAGATAGCTGTCATACAAAGAACTCATCTCATCCGACAGCCAGCTTTTAATATGTATTCCGTTTGTAATCGAGATTATCGGCACTTCATTTACAGGCACAGCAGGCCACAAGCTCGACCACATTTCCCGTGATATCTGACCGTGTAATTTACTGACGCCATTGACATAGCTACTGAGCCGCAATGCTAAAATCGGCATCTTAAATGATTCGCCAGCGTCGTCAGGAAGGATTCTGCCCAGAGCCAAAAACTGTTCTCTGCTTATTCCCAGCTCGGAGATAAAGTTAGTAAAGTATTTATCGATAAGCTCTACGGGAAATTCATCCAGCCCGGCTTTTACAGGGGTGTGCATCGTGAAAATATTTCCGGCCTTCGCAGCTTCGACAGCTTCGGTAAAAGTCATATTTGTGTCGTTTCTCAGTTGCCGAATTCTTTCGAGTGCCATAAAGGCGGCGTGCCCCTCGTTCATATGGCAGATAACAGGATTAATACCCATCGCCATTAATGCTCTTAAGCCGCCTATGCCCAATATAATTTCCTGGCGAATGCGCATTTCAAAGTCGCCGCCGTATAAACTGGTGGTAATAATACGGTCCGTGGATGAATTAGCAGGTATATTGGTATCCAAAAGATATAATTTAACTCTTCCTATTGTGATAGACCAAATCTGGATGTGGACGGGGCCGGTGGGTAAATCGACAGTAACCGTCAATGGCCGGCCGTTTTCTTCGTGAACCAGCTCAATGGGCATATTATAGAAATCGTTTTCGAGATATACCTCCTGCTGCAAACCGTCAACGTTCAACTGCTGCTGGAAATAACCCCTTTGATAAAGAAGCCCGATACCCACTAACGGAACACCGAGATCCGAGGCACTTTTTAGGTGGTCCGCAGCTAAGATTCCCAAACCGCCCGAATAAAGAGGCAAAGACTCGTGAATGCCGAACTCGGCACAAAAATATGCAATAAGAGGTTTCGTTGATTTCGAATGAGTTTTCTCGAACCAGGTTTGCTCCTCAAGATACGATTTCAGCTTTTGCTCCGCCTGCCGGACCGCCGATAGAAACCCCTGGTTTTTCGCCAAGTCATCCAGCCGCTCTTGTGAAAGACTTGCGAGAAGTTTAACCGGATTATTACCACAAGCCGTCCATAAATCACTGTCAATGCGTTTAAACAACTCTATAAAATCGGCATTCCAGCTCCAGAACAAATTCCGTGCTATAGCTTCAAGAACTTTCAAAGCATCCGGCAACGCCGGCAATACCGTAAAGCTGCGCACCTTTGGCATTTTTACCTCTCCAAAAAAGAGCACCAGTCCACAAGCGCCTGCGCTTCTGCACCTTAAGGACTCCTTCGCCGTAAGTGAGAACCCATACGCTCCTGTGGCCCCGTTACGCTGTTTTAATCGACAAATATAGCGCCTAGCTTAAGAGTAAAACCCCGTACGTGGCTTTTTTCTAAGGGTGCAAATGGTAATTTCGGTGTTTTTACAGCCCGATATTAGGACCTTTAAAAGCAATAAAAAAGGCCCGTATAAACAGGCCTTTTAATGACAGGCCTTCCTCCGCCGATGCCGTAAGAAAGCGCTTGAAGAAACCCATTATATCTAAGTGGGTAATCGCCGCTTGCGTCCGAAAGTCCTATCGAGTAGGCATTTCCGACCCGTCAAGGTCTGATTTCCCTGAATACTGGGTATCGGTTTTTTCAAATCATATTTTCTATACGGACATCACAGGGGTCAGCCTGCTATATTCTTTATACCAAATCCGAAAGGGAAAATCAATAAAAATATGGTCAGGCGAAATCGAAGCAAAGTACGAATTATAAAGTTCTCAGCTCCGCGCCGGTGGATCCAGCGAGTGCTTTTAGAATATCGGCCTGTAAGCCGTCGACGGTTTCGTGCGTTAGAGTGCCGTCTTCGTCTCTGAATGTAAGTTTGAGGGTGAGACTTTTTTTGCCGGACGGAATACCTTTGCCGCGATATATGCCGACAAAGCTAATACCCTCCAGCTCATCGGTCGCCTTGCTATGAACCGCCGCAGCAATATCCGCCCAGCGAACATTCTCATCGATAACAATCGAGAGGTCCCGCTCTATAGCCGGAAACTTCGGTATCGGCTTTACTTTAACATCGACTGACTGTAAAGACCAAAGCATCTCAAAATCCAGCTCCGCTACAATAGGTGTCACCTCCTTGAAGTCGAACTTGTCTTTGACCGCCCCGGAAACAATACCGGCTGTCCCGACAAGCTGGGAATTTACTATAATTTGCGCGCCGGTCTGCGTCCAAGCTAGCTCAGCCGGCTCAAAAACTACCTCAGCATCGGTATTGACACTTTTTATCAGACCTTCGACAACACCTCGCAAAAGCGAGAAGTCGCCATCACAGGCGATTGCCAGTTTGGTTTTTTCAATCGGCAGGGTGTTTGATTTGTCCTGTCCCTCGCGGGGAACATAAGTATTGGCGATTTCGAAAATCCTGCAAGGTCTGTTTTTCACATTAAGGTTGGTCTTAATAACGGTAAGCAGTGAAGGCAAAAGCATCTGGCGGAGCAGATTCGCGCTTTTCCTTGTTACATCATTTACGTCTAAATGTTCAGTGGGGTTTTCAACAGTGAATAACTTCGCAGCGGTATCATCAAGAAAAGAAACATTAATCGTCTCATAAAAACCGCAGCCGTTGAGATACGCCCCTATAGATTTAATCAGCTTTTGGCGCGAATCGACGGGGACAACCTGAATCCGAATCTTCTGCTCCGCCGGTATCCTGTTATAACCATACACACGCGCAACTTCTTCTATCAGGTCAATCTCACGTTCAATATCGCTGCGCCACGAAGGAATGGTGCAGGTTATCAAACTATCTTTCTGCGCCGGCTGGAAATTCAGCCCCGAAAGAATGTTCACTGTTTCCTCCGGCGGGACATCAATGCCGAGTAATTTGTTCAAACGGTCAAGCCGCAGGGATACTTGTTTTTTCTCCGGCTTCTTTGGATAAATGTCAATCACACCTTTGGCAACTTTCCCGCCGGCCACCTGTGTAATCAATTGGGCGGTCCGCTTCGAGGCCCAGTCGACCATTTCGATATCGACAGTCCGCTCAAAACGAAAAGAAGACTCCGAAGGCAGCGCAAGTCCGCGAGAGGTCTTACGCACGCTAAGCGGGGCGAAGAACGCGTCCTCCAGGAGAACCGTTGTTGTCGCATCGCTTACCTCGGTATCGGCCCCGCCCATAACACCGGCTATAGCTACCGCCCCCTTAGGGTCGGCGATAATAAGCATATCCGGTGTGAGCTTGCATTTCGTGCCGTCGATACTGATAAGCTCCTCGCCGGCTTTGGCTTTCCTAACAATGATTTTGCCCTGCGATATTTTTTCGTAGTCGAAAGCGTGCGGCGGCTGACCGGTTTCCATCATCGCGTAGTTGGTGGCATCTACCACGTTATTAACGCTCCGCAAACCGACCGCTTCGAGCCGATTTCTGAGCCAGTCCGGCGAAGGACCAACCTTTACGCCCTCGATAATCCGGGCGGTGTATCGGCCGCACAAATCCGGCTCCGCAACCTCGACAGACGCAAACTTAGTCACGTCATCCGCCGACTCGTCAAGCTCGACTGCTGGGACTTTTAACTTTTTGCCCGTCGCGGCTGCTAATTCGCGGGCAATGCCGATATAACTTAAGCAGTCGCCGCGATTGCTGGTTACCTCGATATCGAACACGACATCGCCGCCGATGGATTCCGTGCCCTCGCAGGGCAGACCAAGGTCGCTTAAAATCCCGATGATTTCCTCAGGCGGCAGGCCCGTATCTATATAATCACTCAACCAACTCAACGCAATTTTCATAATGGCAATACCATAACCCATAGACGCCCCCTCTGTCAACACTTGTCCGAGTTAGCCCCGTCATCTTGATGGCGGAGTTGCGGATTACTCCTATCACGATAACGGCGATATGGCATACAGAACAATACAGTCGAACAATCAGACCTTCGATTACAATAGCCATTAATTGACCGCAGCAGCAGGTTCGAATCCTGCCGGGCGTATTAGAAACTGCATTTTTACAGTTATAATCAATGGTCACCTGTTCCCTGTTATCGGATGATTTGTAAACAATCACAGGCGTCACCCTGTGTTCAATTGAGAAAACTTTTTAGAAACATCTGATATTTTGTTGCCTTTTTGCATCAAGCCGGTATAATACAGGTTTGAAGGAGCAACCTTTCAAACCGATGTGGAAGACATTGTAGGCAACATTTTGTACGCAATGGAGGTGGAAAAAATGTCACAGTTAGTTCCTAATAATGACAATTCATTTTCGCGCGCGTGTTATGCCGCCAAAAATCTATTATGCAATTTCTTCTTTGGGCGAAAACTAACACTAATTTTGTTAATTACAGCTGTAATTCTTGTCGCTACGGCAAGGCCTGCCGAGGCCTCCGCTGATGGTGTAGTTACTTATTATGCTGTAATATGCGGTATTGAAGATTATCAGGGCACTGGAAGCGACCTCAACTATTGTCACGAAGACGCAGACGATGTTTACAGCGCCCTGTTAACTTGGGAAAACTGGAACAGCACGAACATAACATTACTGAAATACTCGGTAACGAAAAATCAAATCTACACAGCTATTCAAAATAAGTGTGCCGCCGCGGATGAGGATGATATATGCGTGTTTTACTTTTCCGGCCACGGGTGGTCGTATCCTGATTATGACGTTTATCCATACGATGAGGCCGACGGCATGGATGAATATTTAGTTCCTTATGATGGGGCCGATGAAATCTATATTTACCCCGAAAACTGCATTCGTGATGACGAACTGGGGGATTGGATGGCTGACTTCCCTGGTACATACGTTGTACTCATAGACGCATGTTTTTCAGGCGGACAAATCAAGGGTATCACCGCAAAGGTAAAAGGTATTGGTAATGCAACCCCTCAAAAAGGGGATGGGTTCGCCGCCGACCTGACAGCAAGAATGAAAACAAAAGACCTCGACGATAATGGCCACGGCGTGGTCGTTACTGCCTGTGATGACGATGAAGAGTGTATAGAGTGCAGCTGTTTCAATAACGGCGTCTTCACTTACTATCTCACGCAAGGAATGATTGGTCCGGCTGATGACAACGGCAACGACAGAATCTCGGGCGAAGAATGTTACTGGTATGCAGACCCCTTAGCAACAGACCACGCATTGTATGTACACGGTCATCTCCAAAACGCCCAGATATATGACGGTCATCCCGGCCAACTTGAGTTCTTACATGATCTTGATCTTGAATGCGACATTACAGTCACCTCCCCAACCAGCAGCAGTAACTGGGAAACGGGCATATCACATACTATCAACTGGACTTCCAGTAATAATCCCAGCGACTATGTTAAGATACAACTTTATAAAGGAGGTTCACTCGTACAAACTATTGCTTCCATCACTTACGATGACGGCTCGTACAGTTGGACACCCTCAACATCATTGCCTGACGCCTGTGACTACAGTATAAAAATTACATCATATACGGATTCATCCTGCTATGACTACAGTGATTCCTACTTTTGTATATATACTCCGTGCACGTGTTCGATTACAGTTACTTCCCCCACGAACAGCAGCACTTGGGGATGCGGCGGATGCTATGATGTAACATGGAGTTCCGATTGTAACCCATCAAACTATGTGAGTATCAACCTCTATAAAGGCGGCTCATTAGACCAACCTATCGCTTCAAGCACCTCTGATGATGGTTCTTACAACTGGTGTGTTCCCGAGGTCATAACGGACTGTGACTACAGAATAAAAATTACATCAACAACGGATTCATCCTGCTATGACTACAGTGATTACTTCTGCATTACCTGCGATGTAGAGCCCCCCGTCCTTCATGCAGAACCAAATATAACGCCGGGATTGTGCAATCTGATTTCGTGGGATGCGGTGCCCGAAGCCGACGAATATTACGCTGAGTGTTCCAGCGACCCCTGTTTTTCAACGGTCGATAGTAACAGCGGGTGGATAGCCGAGACAAATTATGAATTTTGCGGGTTGGCTTCCAGAGAAACATACTGGTATAGAGTAAAAGCAGGTTCTACCGTAGCCGAAAGCGAGTGGTCCAATATCGAATCTTCCCGCCAATGCGGCACACCGGGCGATTTCGAGCCGGATTGCGACGTGGACTGGGCTGATTTGGCGCTGTTCACTTTACACTGGCTTGATACAGATTGCAACGATTTAGCCGGTAACGAGACGGACTGGTGCTACGGCACCGATATTGACCAAGACGGCAATACTGTTTTTCATGACTTCGTCATAATGGCTAATAGCTGGTTTGAAGGTGCACCCAAACCACTTTTCTACGAGGATTTTAATGACGGACTTCCTTCAGAAGGGTGGGATTATTACTCTAGCAACAGCTACGGGAGAATACAGGTTGTCGACGGTCGACTGCGAATGGACAGTAACACCAACAGCAATTATGCACTTAACGAAGCTGTTCTACACTTAGACCTGGAAGGACGGAGCAACGTTGTTCTCGTATTCTTTCAAGCTGAGGCTGCAAATGGCGACGAAGTACACTCTCTGCCTGATATATTTACAGGTCATGAGAATGGCGACGGTGTTTCAGTAAGCAGCGACGGCGTTACGTGGCATCAAGTGGTCAACGCAAACGAATTGGATGTAGGTGCCGGCGGACAAATCTTTAACATAAATCTCGACGATGCTGGGATTGCTTATACCAGCGATTTCAGGATAAAATTCCAGCAATATGACAACTTCCCTTGGATAAGTGACGGACGGGAATTCGACAATATCGAAGTGACATTCAGCGACTAACTATCCCGATGCTGCATTTAGCGGGAAAATAAAAAGTAATTCTTGAGTTTGCTGCCTGCTCGGCTTGTATTACACAATACGCATCAACGCACTACGCAATACTAAACACTCGCGACCTTCCTCGCTCACCTATTTCAACATATTTTTCAACCGCTCGAGTTCTCCCTTTTTCATATGATAGCTGTGCCCGTCATCAGGAAACTCACCGCTTTCTACCTCTTTTACGTATTTACCGAACGCCTCGATTGTCACCTCCGCCAGCTTGCCGTAACTCTTCGCGAACTTGGGGCTTGGCCCCTGTCCCAACCCTAATACATCCGGCGCAATCAGTATCTGTCCGTCACATCCCACCCCTGCTCCGCAGCTTATAACCGGTACCTCGCTGCGTTTAGTAATAATCTCCGCCACCTCCGCAGCCGTCCCCTCAATCAATAGCGCCCCCGCCCCTGCATTGACAGCTTGTTCCGCAAGACTTATAAGCTCAGCCGCCATCTCCGCCGTGGTCGCCTCCGCCTTTAGCTTACCGAGTTTACTGATGCACTGAGGCCGTATCCCGATATGCGCCATAACCGCCATACCCGCATCGCTCACCGCTTTAATCACATCCAGATAAGCACTGCTGACCTCGATTTTTATCATTTGCGCCCCTGCCTCCGCCACGAACCGCCCGGCATTCCTCACCGCCTCATTTATACCCACCTGATAGCTCAAAAACGGCATATCCGCAACCAAATACACATTCGGTGCTCCCCGCCGAAC
>CAYXUW010000003.1:301-35612 GCA_964468375.1 uncultured Pirellulales bacterium | reverse complement strand
GACCTCTTGCATGCCATGCAAGCGCTCTCCCAACTGAGCTAAGGCCCCGAAGTACCGTGATATTAACAAAAAAGCACGGCCGAGGCAAACAAAATTCTCGATGCTGTCCCTCGTCCATCCACACATTATAAAAGGGAGGTTTGCCCTGGCAACGCAAGCAAACTATAATGCTTCCCAGAACCACTTTTGCAAACGGTGCGTATAAAAATAGTCAGAAAGGCAAGGTCAGCAGTTCTTGATTAAAAGACAAAGAATACTTATAACCGGGCGTGTGCAAGGGGTGGGGTTTCGTCCGGCGGCCTACAGAATAGCCAGCCAACTAGGGCTTACCGGCTTTGTTTATAACGATACAAAGGGCGTAACAATAGAATTACAGGGGGTAGAAGAAAAAATATCTGAATTTTCAAAGCGCCTTAACAGCAGAGAAAAACCTCCACTTGCAAAAATAAAATCCTATCAAGTTTCCGATATAGCTCTGGTCGATGAAGAAGAAAAATTCATAATCAGATTAAGTGAATCCACAGGGACCGCCCTGTCGCAGGTAACGGCCGATATGGCTGTTTGCGAAGACTGCCTCAAAGAGATGGCTGATAAAAAAGATTTCCGATACAGGTATCCGTTTATAAACTGCACCAACTGCGGGCCGAGATATTCGATAGTTAAAACCATACCCTATGACAGACCCAATACCACGATGTCTGCCTTCGAGATGTGTGGCAGGTGTGCCGCTCAATATACGGATACATCCGACCGCCGTTTTCATGCTCAGCCGGTCGCCTGCTCCGCCTGTGGGCCGAAGATATGGTTGACTAATGCAAACGGTAAAATAACAGAAACTGCAACCGATAAGGTAATCGCCAAAACCGCACGTTTGCTCTCAGATGGAAAAATTGCGGCAATAAAAGGTATCGGCGGGTTTCATTTGGCTGTCGATGCACTCAACAACAATGCGGTAAAAAGACTGCGGGAACGCAAAAAAAGAGACCATAAGCCGTTTGCTTTAATGGCTGCTTCCATTCGGGACACAAAAGAATACGCTATCGTGAGTAAATCAGCCGAGCAGATACTAAAAAGCCCACAAAGCCCGATTGTATTATTGCCCAAAAAAAAGAACTCGGCCATAGCACCTTCGGTTGCGGAGGACGTCAACACTTTCGGTTTTATGCTCTGTTATGCCCCGCTGCACTATTTGCTTTTCGCCGAAGGTATAAAAGTCCTGGTGATGACCAGCGGAAACATCTCCGATGAGCCGCTGATTTGCAAAAACAAAATCGCCATGGAAAAACTCGGAGGCATTGCTGATGCCTTTCTGATGCACGACAGGGAAATTTATCGGCAGGTCGACGATTCGATTATTCACTTTGTGGACGAACAGCCGGTCCCTCTAAGAAGAGCAAGAGGATATGTGCCGACGCCTATTTTAACCGAACAAAGCTGCCGAAACGATATATTCGCAGCCGGGGCCGATATGAAAAACACCTTCTGCTTCGCAAAACAAAATCAGCTTATATGCAGCGAGCACATCGGCGACCTCGAGGACGCAGAGGTCTATCACCACTACATCGATTCAATTGAACATTTACGCAAACTGTTCGAGGTCAAACCGAAAATCGCCGTATGCGACCTTCACCCGGGGTATATGTCAACGCAGTATACCCTTTCGATACCCGATGTTAAGATAATACAAGTGCAGCACCACTGGGCGCATATCGCATCGGTTTTAGTCGAACACGGCTCTGAAGGGCCCGTTATTGGCATCGAATGCGACGGCACCGGCTACGGGACGGACGGAGCAATTTGGGGCTGTGAATGTATGATTGCATCACTGGATGACTTCGAGCGATTAGGACATTTAGCTTATTACCCTCTGGCCGGTGCGGACAAAGCAAGCAAAGAAGCTGTAAGACCTCTGCTGGGACTGCTTAAAAAAACCTACGGAGACAACCTCAAATTAGAGAAACTCAAACAATTACTTAAGCAAATCGAGCCGGACGAAAGTAAACAGAAAATCGTATTAGAGCAAATCGAAAAAAAGGTTAATACCGTGGAAACTTCGAGCTTAGGCCGAGTTTTCGACGCGGTAGCCGCTCTGCTTGGGCTGGGCAATTACAATCATTTCGACGCGCAGCTGCCGATGGCGCTCGAAGCAATCATAGAAACCGGTATCGAAGAGCATTACGACTTTCAGCTCGTCGAAGAAGCTGGTGAGCCGTTTCGGCTTAACCTGTGCAAAATGATAGAGCAGCTAATCGAAGATATTGAAAAAGGAACAACCAGCAATGTTGTCTCAGCGAAATTCCACAATTGCCTCGCCGCCGCCCTGCTTGCGATGGCAGAAAAAGCAAGGCAAAGCTCAAAATTAAACGTGGTCGCATTAAGCGGCGGCGTTTTCTGCAACCGTTATTTGGCCAATCGTCTGGCTAAGCTCTTGAAGAAAAACGATTTTTGCGTATTATTTAACCGGGACGTTCCTTCTAACGACGGTGGAATAGCTCTCGGCCAGGCGGCAATAGCTGCAAAAATGATAAATAACAGTAGATAATACAAACAATGTGTTTAGCAATACCAGCGAGAATAGTAGAACTAAAGGGTGACAACGCTGTAGTCGATGCGATGGGCAACCGCTACAAAGCAAAAACCACGCTACTGCCGGAAGCCAAGCTGGGCAGTCTGGTGCTTGTACACGCCGGCTTCGCTATCGCACTCGTCGATGAAGAAGAAGCAAAAAAAACCTGGCAGCTCATTGCTGAAATCGACGAATTCAACGACACGCAGAACAAAATTTCAGGGTAGGTTTTGAATGCTTGAAAGAATCTATAAAGCACAACAGATTATGAGGACTGCATGCGAAACGCTGGGACGGCAAATCAACATAATGGAGGTCTGCGGCACTCACACGGTTTCTATCTTCCGCAGCGGCATAAGGTCGACCCTGCCGGACGGGATAAAACTTCTCTCCGGCCCCGGCTGCCCCGTATGCGTCACTGACCAGAGCTATATTGATATCGTCTTGCAATTGGCCGACCGTGACGATTGTATAATTGCCACTTATGGCGATATGGTGCGCGTCCCCGGCAATGGCGGCTCGCTCGAAACAAAACAAAAATCCGCCGACGTAAAAGTAGTTCTAAGCAGCGAAGATTCCCTGCAGCTGGCCAGAGACAATCCCGAAAAACAAATTATATTCGTTGCTGTGGGCTTTGAAACGACCGCACCGGCAACGTCGATAGCCGTAAAAGAAGCGACGGCAGAGAACGTCGATAACTTCTGCATTCTGAGCGGTCATAAACTGGTGGTGCCCGCAATGCGGGCGCTGCTGTCCGAGAAAAATCACAAGATAGACGCTTTTCTCTGCCCAGGCCATGTCAGCGTGATAATCGGATACGGCGCCTTCGCAGAAATTGTAAAAGATTTCAATCGGCCCTGTGTTGTGGCGGGCTTCGAGCCGATGCAGATAATCGAAGGGCTTGCCGAAATCTGCCGCCAGCTTGCCGAAGGAAAAACAGAACTAAAATCCATCTACAACGCTGTCGTAACCGAACAGGGCAACACCACGGCACAAAAAGCCATCGCCGAATGTTTCGAAACAGCTAACGGCTACTGGCGAGGACTCGGGAAAATAGAAAAAAGCGCCCTGAAGCTAAAAGACAAATACAGCCGATTCGACGCCTTCAAAAAATTCAACGTATCCGAAACAGAAGGTGGGGAAATAAATGGCTGCCGATGCGGCGAAGTGCTGTGCGGGCTAATTGAGCCGCAGCAATGCCAATTGTTCGCAAAAACCTGCACACCTCAAAGCCCCATCGGCCCATGCATGGTTAGCTCTGAGGGAGCCTGCGCAGCATGGTTTAAGTACGGCCGAAAGAGACGTGCGCAATGAAAAAGAAAACCGAAAAAATCTTACTCGCACACGGCGGAGGCGGCCAATTAAGCGATGGATTAATCCGCCATCATATTCTGCCAAAACTTAAAAACGACGCCCTTTCCGAACTGGCCGACTCGGCAAACTTAGACCTAGCTTCCAATTCTATATGCTTTACAACGGACAGCTATGTCGTAAAGCCGCTGTTTTTCAACGGCGGAGATATAGGCAAGCTCGCCGTCTGCGGAACAATGAACGACTTAGCAGTGGCCGGCTCAGTGCCTGTTGCCTTGTCCTTGTCGCTTATAATCGAGGAAGGTCTTGAATTCGAGCTGCTGGAGAAAATTTTGACCAGTATCAGCGAAGCAACCCGTGAGAATAACATCAATATCGTTACCGGCGATACCAAAACGGTCGAAGCCGGTGCAGCAGATAAAATCTTCATAAATACCGCCGGTATCGGAACCCGGCTGCCCGGCGTTGACTTAGGTTACAACAAAATTACAGCCGGCGATAAAATCATTATCAACGGAACTATAGGCGACCACGGTATGACCATCATCTCGCAGCGCGAAGGCATTAAATTTCAATCAAGACTGAAAAGCGACTGCGCAAGTATCGCCGAACTAGCCCAACGACTGCTTGAAAATGGCGAAATAAAATTTATGCGGGACCCGACTCGCGGCGGACTGGCCGCAACGCTTAATGAAATCTGCCGGGCAAGCAATCTCAGCCTCGAAATCAACGAGGCCGATATACCAATCAACCCAACCGTGCAGGCGGCCGCCGATATGCTGGGCTTCGATGTGCTCAACATCGCAAATGAAGGCAAGCTTGTGGCAATTGTCCCAGCGGACTCGGCCGATGAGTGCCTTAATATCTGCAAAAGCCATAAACTCGGCGAAGACGCGAGCATAATCGGAGAGGTGGTAAAAGTTAGCGATGTGCCAACGGCGGAAATGAAAACCAAAATCGGCGGAAAAAGAATTGTACAAATGCCCTACGGACGCGAACTGCCGAGGATATGCTGATGCACGAAACGATAGTTGCAGAAAGTCTGCTGAAGACAATTTCCACTGAGAGCAAAAAGCAAAACGCGAAGCCGGTCTCCGCAAAAATCAGCTGTGGAATGCTCAACGCCGTAAATGACGAAATTCTCAGCTTCGCCTTTGATGCCATTGCCAAAGATACGCCTTGCGAAGGTATGAAACTGGAAATAGAACACAAACCGATACAGGGTAAGTGCAGAAGCTGCAGCGAAATTTTCAACTTCGAGATTTGTCAGCCAAAATGTCCGAAGTGCGAAAGCACCGAGTTCGATTTGCTGCCTGACGCACCGCTGATACTCGAAGAGATAGAATTCGAAACGGAGTAACGCAATGAAAAAAAGAGTCGACGTCGGCAAAAAAATCCTCATCGCAAACGAAGAATACGCCCGCAGAAACAGCCGGCTTTTATCTGAACGGAAAAAGCTGTGCCTGAATATGATATCATCGCCGGGCTCGGGCAAGACCACAATTCTTGTCAGAACCATAAGCGAACTGAAAAACGCAGTCAGAATCGGTGTTATTGAGGGCGATGTTCAAACCGATTTGGACGCCGAAAGAATCAAGGCAACCAAAGCCCCGGTAATTCAGATAGAAACCGGCGGAGCATGCCACCTGTCAGCAGCCCAGGTAAGCGGCGCATTAGATAATCTGCCCATCGACGATTTGGATTTGATTTTCATAGAGAACGTCGGAAACCTCGTTTGCCCATCGGCTTTCGAACTAGGTGAATCCGGCAAGATAGCTGTCCTTTCTGTTGCCGAAGGTGACGATAAGCCGGCTAAATATCCAGCCATATTCGCAAAGTCAAAAGCAATGCTTATAAACAAGACTGACCTGCTGGATACAGGAGCACAAATTGATTTCGATATAGAACGGGTAAAAGCCGACGCCCGCAAGTTAAATAAAGATATTGAAATTTTCCCCATCTCAGCAAAAACCGGCCAGGGTATGACCGACTGGTATGATTGGCTTAAAGAATCGGTAAAAAACCTGCGGCAGGGGTAATCAGCCCCCGGCCTTAGACTGATAGAGGTTGTGCTCGCGGATATACTCGGCAACCGCAGGAACAAGCATACCGGTCATATCTTCCCCGGCGACCACCCTTCGCCGAATTTCCGTGCTGCTTACATCAACAAGAGGTGTCGGGATAACATTTCTTCGAAGCTTTTCAACCCGGCCAGCCCCCCAGGCATCTTCAAATTTCGTAAAATCCGGGTGGGCGTAGCCGGCTCTGAACATCACACACAAATTACATTCGTCAATCAAATCTGCAATACCATACCAGCGGGATAATTCATCGATACTGTCAGCACCCACGAGCCAGTAAATCGAATCCCCAAAACCATATTCGGCTTGAAAGTGCCTTACAGTTTCCAAAGTATAGCTGGGCTTGGGCCTTCTCAATTCGTAATCGCTCAAATCAAACCTCTCGTTGTCGGCGATTGCAAGAGATATCATAGCCAGCCGGTCAGCATCGCCTGCTTCGGGAGAAGAATTTTTAAGAGGTGAACGCTTCGCGGGTACGAAGACAACTTTATCCGCACCGATGTGTTCCGCGGCCGCGGCGGCAACAGTGGTATGACCGATATGAACAGGGTCAAAGGTGCCGCCAAACAAAGCTGTTTTTTTCTTAATCATAAAAACTAACAGGCAAATTGTGGATTATTAGAAAAAAATATTACAAAAAAATCAAAAAAACTTTAGCCGGTAAAAAGCTCTAACAAACATCAAAAATACCAAAAAAGCAAACTAACTTCTACCTGATTTTTATCTCCGACACCACTTAAAAATATACACGGTTGACAAAAACGAAAATTGTTTTCTCCCAAATCAAAAACACCAAAATCGTTGAAATAAGTTAAAATAAACGGGTTTTAACACACATACCAAACAAAAAACACTCCCTCCACATAAGCATAAACTAAAGTTGCAACCGGAACTCTAACCAAAATTTTCATCACAGTAAGATAACTCTCGCCTCTTTGTTAAACAGTATGATAAACAATATGAGAAGTTATGTAAAACGTCGACAACGAAAAATTTTATGAAGAATTTCTAAAGATTTAGACGATAAAAAATATAATATGAATGCTAACTTTTTGTCTGACAAAGTTTTTAAAAGTGAATAAGCATTACGATTATGAAATTGGTTTAAGCACGGAAGGAATTTAATCAGCCAAAAGGAGGTGATTACATAATGGCAAAGAAAAGAAAAAAAGCAGCAAAAAAGAAGAAAGCTAAAAAGAAAAAGAAAGCTAAGAAGAAATAAAGAGGCAGCGTAACGGTTTGGTAGAAAATACCAAGATAAGTTACGCAAAAATGGAGGGTTCTCTTGTTACAAGAGAACCCTCCATTATACTTGCATACCGCAGCACCCAAACAACTACCCTCCTTATCTGAATGCTCATAAAAACACTACTGACTGCACTCTTGCAATTAGCGGGGAATTTATTATACTGCCGGTCTGATAAATCATTAATACTGCTGTGCGATTTTAAAATATTATGGATTACTTCAGCTACAAAAACGGCCAACTGTTTGCAGAGAATACCGAAATTGACAAAATAGTCGCCGATACAGGCACGCCCGTTTATATCTACAGCAAGGCCACGTTTCTTGACCACCTGCAAAAAGTTCAGAAGGCCTATAGTGCGCTTGATACTACTGTCTGTTATTCCGTCAAGGCCTGTGGAAATATCAATATATTGAAGATTATGGCTGATGCCGGCAGCGGTTTTGACATCGTAAGCGGCGGAGAATTATATCGTGCTCTGCAGGCGGGGGGCGACCCGTCAAAAATAGTCTATGCCGGTGTCGGAAAAACCGACAAAGAAATCATCGAAGCATTAGACGCACGGATAGGATACTTCAACATCGAGTCGGAGGCCGAGATGGAAAACCTGATTCGCCTGGCAAAAGAGCACGGCAAACGACCCAAAGCCGCCCTGCGACTCAATCCCGACGTTGACCCGAAAACACATACCTACACTACCACCGGCAAGAAAGAAACAAAGTTCGGCGTCGACATCGAGAGGGCAAAAAAAGTCTTCACCGATTATGGCAATAATGGCGAGGTCGAGCTTTGCGCAATTCATATACATCTGGGCTCAGCCGGCCACACCGTCGAACCTTACGTCGAGGCAATAAATAAAATACTAGTCTTAATTGAGCAGTTGCGTGCCGATGGATTCAAGATAGAAGCGGTCGACCTCGGCGGAGGATACGGCGCCGATTATGTAACCGCCCACTCACCGACCGCATCCGACTACGCCGCCGCCATTGCGCCGATGCTCAAAGACAAAGAGCTCAAGCTGATTCTGGAGCCTGGTGCAAGTATAGCCGCCAACGCAGGTATTTTAATAACGCAGGTCTTATATCTAAAAAGCAGCGGCTCAAAGAAATTTGCTATCGTCGACGCCGGAATGAACGACCTGATTCGCCCGCCGTTATACAACGCATTTCACTTCATCTGGCCGACAAAAATCGATAGCAAATTCACACCGCCTAAACGGGATAAAAACCTGCAATTAGACGGAACCGAAATCGTCGATGTGGTCGGCCCAATTTGCGAAAGTGCCGATTTCTTCGCAAAAGACAGGCCCCTACCGCCGGTAAAACGGACAGATTTGCTAAGTATATTTACCGCAGGAGCTTATGCCTCAACTATGGCAAGCAACTACAACGCACGCCCCCGAGCCGCTGAGGTTCTCGTCGATGGAAACAAGTTTTCTGTCATCCGAAAACGCGAAACCTACGAAGATTTAGTATCGCCGGAAAAATGAAATGTTAGCCCCCTGCCGGTTAGAGGATTCGCTCGACAAAACCGGTGTCAATTTTACTTTTCGCGAAGAGGTTATGCGAAAGAATATCTAAACAAACCGGGATAGTGGTTTTTATTGGTTCAATAACAAACTCAGACAAAGCCCTTTTCATCGTCGAAATGGCCTCGGCTCGTGTCCTTTGATGAACAATAACTTTGCAAATCATCGAATCATAACTTGTAGAAACATTCCATCCTTCTGAAATGTGCGTATCAACTCTGACTCCGGGACCGCCGGGAGGTATATACCGCGTAATGGTCCCGGGACATGGAACAAAATTATTGGTGGGGTCCTCGGCGTTTATTCGACACTCAATAGCCGCACCTCTGTGCTTGATGCTCCTCTGGCTCAACTTAATATTTTGACCCGCGGCGACTTTTATCTGCCACTTAATCAAATCATGTCCGGTAACCATTTCAGTAACAGGATGCTCGACCTGTATGCGCGTATTGGCCTCAATGAAGTAAAACTTTTTATCCTTGTCCAGAATAAATTCAACCGTCGCAACGTTGACATATTTGGCCTGCTTTATAATCCGCAAAGCGGCTTCGGATAACCGCTCTCTGTCCCGTTCATCTAGAATGGTACAAGGCGATTCCTCAATCATTTTCTGATGTCTTCGCTGAATAGTGCAGTCTCTTTCGTAAAAGTGCACCGCATTCCCTTCCTGATCGGCGAGAACCTGAACCTCCACGTGTCTCGGCTCAACCATACACTTTTCGAGATAAACGCTTCCGTCCCCAAAGGCGGCTTCCGCCTCCGCCTGAGCCGCACCGAAAGCGGAACGAAAACTGATGTCATTATGCGCCACTCTCATACCCCGCCCTCCTCCGCCCGAGGCTGCTTTTATCATCACAGGGTAACCGATTTTATTGGCAAGCTTTAAGGCCTCAGATTCATTTTCGATAGTCCCGTCAGAACCGGGCACTACCTTCACCTTCGCTTTATGCGCTATTTGCCGCGCCTGGGCTTTGTCGCCGAGCAATTTCATCGCCTCCACGGGAGGACCTATAAATATTATCCCGCAATCCCGGCAAATCTGGGCAAACTGGACATTCTCCGCCAAAAAACCATACCCCGGATGAATCGCCTCCGCATCTGTAACTTCGGCGGCACTTATAATATGAGGAATATTAAGATAACTTTCAGACGAATTGGCAGGGCCTATACAAATCGCCTCGTTGGCAAGCTGCAGGTACGGAGCATCTCGGTCCGCTTCCGAGTAAACCGCCACTGTCTCGACACCAAGCTCGCGACAGGCACGGATAATACGTAATGCTATCTCGCCGCGATTTGCTATAAGAATCCTTGAAAACATATCTCCGTACCTCTATCGGGTATATTCTATCACACAAGACGCACAGCCGATTACTCCGGCTTAATTCTGAAAAGTACCTGGCCGTACTCAACCGCCTGGCCATTGGTCACCAGTATTTCAGCAATCGTTCCGCTGGTTTCGGCCTTTATTTCATTCATTACCTTCATTGCCTCGACTATACAAACAACCGTTTGAGAATCAACATGCGAACCGATTTCAACATACGGCTCCGAGTCGGGACTTGGTGTTGCATAGAAAGTCCCCACAAGAGGCGACCTTATCTCCACTAAATCCTCAGGGGGCTGTGTATCGAAATTAGGAGCTTCTGGTCTTGACGTTCGTGTTCCGTTGCTCCGGTCGGGAGGCATCGGAACACCTGGCTCAATTACAGGCACGGCGGCTGCACCTCCGCCGAAGGACGATTGGGGCTCAGAACGCTTCAAAAAAATCTTGTCATCACCGTGCTTTATCTCTATTTCGACAAGCCCGTTTTGCTTCATTATTTCAATAAGCTCTTTTATCTTCTGCAAATCACTGTCTTTTTGTGCCATTGTCCTATCCTTCTCTATTTAAATGCTTTCCGATTAAGCTCAATGAGTATACAGTCAAAAACCGCAGCTTTGCAAACAATTTCCCGCCGGGTAGTGAATACCGCCTATATAGCAGGCAGCGAACGAAAAAACGGGCGGCAAGAGCTGTATTGCAACTGTGAGGGCATTAAAAGCGGACGAGAAGGTTTTGATTCTTTAGTACCAGTGGGAATGATATTTTAAAGCTTACCGCGGGAATTTGGAACAGGTTAGAGTATTTCAAGGGAAACGGCCGTGATATCATCAACTTCAGATGGGGCAACTAAATGACTTTGCGCAAGCGAACTGAACTTATCCATCATCTCAACAACAGGAAGGTCCTTTAGTTCAAGAAATTTCTCGCTAAAATTAAAGCCCATTGGGTCATCAAGACTACCAATAAACGGATCCGCTCCATCGGAGTAAAGCATCACTTTATCACCAGGCTGAAGCTGTATGGTCTGCTGGACATACTCGGACTGCTTGAAAATTCCGAGCAGAGAACCGCGTAACTCCAACTGTTTCGGCTCCTCATTGCGCCTAATCAAGATTGGATAAGGATGTCCGGCACGTGCATATGTCAACTGCAGAGTCTCTAAATCCAGTAAACAATAACAGCAGGTCGCAAATTGATAACCCGACAGCTTTTGCGTAGCCATACGTATATTCAGGTTGTTCATAACTTCTACAGGTGAGAATATATGGTAATTGTTGTCTCGCGTCTCCCCCGGAACCAAAGCTTGCTTTAGAAAAATCGTCAATAGTGCCGCAGGTATACCGTGCCCCACTACATCAGCCACATAAAAACCTATATGCTGCTTACCGATGCGGACAATATCGAATATATCACCAGATACCCACTCAGCAGGCAGAAAAGTTGTCGCCCATCTCACTTTATTTGTGTTGGGGAATTTAGTGGGCAAAAAATCCTGCTGAACAAGACCAGCCAAACGCATCTGTTCAGACAAGTTCTCAACTAATGCGCCCGTAGTGCTAAGCTGCTCTGCCAGTTTGTTTTTGTAAATCGCCTGGACCTGCTTTGGAGGCATCGCAGGACGCACAGCATATTCTGAACCCTTTTTGCGATAAGCCAGATTTAAGCTGATTCTGACCCAAAGCTCATCTATGGAAAACGACTCTGTTGAGCCGCTCATAGAGAAACTGCTCTTGGCCGGCGCTAAAGAAAAGCTCTTAACGGGCATTTCCTGCCGTTCGTTAAGCAAAATCACACCAATATTGTTCATCTCCAGGGTCTCAATTATCCGTGACATATAACGCTGCTGTGAGGTATTGAGGTCTTTAACATCTATAATGACGGTCCCGATTAGATCGAGCCGATCGCGCATCCGAAAAAACGTATCTATCGGCTTTACTGTGCAAGAAAGCCTTTTCTGTTTCAAAAGCCGCTTTATCTCGGACGGTATATATCTCTCATTCGTAAGGTATAAAACGTCTATGAAGCGTTTTGGCAATTCAAGGGTACTCAATAGCTCCGTTTTTTCCATTTCGTTTACCTTCTCAGGGTTATCGACGCATTATGGGACTTCACAAATTCTACATTAAAAAGATTTCCTGAAAAACCAATACACATTATACAGAAACCAGTATGCTAATTGTCGGCTTATTAAGGGGGGCACTTTGTGTTTTTTTGCTTTTTTTCAGCCCTTAGCCGGCGAATATCGCCGAGCCGATACGCAGGATGGTCGCACCCTCTTCGACCGCAAGTTCGTAATCAGAGCTCATACCCATACTCAGTTCGGTAAATTCCGGCCCGACTATCTTTTCCCCCCGCATCTCGATGAACAGCTCCCTCGCCCGAACAAAACAGGAACGAATAACATCCTTATTGTGCGTCAGCGGCGCCATCGTCATTAATCCAACGAGCTTCAAATTCGGCAAACTCTCTATCTGCTCAGCCAGATGCGTTGCTGCTCCCACCGGCACACCGTACTTCTGCGGCTCGTTCGAGGTATTAACCTGCAGAAGCACCCTCGGACACAAATTCATCTTCGGTGAGGAAGCGTTTATCTCCTCGGCCAGCCGCAACGTATCAACCGAATGTATCAGAGAAACCATCGGCAAAACTTGTCGGACCTTATTACGCTGCAGATGTCCTATCATATGCCAGTTAACTTTTTTGGGCAAATCCGTGCCGCCTCCGGCCAAAAATTCATCTATCTGAGCCGATACCCTCTTCAATTGCTGAACCCGGTTTTCACCAAGCTCGGTAAAACCCAGACCAATAACTTCCTCTACGGCCTCGATAGTGGCGGACTTGGTTACGATAACGAGCTTTACCTCCCCAGGCTCCCTCCCGCAACGGCCGCAGGCGGAATTAATATTCTCTTTTACCAGTTCTATTCTTTCCGAAATTCTTGCCATTGAAAAAATTAAGAGCTTAAAACCGGAAAACTCGCCTCACACAAAAACATATCAAGCCCTGAACATCTTTACCAGCTTAAAAACCTTAAGGCAGAAATTTAGACGTATTCTTCAGCTTAGAAGGAAGATACTTACTGACCACAAAATCCAGCCCGTACTTCGCAAATGCCTGCTGCTCCACACGAACACCCATTTCCAGCATCTGATTAATTGCTTTCTGCCAGGGCTTATGTTGCTTCACGAACGGGTCGTTTCGCAGCGCATCCTTGGCCCTTTTTATGTCCACCTGTTTCAAAGGATGCGTAGGCAGCTTATAGGTTACGATATCCTCCGGCGTCACACCGAGAAACTTCACGGAGGGAACGCAGAAAAACTTGTTCAGATGCGCCGCCCTGCCGGAACCCACTTTTAGTGTCCTGTAAATATTAAAATAACCATAAGGGTCCCCGTCGACAAAGGCATAAACTGGGATTTTCAGCTGGTCGGTCAACCTTCTTATAAATCTTCGGCACGCCCGCGTCGGTACACCGCCCATACTGATAAGAATACACTTCGCCTTCTTCCAATAATCGTATTTAACCAGCCGCTGAAACATACCCGCCGTCTCGATGGCAAGAACAAACTTCGCCTGGCTCTGAAATTTAAGGTTCTCCACGTCCGTAGGTATCGAATACGCCCCCGAGCCGAACCTCGTGCAGTCGATTTTGATTTTTTTGCCTTTGGCATCGGTGTCGACAACTATAAGCTTGCCCGCTATCTCGCCCCCTTTTTCTTCCGGTATAAATCTTAGCTGCTCACGGTTGACGGCGAACATCGCCTCCACATCGTCCATAATCGTATCCGACTCCGCCTGTTCGGAAAAACCCGCCTTCCCCCAGTTCTTGGAAACATAATACGCCTCTCGCTTCGTCGCTATATCATTAGTATCGATGAGCTCCTTGGAAAGCGACATCATCTTAAGCGCCTGCGCGAAAGTCTTCACTGTTCTTACAGTCAGTGTTCGCTGCTTTTTCTTTCCCAGCATTTCGAAATAACCGACATTCGGCTGATATTTGATGTTCACCAGAGAACGAATCGGAATCGTCATCGTCGGGCTCTTGCTCTTTAATATCTTGGAATGAATGTCCCCGGCGGTTTGGGTTATCTTTTTAGCTACCGGCACATTGCTTGACTTTGTCATCGAAAAACTCCGAAAAAACTGGTATTTTTAGCTCTTTCGGCTATAACCTACATCAATAAGCGCAAGTATTCAAGTCATTTCATACGACGATTTCCACGCAGAATAAGCCGCTGAGCCAACCCCAAAAAAAGTCGAAAAAAAGCGAATTTTGCCTTGCATTTTTCCCCCTTTCCTTGTATATTGAATAGGTTAAGAGAGTGTAGGTTGGGACGGTAATTTCTCCTGAAAATTTGTTTTTTCATTTTTTTATTTGACGTATCCTTCCGGAAAAGTTAGCGTTTTCTACCTATTAATGAAATAAAGCTCCCCGGGAGCTTACGAACCTCGGCGAGGCAGTGTGGTTACCCGGTTTCCCCCCCAGCCGGCACCACCACCTCGCCTTTTTTAAGCGCGCATACTCACCGCAATCTGTAATTTGAAAAAACAAAAAATTACCTACTTTCACTCCCCGCGGATTTGAACAAATACCCTTCTGCTTCTCGGCCCGTCGAATTCACAGAAGAATATCCCCTGCCACGTCCCCAGATTGAGCTGGCCTTCCTTAATCAAAACCTGCTCGCTGCACCCCACAAGACTGCTCTTGCTGTGCGAGTCGGAATTGCCCTCTGAATGCCGATACCCCGCTCGGCGATGAGGTATCAATTCTTCGAGTGTCAAAAGTACATCGTGCATAACAGATGGGTCTGCGTTTTCATTTATAGTAATCCCCGCCGTTGTATGAGGACAGTAAACTATCACATCGCCGTTCTTAATGCCGGATTTGCTGACCGCCGCCCCAACCTGGCCGGTAATATCAATCATCTGGTTACGGCTCCTGCTGCTCACGTGTAAATCTTTCTCGACTATTTCCATTATCTCACCCCTTACATCTGCTCTACAACTTCTATACCTAACAACTCCTTCAAACCGTGCCCGATGGTCTCTGCCGTCAAATCGCAAAGCAGTAACCTTGTCGGCCTCTTGTCCTGCCCCGCGTCCAGAACCGGACAATTCGTGTAAAACACGCTGAACTTCTGCGCAAGCTCGTATAAATAACTCGTCAAATAATTAGGCCTGTAATCTGCCGCTGCTGCCTCTATCGCCTCACCGTAACGAATAAGCTGCTTCGCCAAATCCAGCTCAGCCGGTTCATTCAAAACCAACTTGTCCAGTTTTGCTCGTTCACTTTCAACATCTACACCCTTTTCAGGAGCTCTCCTAACAATAGATTTAACCCGTGCGTATGCATATTGCATATACGGAGCAGTATTCCCGTCCATCGCCAGCATCTTATCGAAGCTGAATATATAATCGCTCTCGCGATTATTGGAATAATCCGCGTACTTCACAGCACCAATCCCGACCGCCTTCGCTATCTCCGCCTTCTTGCCTGCCGGAAGCTCCGGATTCTTCTCTTCTACGACTTTCTTCGCCCGCTCGACCGCCTCATCCAAAAGCTCTTTCAATTTTACATTCTCGCCCTCTCTTGTTTTCAGCGGCTTGCCGTTCTCTCCCAATACACTGCCGAATGTAACATGCACCAATTCAACATCTTCAGCCCATCCCGCCATCTTCGCCACCTCGAACAGCATCTCGAAATGCAGCTTCTGCCTCGCATCGGTGACGTAGATTATCCTGTCCGCCTTTAATTCTTTCACCCTGTATCGAATCGCCGCTAAGTCCGTCGTCGCATACAAATACGCACCGTCACTTTTCCGGATAATAAACGGCAGCGGCTCACCCTCCTTATTCTTAAACCCCTCCGGAAACACACAAACCGCCCCTTCCGACTTTTCGGCAATCTTGCGTTCTAGTAATTCCTCAACAATTCCCGGCAACATACCCTTATAAAAACTCTCACCCCTCTCATGGGACTCATTTAATAACACGCTGAGATAGTTGTATATTGGCTGATAATGTTTCCTTGACTCTTGTACAATATGCTCCCATAAATGAACCGTATGTTTGTTTGACTGCTCATGCAACTCAACGACTCGTTGACGAGCCTGCCGTCGAAATTCTTCATCAAGGTCAAATTCTTCCTTTGCTTCTATATAAAATTGTTCCGAGTCACTAATGTCAAAACGCTCAACAGATTCAGATATATTCTTTAGATTCTCATCCTGTTGCTTGAAGAATGCTTGCTCATGAAGGTGCTGAACAAGCATACCAAAATGTGTTCCCCAGTCGCCGATGTGATTTTGGCGGATGACCTTGTGCCCCTCTAATTCTAACATTCGGCAGATACAATCGCCGATGATTGTGCTCCGCAGGTGCCCTACGTGCATTTGCTTGGCGATATTCGGCCCCGAAAAATCAACTACAACCGTCTCTGGCTTGCTCGTCTTCTCTACACCGAGCCGCTCAGCATCTCTATTCGCCTCCAGAACGGCTTCAGCAACATACCCCGCCCTCAGTCGCAGGTTTATAAAACCTGGCCCCGCTATCTCCGGCTTCTCGCATATATCGCTTATATCGAGCTTCGCGACGACCTGCTCGGCCAGTTTGCGCGGGTCAGTTTTTATCTGCTTTGCTAACGGCATTACGCCGTTGACCTGATAATCGCCGAACTTAGCGTCCGTTGCTGGCCGAACCATCGCTGAACAGCCGCTCTGGCCGCTCACAGCGGCCATAACTGCACTAATCTTCTCCTCCAGCACTGTAATAACCGGTTTCATTACTTGGCGGCCCCTTCCCATTTCAGCCGGTGAGCATCGCCCCAGAGAAGTTCCAAATCGTAGTATTCCCGGTATTCACGGTCAAAGATATGTATCACCACATCGACAAAATCCAGCAGTATCCACCGCCCCTGCTCGTAGCCCGCTGAGCCGAAACGCTGCCAGTCCATCTCCCTCGCCGCCTCACAGATTTCATCCGCCACCGCCCGCCTCTGCCTGTCGCTCGTGCCCGTCGCAATCACGAAATAATCGGTAGCGGGCGATTTCCCTTTCAAATCCAGTACCACTATATCCTTGCAGCGCCGTTCGTCCGCCGCTCTGGCCGCCGCCAGAGCAAAGCTGCGGGCCGTTGTTTTTCGCCTCTTTGCCAACCTATATCCTCTATTCAATAAAAAACGGGATGGCCCGAACAGGCCACCCCGATAGATTACACGACAGCCAACCGTTAGTCAACCTGCGGCGATTAACGCAGGTTCAGCCAATGCCCTACAATAGGTGCAAACTTTAAAATTACGCCCGTAAAGACCAAGCTGACCATACTCATAAGCTTAATTAGAATATTCAAACTCGGCCCCGATGTGTCCTTAAACGGGTCGCCGACAGTATCGCCGACCACAGCGGCTTTATGTGCGCCGGAGCCCTTGCCGCCGAGATTGCCCTTCTCGATATATTTTTTGGCGTTGTCCCATGCGCCGCCGGCATTATTCAGCGTAACAGCGGTAACAAAACCGCAAGACAGCGCACCTGCCAAAAGCCCAAGTAAACCCGGCACGCCGAGAACGACTCCTACGGCCACAGGTACGATAATAGCCAGCAGAGACGGCAGCACCATCTCCTTTTGTGCCCCTGCCGTGACTATCGAGACACAGCTTGCGTAATCGGGCTTGGCTTTGCCTTCCATAATGCCCGGAATCTCCTTGAACTGCCTGCGGACTTCCTCGACGATTCTGCCGGCGTTCCTGCCGACCGCCTTCATCGTCATCGCGCAGAACAAAAATGCCATCATCGCACCGAGGAACAGCCCCGCCAGCAGCCGCGGATTCATAACAGTAAGGTCGTAAGCCATAAGCAAATCAGTAATATGGGCCGTCGTAATATTTATTGCGCCTTCGACCTGTTTCTGCGGTGCCGAAAAAAGAACCTCGCCTACCCTGTAAACACCATCAGGTGCTTCCGAGGCAAGTCGGCCAATCCACATTTTTATCTCTTCGATATTGGCTGCAATAAGCGCCATAGCAGTCAGGGCCGCCGAGCCGATTGCAAAACCTTTGCCCGTCGCCGCCGTTGTGTTACCAAGTGCATCGAGAGCGTCTGTCTTTTTGCGAACTTCAGGCCCGAGCTCGCTCATCTCTGCGTTGCCGCCTGCATTATCCGCAATTGGGCCGTAGGTATCGGTCGACAGCGTGACGCCCAAAGTCGACAACATACCCACCGCCGCAAAACCTATGCCGTATAATCCTAAAGACATATCTGTAAAACCGCCCGCAAAGCCGAATGCTGCTATAATAGAAGCAGCTATCGTCAAAACCGGTAATCCCGACGACATCATCCCGTTTGCAAAACCGGTAATGAGAACCGTTCCCGTCCCCAGCTTGGCTTCTTCGGCAATCTCGCGGGTGGGCCTGTATTCATCGGAGGTATAATACTCCGTGAACTGCCCTATCAGCACACCGGCAAACAAACCGACCACAACCGAGCCGAATATGCCCCATGTTATCCAGTTGGCCCACGCAAGGACCGCCATCGCAATAACCACAAGGATTGAGCTTGACAGCGTCCCCGTCAGCAGTGCATGCAGAAGATTTTTCTGAGATGCGTCTTCTTTACATCTCACGATTAAAATTCCGAATATGGAAAGAAGCGTGCCGATTCCCGCCACCACTGATGGAGCAAGCACCGCCCTGAGGGGGTCTATTCCTTTTGCTGCGAGTATATTCGCCGATAAGGCCGCTCCAAGTGCCGCTGCCGCCAGAATCGAATTCACGTAGCTTTCGAATAAGTCCGCCCCCATGCCGGCCACATCACCGACATTGTCGCCGACGTTATCTGCGATTGTAGCAGGATTCCGCGGGTCGTCTTCGGGAATTCCAGCTTCGACCTTGCCAACAAGGTCTGCTCCGACGTCTGCCGCCTTGGTATAAATCCCGCCGCCGACACGGGCGAATAATGCCTGCGTCGATGCGCCCATACCGAACGTAATCATCGTCGTCGTAATTTCCGCCAGCTTATGCGACGGGTCCATACCCGCCCTTACGAGGGTCAGTCCCCAAAAGACCAGCCCGTTCTGCATATGCTCAGGCGTATAAACCACCCGGTCAAGTAGCCAGTACCAGAATGCGATATTAAGCAGTCCGAGACTGACAACCACAAGACCCATCACTGCACCGCTTCTAAACGCAACCTGCAGTGCCCTGTTTAAGCTGCGAAGCGCGCCCTGCGCCGTCCTGCTCGACGCCATCGTCGCGCTCTTCATCCCGAAAAAGCCCGACAATGCGCTGAAAAAACCTGCCGTAATAAAGGCCACAGGCACGAAGGGGTTCTGGATTCCCTTATACGCCATCCATACGAATATCAAAAAAAGAATCAAAAACACAAACGCGACCACCTTATACTGCCTGAATAGATATGCATAGGCGCCCTCGCGAACATAAGAGGCAATTGCCTCCATTTTCTCGTTGCCCTTTTCCGAGGCCGTCATCGTCTTATAGAAGTAATACGCGACAATCAGACCCAGCACAGAGCCTATCGGGGCCACCCACCAAAGCCACGGTATCGCACCTACTGCGGCCTCAGCAATATCTGCTGTCCCCGCTGTGGACATCTCGCCGGACTGCCCCGCCAAAGCTGTGGACGTGATAACAAACATAGAAAACAAAAATGCAACGGAATTTCTAAATTTCTTCACTTCTCATACTCCTTTTTGAACAAATTCTTACTTTTCAATATTTTTTTGAACGTAAAAACAGAAAATTCTAACAGAATTCATCCGTTTTTCAAACGTTTTCTGTCATAAAACCTGCAGAAATCATCCCCCGCTTACGTATGATAATCCGCGTTAATCGTTACATACTCTCTACCTAAGTCACACCCGTAGCAAAAATCACTCCATTTCCCCGCCCCCAAATCCACCGTTATCGTATGCTCCGCCCCCGAAATCACCTTTTTAGCCTTTTTAACGTCAAATTTCGCGGGTTTGCCGTTCTTAAAAACGGTTATTTCACCGAGCTTGCAGGAAAGTTTTTTCGGATTTAGCTTAACTCCACATGAACCAACCGCGCAAATAATTCTTCCCCAGTTGGGGTCGCCGCCGTGAATCGCGCATTTTACAAGGTCGTAATCTGCCACCGCTCTTGCCGCCTTTGCCGCATCGGCTTTTGTAGCTGCGCCTTTAACAACGACCTTGAACATCCGTGTCGCGCCTTCCGCATCGAGTGCCATCTGCTTGGCCAAATCCTCACACAAATCTGCCAAGGCCTTTGCGAACTTTTTGTATCGCGGGCACTGACTGACAATCGGCCGATTTCCCGCAAGACCTGATGCAAGAATAATAGCTGTATCGTTTGTGCTTTGATGACCATCGACGGTCAGTTTATTCAATGAATTGCCGATAGCGCCTTTTAACACCCTGCTTAGTAACGGTTTTGTTATAGCTACATCGGTAGTAATAAAGCAAAGCGTCGTCGCCATATTCGGCGCAATCATTCCCGCCCCCTTGACCGTTCCTGCTATCTTCACCTTCTTGCCGGATATTTCAAGCCGCCGAGTTGCCTGTTTGGGTTTGGTATCAGTCGTCATTATCGCCTTTGCGAAATCCAGCCCGGCCTTGGCAGAAGCCGACAGCTTATCAGCGGCCTTGGCTATACCTTTTGCTATTTTGTCGATTGCCAGCTGTCTGCCGATAATCCCTGTAGAAGCGACAAGCATATTATGCGGGTCGGTTTCGATATGTTTAGCCGCCTCAACGCACATCTTTATCGCATTTTTAATCCCGAGCTTTCCCGTGCACGTATTGGCATTGGCTGAATTCGCAACTACTGCATAGGTAACTGCGCTTTTAGCGTGCTGTTTGCATATCTCAACCGCCGCCGAGGTGATTTTGTTAGTCGTAAAAACAGCCGCCGCCTTTGCGCCGGTCGGACAGACAATCAGTCCCAAATCCTCGCCGCCTGATTTTTTTATCCCGCATTTCACTCCCGCCGCCAAAAATCCCTTCGGCCCCGTGATAGTATTATTTGTCATCTGCGTTCTCCAAGTTCTATTCAAGACCGAGGATCTCTTCGAGGCCGAAAATTATATTCATATTCTGAACCGCTTGGCCGGATGCGCCTTTTACGAGATTATCAATCGCAGAGAAGACCACAATCTTGCCCTTCACAAAAGCCGGGAAAATATGGCAGTAGTTCGTCCCTGCGACATCTTTAACCGCAGGCGCGTTATTGAGTATCTGCACAAACGGCTCACCTGCATAGAAATCCTTATACAGCTTCATCAATTCTTCGCCGGAAGCTTCCTTTTTCGGCTGACAATATACAGTCGATAGAATTCCCCTGTCGAAAGACCCTGCGTGCGGCTGAAACAGAACCTGAACGTCCGAACCAGCAATAACACCTGCGATTTGCTCTATCTCCGGCATATGACGGTGCGCGCCTATGCCGTAAGCAAAAAGGTTTTCATTCATATTCGGAAAATGAAACTTAACCGACGGGTTTTTGCCCGCTCCGGATGCGCCGGTTACCGCGTTGACGATAATCGAGTCAGTTCCAATAAGGTCCTGCTTCAGTAACGGTGCCACAGCTAATAAAGCACCTGTCGGATAACAGCCGGGATTGGCAATCAAATCTACACCTTTTATCTGCTCACGGAACAATTCCGGCAGGCCATAAACCGCCCGCTGAAGGTTGGCTGTATCGGTATGCTTTACCTGGTAGAATTTTTCGTAAACTTCCACATCTTTAATTCGGTAGTCAGCACTGAAATCGACTACTTTCAGCCCGGCTTTTAGAAGTTTGGGCACGAATCCCATCGATACTTTATGCGGCAGACAGCACAGTGCAACGTCAGCCATACTTGATAGTTTGTCGATATCCAGCGGCTCAATCTGCAAACCGCAGCGACCTTTGAAACGCGGAAAAACCTCCTCGGCCGGGCCGCATTCCTCCGGAAGCGCGCTAAGGTAGGTAAGCTCCGCCTCGCTGTGGCGCAGAATTATCTCTATCGACTCGGCTCCTGTGTAGCCGCTCGCCCCTATTATCGCAACACGAATCATAAATACTCCTTATGCAGATAAATTCTCTTTGAATGACTCCAACCCATCCTTACGGATTTGTTCCAGATTGCCGATACGGTTAGAACGAAAGACAAACTGAAACACCTTCGCGAGGAAGCTGTTTAACTTTTTGCATCGCCTCAAATCTTCGTATTCGCTGCAATCGGCGCAGGTCGTTAACTGTTTTTCGCCTGCACATTTCTTAAGCGGACAGTTGCGGAACATCGGCTTGTCGCTGAAACAGCCGGCGCATCTTTGTCTTCTGTATGCGCCGCAGTCGGTGCAAACTAATCCGCAATACGCAACAACAGGTTCGTTTTCCATCTGTATAATTCTCCCTTCTGCAACAAAAAAGCCGCCTCTTTTCCGGCGGCTTATTGTAATAGCCAAACGTAAAAGATGCAAATTAACGTTTCGAGAACTGGAATCTTTTCCTCGCACCGGCCTGTCCGGGTTTCTTCCTTTCGACCATCCTGCTGTCGCGGGTAAGATGTCCGCCGTTGCGCAGTGCGGTGATATAGTTTTCATCGTAGTTTCTCAGCGCCCGAGCAATCCCCAAACGCGCAGCACCGGACTGGCCCGTAGTGCCGCCGCCGCTGACGTTGACAAAAACGTCGAAAGTTTTTTCACCCTCGACTGCTTTCAGAGGCGCTTTGACCGCGGCTCTATCCTGCACTCTGGCGAAGTAGTCGTTGAGCTCTTTTTTATTAACGAGCAGTTTGCCACCGCCTAATTTTATCCGAACGCGGGCTACGGAGCTTTTTCTTCTGCCTGTGCCCCACCAAAAACTACCCTTGTCGGGTTTCTTGGCAGGCTTATGTTCGGGCTTCGGTGCCGCAGCAATATCAATCTTGGGGTTGTCAACAGGACTATCTGTTTGGGCTTCTGCCATTATCTTGTTCTCTCTTAGAATAAATCTATCTTTTCAGGTCTCTGGGCCTGGTGTTCGTGCTCCGGGCCGCGATAAACTTTCAATTTCTTCAGCATTTCTCTGCCGAGCTTATTTTTCGGCAGCATTCTCTTTACCGCCAGCTCAATTACCCTTTCGGGTCTTTTAGCCATCATATCGGCGAAGCTGACGGATTTACGTCCGCCGGGATGATGGGTATAGTAATCATATTCTTTCGTTTGAGCTTTTTTTCCGGTAACCTTTATTTTCTCGGCGTTGACCACCACCACGAAATCGCCGGTATCAACATGGGGAGTGTATGTGGGCTTGGTTTTGCCCATAAGTATAGGCGCAATTTTCGCAGCCATCCGGCCTAAAATCGCACCATCTGCGTCTACAAGCAGCCACTTCTGCTCTGTTTGCCCGGTTTTCGCCATAAAGCTTTTCATTAAAACTCCTGCGCACCACACCATATAAAAAGATACATTGTAGCAAACTGGAACTTACTGTCAAACCATTTTCTGCGGCGAAAACCGGAGAACACAGACCCTTCGACGACACTCAGGACGACGGGCTCGACAAGGTCACCTCCGACTGGGTTTGTTTGGGTTTGTTTTGACCAAGTGTCCAATTCGAATTTTTTACTGTAACTTCTTGTTTTAATTGGGCTTATAAACATTTGACTTTTTCGGAAATTGGGGTTGTTTTGCATTTTTTGTTCATCTTGATTGAAGGTACTCCGCTCAGACGCCGCGGTGGCTTTTTACCCTAAGTGCTTGCGGATGCCCGCCCCAGATTAAGGCATTCGAGGACAGGCGAGTCGTAAACATATTTTTTTACTCAAGTTGCTGTTGGTTCCGGAGGCCGCGAGTGAGGAGCGTCAGTATTACGTAGCACCTAAGGGGCGAAGTAATATGGGAAGAAGGCCGAACCAGAGGCACCAACACAGCAAGGTGGCCGTTAGTAAAGTGTGGATTCCTGCTTTCGCGGGAATGACAAATGCAGGAAGCAGGACGAGTAATTTCCGGCTTGAGTTTGCGGAGAGAGAAAGGTATAATTTTCGTAAATCTGCAAAAAAGCAACGGAAGGGACAAACGAAAGGGAATTATATGAAGTGTCCGCTATGTAAAATCGAAATGGGCAAAAAAACCGGAGGAGGCGTCGAAGTCGACGCATGCAATAAATGTAAAGGCATCTGGTTTGAAAAAGACGAACTGCGGAAGGCAAAGGACTCAGCAGATAAAGACATCAACTGGATGGACTTCGAAATATGGAAGCATAAGGACAAATTCAAGGCAGACCCAAGAAAGCTGGCCTGTCCGAAATGCAATCTGACACTCGTGGCAATTAATTACGGCCACACAAATATTGAAATTGATTACTGCCCAACTTGTGAAGGGATATGGCTGGACAAGGGGGAATTCGAGAAGATAATCGAATCGCTGACGGAAGAGCTTCTCACAAAACCTTTCCCGGATTATATAAAAGAAAGTCTTTCGGAAGCCAAAGAGGTTGTTACAGGGCCGGAGTCATTTTCGTCCGAATGGAAAGATTTCACCACTATACTGCATATGATGGAACTCAGAATGTTTGTGGAACATCCCAAACTGCTGGAGATAGTAGAAACTATCGAGAGAATCCCCATAAAGTAATTTTTAACGCGCGTTCGCCCGCAATTACTGTAGCTTACCGAGGGCGGGCAATTATCTATTTTTCTTTTCCCTCTTTAGTCTTCTTTTTTCCTCTGGAGTAAGCAGGGGCTTTTTTCGCTGTTCTCTTCCGGCTTTATCTCTTCTTCCTCTGTCGCCCATATCCGTATCTCCTAAAGGTTGTATTCTTTGATTTTTCTGTATAGGGTTCTCTCGCCGATGCCGAGGATTTTAGCGGCCTTTTCACGGTTGTTGCCGGTCTTGGCCAAGGTGTCTATAATGGCCTGCTTTTCCAATTCGTTGAGGGACAGGCCGCTTAAATCCGCGGCGGTCTTGCCACCGGCGGCGAGCTGATGAACCTGATGAATTTCGGGAGGGATGTCGGAGACGTCAAGCTGGTCGTGGTCGCACATTACGACCATAGTCCTGATGCAGTTTCGAAGCTGGCGGATGTTGCCCGGCCAGTCGAAACGAGTGAGTATATCCATAGCCGCATCTGTTATGCCCTGAACGGCTGAGCCGGTCTCGGCGACGGCCTCTTTGATAAAGAATTCGACCAATAAAGGTATGTCTTCGGGTCTGTCGCGCAGAGAGGGCAATACGATGCTGACGCCCTTTATTCTGAAGTATAAATCCTGTCTGAATTTCCTTTTTTCTATAAGCTCGGTCAGGTCGTGATTTGTCGCGCTGATGACACGGACGTCCACTATGATTTGTTTATTGGAACCAACAGGGACGATTACACCGTCTTCGAGAAAACGCAGCAGTTTGGCCTGCATAGTAAGAGGCATATCCCCTATCTCATCGAGAAACAGTGTCCCCTTGTCGGCCACCTCAAACAATCCTTTTCTATCGCTGGCGGCACCGGTAAATGCGCCTTTTACGTGGCCGAACAGCTCGCTTTCGAGCAAGGTTGCGCTGAGGCCGGCACAATTTATCGGTTTAAAAGATTTGGCCCGCCGAGATGAATTATCGTGGATAGCCCTTGCCAACAGCTCCTTTCCGGTTCCGGACCGGCCTTCGATTAAAACGGATATATTCGTCGGGGCGACACGGCGGAGCACTTCCAATATACCGGTCATCTTAGGGTTTTTGCCCCAGACACCTGCGAATTTGAATCCTTCTTTACCGGTTTCTGGTGTGCGGCCAACTGCCATTGAAGCTTTCCGGCACGCCTGTTTTACAAGTGTGCGAAGCTGGTCGATATCGACGGGCTTGACGAGATAATCGTAGGCGCCTTGTCTTATGGCATCCTTGCAGGTATCAATAGTCGCATAGGCGGTCATCAAAATAACTTCTGTTCTGCTGTCGCGTTTTTTTGCCTCTTCGAGTATGGTCAAGCCGTCGATGTCGGCGTCCAGTTTCAAATCCGTGATAACAACGTCAACCTTTTCACTACGGACAATTTCGAGGGCATCTTTGCCGTTATAGACGGCAATCGCCTTTGCGCATAACTTCTCAAGTGCCTCTGCGACGCCGTCGGCGTGCTCGCGCTCATCGTCAACAACCAGGATTACGCTGTCATTTTCGGCCAAAGTTAAACCTCAATTCGCCCGGGGCAATTTTATCGTAAAAAGGGTACCTTTTCCCGGTTCGCTGTCAACAGTTATCGTGCCTTTATGGGCCTCGACAATTCTCTTCGCAGAGGCCAATCCGAGACCGGTACCAGTCCTGTAAGAACAATAGGGCTTGAAGATATCAGAGAGTTTGTCGCGGGGGATGCCTTTTCCGGTATCGCCGATTTGAATTACCGCGTTTTCTTTTTGTCCGGACGTTCTTATCATCAATTCACCGCCGTCGCTCATTGCCTTCTGGGCATTGATAAGCAAATTCAATATCACCTGTTTTAGCATACCCGCATCAACTTTGCAAATCAGAGGTTCGTTTGACAAACCCTGCCGAATCGTTATCGAATGGCTGTGTGCCTTAGGCGAATAAAAATCAATCATATCATTGAGCAGCTCATTTATATCGACATCGGCGAGCTGAAGCTCGGGCCTGCTGACGTATCGCAGAAAGCTGTCGAGAATCTGCTCAAGCCGGTCGGTCTCTTTTTGTACGACGGCTATTTTTCTAAGCGCCCTTTTGAACCTGCGGTCATCCTTTTCCGAATCCGTATCAGCAGCATCCTCCAGATCCTCGGCCGTCAGTTTCAAATTGATTTTGATGGTGGAAAGGGGGTTTTTTATCTCGTGGGCAAGCTCACCGGTCAGCCTGCTCAACTCTTCAAGCTGTTTGAAATGCTCTTTGGGGCTATTTTGCATCTATCTCTCCCCCTCACACTTTAATCCTGAATGATTAGATTGTAAGCGCCGCAAAATATTCCGATCTATCCCCCTGCTACTGCTTTTTGCTGCCGACTTCCGCCTTTTCTTTTTTATTCATATCAGCAAGGGCGGCTTTTCGGGAAAGTTTAAACCTGCCTTGGTCATCAATGGCTAATAATTTCACAGGTATCAAATCGCCTATTTTGCACACCTCATCGACGCTCTTGACGTATCCGTCGCTCAGCTCGCTAATATGGCAAAGCCCTTCCACGCCCGGTATGATTTCCACGAATGCTCCGAAGTCTTTTACGGAGACCACTTTCGACTGCTCATATATCCGCCCAACTACCGGCGGCTGCGTCATTGCCTCGATAATATCTCTGGCCTTGATATGGCCGTCGCCTCCGAGGCAGCTTATGAAAATGGTTCCGTCCTCTTCAATCTCGATGGTGGTATCTGTCTGCTCCTGAATGCTCTTAATCATCTTGCCGCCGGGGCCGATTACTTTTCCGATGAACTCTGGGTCTATTTCGATACTTACCAGCTTCGGTGCATACTTGCTCAATTCGGGTCTTGGCTCGCTGATTACCTTACCCATCGTTTCTAAAATCTTTAAGCGGGCGATTTTTGCCTTTTCCAGAGCTTTTACCATAATATCTTGTGCCAGGCCTTCGGCCTTTATGTCGAGCTGTATTGCGGTAATGCCGCCGGTGGTACCGGCAACTTTGAAATCCATATCGCCGAAATGGTCTTCCTCGCCAAGTATGTCGGTCAGCAGCTCGTGCCGGCCGTTCGCGTCACTGACCATTCCGATTGATATGCCGGCGACCGGTTTGCTGATAGGTACCCCCGCATCCATCAGGGCGAGCGTTCCGCCGCAAACGGAAGCCATCGAGCTGGAACCATTTGATTCGGTGATATCTGATACGACCCTGACGGTGTATGCAAATCCTTCCTCCGGCGGCCTTACGGGATTAAGCGCCCGCTCAGCGAGCGCGCCGTGGCCGATTTCTCTCCGGCCGGGACCGCGAATCGGTCGAACCTCACCAACTGAAAACGGAGGGAAGTTGTAGTGCAGCGTGAAATTTTGAGCATATTCATCCAGCAGACCATCTATAATCTGGGCATCGCGGATAGTTCCGAGAGTCACGCTGACCACCGCCTGTGTTTCACCTCGGCTGAATAATGCTGAGCCGTGACATCGAGGCAAAATGCCAACCTCGCAAAAAATCGAGCGAATGTCATCATAGCCCCTACCATCGGCACGTTTGCCTTCCAGTAATAATTTGCGAACAACCTTACTTTCTATTTTCTCAAGGATTCGCTTGAGTATTGCTTTATCACATTTGGGCTCGGCATCATTGGCAGCTTCGCAATATTCGGCGGCAATCTGTTCATACAATTGCTCGACAGCGGTTTTGCGTTCCTGCTTACCTGATATCTGCTTGAACTCGTACAGCTTGTCTGTTATCTGCGAGCTAATCTGAGATTGGATATCCTCGTCTATTTCGACAAGCGGAATTTCCTTTTCGACGCCGGTTTTTTCGCGAAGTTCCTCAATCATTTCACAAACTTCGACGACCGCCTTCTGGGCCGTTGCCACAGCATCGGCGATAACATCCTCCGGCAGTTCCTTCGCATCAACCTCGATCATATTCAGCGCTTCTTTATGCCCTCCGAGAAGGAGATTCAGGTCGCTTACCTCAAGCTGCTTATGTGTCGGGTTAACCACGAATTCGCCATCGACTCTACCCAGCCGGCAGGCACCGGTAGGGCCTAAGAACGGAATTTTACTTATCGTAAGTGCTGCGCTAGCCCCTATCATTGCCAGAATATCAGGGTCGTTGACGTTGTCGGCGCTCAAAACGCTCGCAGCAATCTGCACTTCCTGGAAATAACCCTCGGGAAACAAGGGGCGAATCGGCCGGTCAATCATCCTCGCAGTGAGAATTTCCTTCGTGCTTGGCCTGCCCTCGCGTTTAATAAAACCGCCCGGGAACTTACCTGCGGCGCTGTGCTTTTCTCGGTAGTCAACACTCAACGGGAAAAAATCAATGTCCTCGGACCTCGGTGGTGCTGTTACTGCAGCAACAAGAACAATGGTATCGCCGTATTGAACTACAACCGCGCCGTCCGCCTGCCTGGCAACTTTTCCGGTTTCGATGGATAATAGCTTTCCTCCAATTTCCCGTTCCACTCTAAATACATCAAACATATATCAGTCCTAATTAAGAATACAAAAAGTCAAAAGTTAGTTCCGCAACCGGGCCTTTACAGCCGTTTATTTTCGCAGGCCGAGGCGGGATATGATTTCTCGATAACGGCCGATGTCCTTCTTGTTCACGTACTTGAGCAACGCCGACCTTGTCCCGACCATTTTCAGCAAGCCGCGTCTCGACGCGTGGTCTTTGCTGTGGGTTTTCAGATGCTCGGTGAGGTCATTAATCCTTTTCGTCAACAGCGCAATCTGCACCTCGGGTGAACCGCTATCGCCGTCGTGTATCTTAAAATCGCTGATAATTTTCTCTTTTTCCTGCCCTGTCAGCATCCTTTTTTATAAAACCTTTCCTGAATATTCGATTGACAATCCAACAATCCGTCCAGGCAACTCTATGCCCTTGAAATAACCTCACAGAGTACTATAAAAACATAAAACAAGCATTATAGCCGGCCATCATTATATTTGCAAGCTTTTTCTACAGCAACATTTAACTTAGGCAGAAGGCGCCTAATCGATAAAAAAGGCACAATTCCTGCGTTGTCCTGAAATGCGGCGGTTTCGTAAATTTGAAGAAAAGCAAAAGATTGGCAGCCGAATACGGCTGATATTTGAGTCCTACGCTACAATCGCTATCTGATTAACGCCCCCACGACGGCAGCGCCGTCCTCCGATAAATTACCCACATTGTAAAATTCGGTAAACCTGTTCTGCATAATATCCCAGAGCCGATGGATATCACTGTTTAGCAAGACCCTGCCAACCTCCTCGTCGAACTGCGTGCCCAATTTCTCCTTTACTTCCGCGCGTGCTTCTTCTACGGTCATCGCCCTTCTGTAAGTGCGTTTCGATGTCATCGCATCAAAACTGTCGGCCAAGCCGACAATCTTACCCACTAACGGTATTTGCCCGCCTGTGAGGCCGTATGGATAACCTTTGCCGTCGATGCGTTCGTGGTGATATAACACACCGGGCACAATATCATTCATTTGTTTTATCCCACTTAAGATACCTGCGCCTATGGAGGGGTGTTTCCTCATATGGTTCAACTCCTGTTCGGTGAGCTTTCCTTTTTTGCACAAAACCGCTTCATCTATTCCGGTTTTTCCTATATCGTGCAGCAATCCGGCCAGATAAACTTTATGTACTTGTCCTTCTTTTAACGGCTCTTCTCCGCCCATTCTCTCAGCAATCCACCGAGAAATCAAAGCGACCCTTTCGGAATGACCTCTCGTGTACTGGTCTTTAGCATCAATACTGCTTGTTAACGCTTTTAATGAGCCGATAAATAGCTCTTCGAGGTCTTTGAACAATCTGCCGTTGTCGATAAAAATAGCACATCCATTAGCCACCGAGTTGAACAATTTCGTATCCTTGCTATCGAAATCCGGCCTGTTAATTCTGTTTATGGCGACCATCAGACCTATTACGGAACTGCCGTCCTGCATTCTGCCGGTTAAATACGCCCCTGTTTTTTCTCTGCCCCACAAAGGCACCACAATAATACTTTTTATATTCTGCGGCCAGTCATATTTGAAAGGCGAATCCACTTCACTGTCCAGCAGCGCCTCATGGCCGCTGTTTATTTCTTCGAGTAATCGACTTTTTAAAATACCGGCCATCCGCTCGTCCACATCTATCAACCCTAATCCGGCAGCCAAGACCATCTTTTTTTCACTTTCTACGGTCTTTTCCAACAGTATCGCAATACCCCCCACATCGACAATACCGGTTAAACTATCACAGGCCATTTGGAGAAAGTCGGCATCCGGCTTAGTAACCCTCATATTCGCGCTAAGCTTATGCAGCAGCACCAGCTCCTCATACGTTTGCGCCAGCTCGTTACTTACTATTTCGATTTGCTGTAACAAGCTTAAATCTTTATCAACTGTATTTAACATATCTTCTTGAAATCCTAAAACGAACCTTCGGTGCGGGCAATCATTCGTCTTCCATTACCGCTTTCTGATATAAAACGTCCGTGATACTTCTTAACAACTCCTTGGGACTAAACGGCTTGCTAAGAATGTCCAATACCTGCAGTTTTTCTTTTTCCTCGTCTTCGACAGCAAAGCCCCTTGCCGTGAGCATAATCACCGGTATATCCTTTGTGGTTTCTTTTTCCCGAAGTTGCCTCACAAGCTCCAAGCCGGTCATACCGGGCATCTGAAAATCCGTAACGATAATATCCGGCTGCTCCCCGCAAGCCAGCGCAAGGGCATCGGCGCCGTTTTCCGCCGAGATTACCTCATAGCCATTATTACGAAGCTTTATCGCTACTACATGAATGATATGTATCTCGTCGTCCGCAATTAAAACCTTTTTTTCCGCCATTAAACCGTCTCCAAAAAGTCTTTAATATTTCAAATCACACTTTCACTGCCTCGGCAACCGCCAAAGGAAGCTCAAAACCAAACGTACTGCCAATATCAGGTTTACTTTTAACGAACACCCGGCCGTTATGAATTTTTTCAACTATTTGTTTAACAAGGTTCAGCCCCAGCCCTGTCCCCCGCGCCTGTTTGCTGTTTTTATCAACCCTGTAAAACTTATCGAAGATATGTTCGATTTCATCCTCAGCGATACCAACTCCGGTATCGGTTATGCTAACACGTACCAAACTTGCGGTTTCATCTACTTCGACTTCAATTTTTATCGAGCCGCCGTCAGGAGTATACTTAACCGCGTTATCAAGCAAATTAACAATAACCTGTGAAATCATATCTTTATCCGCATATACCCTGTCTAAAACAGCAGACCTTTGTCCGACAATCTCGATGTTCTTTTTCCCGGCACAACTTCTCATCATCGGCAAATGCTCTTCTATCAGCATCGCTATACTAACAGGACCCTTTTTCACATTTATAAGTCCGGACTCTATCCTTGAGATATTCAGTGTATCCTCAATCAACCGGTTCAGTCTTTCCGCCTGGCTTTGAATCACTGCATAAAATTCTCTTCTCGTCTGCTCGTCATCGGCCTCACCGTCGACCAGCATTTCAGAATAGGCACTAATCGAAGCAAGGGGGGTTTTCAATTCGTGCGAAACGTGGCTTACGAAATCGTTCTTCATCTGCGATATTTCTCTCTCACGCGTAATATCGTGCAGCACCGCAACAGCTCCGCAAACCCGCCCCGCCCCGTCATAAATACGCGAAACGACACAATCGAAGATTTTTAATCCGTCCTTGCTCGAAAAATCAATTACGCGTCTCGCATGCCGGGCATCTGCCCGTCCGGTCTGCCGCAAAAAATTCACAAATTCACTTTTCCCCACATCTGCTTTCCCACTACAAAAGAGCTCAGCAACAGGTTTGTTTCGCGAAGTTATGTAATCAAAACCAAAAAGTTTGCCGGCTGTCTCATTTGCCAGCAACAGGTTATCAAATTCATCAACGACAATAATGGGGTCGAAGATACTGTATATAATCGCTTCGCTGAGTCTTTTCATTAATGAGGCCTCCGAAGCCAGTAGCACGAGCCCGCTGCTCTTGCCGCCTTTATCTCTGCTCAGGCATATATATAAACCCCTACCTCTGCTATTTTTTCGTCTTTTTCAGCAGCCGTCTTTACTCATCTTCAAACCGTTAAAAACAGCTTTTTTGCCGATTATGCCCGAAAAACTATTTAACCCGTCCCCAGCATCCCAACTTTCCGCCCCTGCGATATTTACCCCTATTTGTAAAGCGATATATCAGTATCAAATCTCCAATATTACACGGTTAAGGTCGGTAGAATTGGCACAATCGTTAAAATAATACGACGGGGATTATCGAACTATCCCGGTTTTTCCGAGGTCTCAGAAATGTAATTCGGTGTAATCAGCCATCTCTAAAATTTATTTTTATGACGGATAAAGGCCGATAAGCATCTGCTCAATCCGCCGTTCTCTACAAAGCGGCATAGTTGGCATCATTGTCTGCCTGAAACAAACCAGTTTCGGTGTCGAGCCGCCAGCCCGCTTTGCCCGCCCCCGCCGGTTCTCCGTCAAAACGAACAGTCTTAAGTCCATTAAAAGGATTTGTGGGAATCTCTTTAATATACGGAACGTATCGCCCCGCTATTGTTGTAACAGCAGACTCAAAACCGGCAAACGAATCGGTCGGAGGAAGACAACCCTGGTGTCGGACCTGGTATAAATCCAGATGAACACGCATCTTTTCCAGTCCGTCAATTAATCCGCAAACCTCAGCTTCTTCGTTGCTCGCTTCCGTAAACTGCGGAGCAATCATTTTTGCAGCTACACCCAGAACGATTGCTATTATCATAACCTCAACATACGAAGAGTGAGTTTCGTTATTCATACTTCCTCCCAATTACTCACTATAGCAGCATCTGCCGGATCGCATGCGGTTCCAGCGCCGAGGGCTGTCGCCCTCCGCCACCACGCGTATGCCGCGCACGCCGATTAAAGGATTCTTTGAAAGCCCTGCAGGCAGGGCCTGTAGAATACCGCTACAAGATGTTGGTCAGGACATAAGAAAAGAAGCAAAAGATGACTGCCAGCATCAGGATTTCCGCCAATGCATAACCTCTCTTGATCCTCATTTTTTCCCCCATTTCTTCAATATAAATTTCATTTAACTTCTTTACACATCATAAAACTTTCTATCATACGTCCGAGAACATTTTCAAAAACTGCCGTATACAAAACTCTATACCGTCTAAAGAAAAACATAAAAAATAAATGGAGTAATGCCAAACTTTAAGGTTTACAGAATACGGGAGGTAAACATTTTTAATCAACGCCGCAGCTGACTCTCGGCAGCTTCAGGCGGTCAACTTCCGATATAATCGGGCATATTTGTGAAGTGTATTTTTCTTGTGTTCTGTCCTGTGTGAAAAAGCTCAATCCGAACGTAGTTTATGTCCTTCAGGGCCGATTCGATTTTATCCGCCCACTCAATCAGCACCACCGATTGCGGATTGCAGTAATCATCAAAGCCCAACATTTCGAATTCGGAAATAGATCCAAGCCGGTAGGCATCCATATGGTAGATATCAAACCCGGCTTTATACTCATTGATTATAACAAACGTCGGACTGGTAACTTTTGTGCTCTCCGTCGCTCCCGCGCCGGATGCAATTCCCTTAATAAGATGCGTCTTTCCGCTGCCTAATGCTCCGCAGACAGCTATAACTTCTCCGCCCTTTAGCTGCGAGCCGACCTTCCTGCCGAATTCTATCGTCTCCTCCGGCGAACTTGAAATAAAATCGAAATTCATATCTAAAAATCAATAGTAAATCACTTCAGGTGGTTATAACCCTTGGCCTGCAAGCTGCTGAGTCGGCCGTCCGGCATTTTTATCTGCGTTTTTTTAGTGTCGGTTATTGTCCCAATTTGTGTAATCGGTACCGGGCCAGTCCACTGTTTGAGCAATTTCTCGTGCTCTTTTTCAGAAAGAGTAAAAAGCAACTCGAAATCCTCGCCGTCGTTAAGTGCAGAATTCAACGGCTCGCTGCTTTCTTTAGCAACATCGGATATAGGAATCTGCTCTGCATTTACAATGACTCCCACATTGCTCTGTCGGCAAATTCTATTCAAATCGCTGCTCAGACCATCGCTTATATCAATCATCGAATTTATGACCGCCTTTTGTGTTATCTCTAATGCCTCTTTGACCCTCGGCTCAAATATCAGATGTTTCCCGCAAATCGCTCCGCCCAATACACCTGTAACGCATATGACATCGCCAGCTTTAGCGCCCGACCGCCTTACAGGTTTGCTATTTCCGGGTCTGCTGAGCATCGCAACACTTATCGCCAACGGCTGCTTTTCTTTCCAGCTTGTAATATCGCCACCCACAAGCTCGCAATTGAATTTGCCGCCTGCCAGCGTAATACCGCTGTGAAGCTGCTTTAATTCTTCCTCACCGAAACCTTCCGGCAGCGCGACAGAAACAACTGCTGCGACGGGAATCGTCGCCATCGCCGCACAATCGCTTAAGCTGACCGCCATCGCTTTATATCCGATTTGTTTGAGCGGTGTTTTCTGCAGCTCGAAGTGAACGCCGTCCAACAGCATATCTGTGGTAACAAGAACTGACCTATCGCTCCATCGGATTTGTGCCATATCGTCGCCGATTCCGATTGGAAAATCCTCCGCTGACAACTTGCTGCGGCCGGCAAACCAGGCGGTTATTTCATCTTCGCTGCCGCTCATCGCTCCGCCAACCGTTTATTC
>CAYXUW010000003.1:0-291 GCA_964468375.1 uncultured Pirellulales bacterium | reverse complement strand
TTTATTCCAATAAGCAACTTGCTCTTTCGCCTGTTTCGGCCCGGCTGCCCCCTCGGTAACGTATTTACCAACAACTTTGGCTGCACCCAAGTGCTCATATACATCCTCTTCGATTGCACCGCAGTTCTGCTTAAATTCCTCTAACGTAAGCTCTGCCAGCTTTTTATTTTGCTGCTCGCAATTAGCCACTAATACGCCGACAATGCCGTGCGCTTCACGGAATGCAATGCCTTTGCCCACCAGGTATTCAGCCAAAGCGGTAGCGTCCAGAAATCCTTCGTCTATCCCCGC
>CAYXUW010000002.1:0-91332 GCA_964468375.1 uncultured Pirellulales bacterium | reverse complement strand
GGCTCACACGGGTCTTCCATCACAACGCCGCCGGTAAGTGAGTCTTCGGTAACATTGTAGGTGCAATCACCGTCAACATAGAACTTCAGCAGAATTCCGGTCAATTCCGGAATCATATCGTAACCCGCGTTCGGGTCGCCGGCATAATTAGAGTCCGTAGTGTAAAGCGAACCCATCTCAATGGCGAGATTGGCGTCGCCGAGGTCACCCTCCGGGTAAGGCAAATTGTAGTCGGTAATCTCACCGCCGTCAATTATGATTTGACCCGGGTAAATCCTGTAACACGGATCCGCAGAATCTACCTTTACGATGTTGGCATCATTAACCTCGATGGCCAAACCGAACGCCCTAATCAGGTTTGTGTCGCTCGCATACGAGATGGTAACGCAATTCACATCATCATCGGTTGCGGTAACGACAACAGTCGACGCCGCCATCGCCGGCGCTGCCATAAGCAGCACAGTTATTAATAGAACAATTTTCCTCATAACACACCTTCCTTTCTTCTTCTCACCGCAGAGCAACGCACTCCGCGATATCTTGGTTTCCTTATAATACCTAACCTAAAACTATATAGTTGTTTATTATTTGGATGCAACACTTCGGCTGGCAGGAGCCGCCGAACTTGTTCTCTACTCCCCTGTCTCCTCCTTTCTCGCCTGTTCAGGCGAAAATTATATGCTAAATGACTTAGCACAGTGTTACTTAACACATGTGAAGGTTGATTGTAGGATATCACAAGCCCCCTAATAAATCAAGAAAAAAATACGAAAAAATCAGAAAATTTTGGGGTAAAACCGCAAAAATAAGGCAATAAATGCCCCCTTTACTCGTCATTTTCGGCCGATAGCCCCTTTCCGCATTCCGGGGGGGTTCGGCCCCAAATTTCGCCGAAAAATAATTTTTTGCGATTTTACCTCTCATTTTGCTTTTTTCGCTCACTTTTGTTATTTTTCCGTTATGTATAAGTTTATAAAAGGCCGGCTTATGGCCGTGAGACTAACGCTGTTAGTGGCCGTTTTCGCCTTGCTTGCGATTGGGATAGCAACCATATACTCAGTCGGCCACCCCACAGAATCCAACCCAGTCAGCCAGACCGGCGATTTGAGCAATCTCTGGAAAAAGCAGGTTGTATTCGCCGTCATAGGGGCATTCGGCTTCATCGCAGCCAACTTCATCAACTACCGGCGATTAGGGGCCGCAAGCGGCTGGATATATGCCCTTGTGCTGATAATTCTAAGTCTCCTGCTACTCGATAAGTTAGTGGATATCCCCTTCGTCCCCGTCATTAATAACGCCCGGCGATGGTTAAGAATCGGAACATCCTCCGCCTTTATACAGGTCCAGCCGTCCGAATTTTGCAAACTGGCTTATATCATTGCCCTTGCGTGGTATCTCAGATACCGCAGCAATTATAGAAACTTCAGCGCGCTAATCGGGCCCTTCGTTCTGACATTGCTGCCTATAATTTTGATTCTGCTTGAACCGGATTTGGGGACGGTTTTCTTAATGATGCCGATTTTATTCACAATGCTGTTCGTCGCAGGTGCAAAGGTCAAGCATCTGCTGATTGTGATTCTAATGGCCCTGCTGGTCAGTCCTCTGCTGTGGCAGCAAATTAGACCCTATCAAAGAACCAGAATAAGCAGCGTACTTCTGCAAAACGAGTGGATTCGGGAAAAAGCGAAGAAATATCCGACTTTCAGCAAAATTTTAGTCGGCGGGAAATTCAGCGAAACCCAGTGGGAGAACGATTGGGGCTATCATTTAACCCGTTCCAAATTTGCGGTTGCCTCCGGCGGAGCAAAAGGATACGGCTTTAGACAGGGGCCGTTTATAAAATACGACTTTCTCGCGCATAGGCACAATGACTTTATATTTGCCGTAATTGCCCACCAATGGGGGATTTGGGGTTCTTTGGGCCTGTTGGGGCTTTATGGAATTATTATCATCTGCGCCGTTGAAATTGCAGAGCACAATACCGACCCGTTCGGCAGATTGCTCGTGGTCGGTATCGTGGCAATGTTTGCGGTTGAGGTTATCGTCAATGTGGGAATGGCCATAGGACTGATGCCAATCACCGGTTTGACTTTGCCGTTGGTAAGCTACGGCGGCTCGAGTCTGCTGGTCAGTATGATTGCTGTGGGATTATTAAATAACGTCGGAAGGTGCTGGCCTTTCAGCGTCGCAAGGAAAGCGTAAAGAAACGGAATACATACGAAAAATGATAAAAGGATTTAGACAAATCGCATTTCTTACAGCAGTCAGCAGAGTATTCGGATTCGTTCGGGATATGGCATACAGCCATTTTTTCGGGGCCAACGCCCTGCTGGACGCCTGGACTATCGCCTTCAAAATACCTAATCTCGCCAGAAGATTGTTCGGCGAGGGCGCCGCTTCGGCTTCTTTTATTCCTGTATACAGCGAGCAACTTCATATAGATCAAGGACAGGCAAAACACCTGGTCAATACCGTGGTAACTGTTTTATTTGTCTTGTTGGCTGCAATAATCCTGATTGGCCAGATACTTATCTGGAGCTATTATAAATTTTTCAGCGAAACCGACGAGACCCGGCTGGTTTTATCTCTGACCTCCATTATGCTGCCCTATATGCTGTTAGTCTGCACAGTGGCCATACTGGCAGGGGTTCTCAATGTGCACAGACACTTTGCCGCACCGGCTGCCGCACCGATAATACTAAATGTATTCATCATTAGCAGTATTCTCCTGACTGGCTGGGTTTTTAAAATACAGGCCAGAGAACAGCTCTTTTACGTGGCTGCTGCAGTTCTGCTCGCCGGCATTGTGCAAATAGCAATACAAATTCCGCCGCTACGGGCCAGCAAAGTATCAATAAGACCTGCCTGGAGAACACACTCCCAGGCATTTAGAAAAATCCTTATATTGATGGGGCCGATGATAATAGGCCTTACGGTAACGCAGATAAACACTTTGGTCGACGACCTAATCGCCTGGTGGTTCTCCGGCTCGGTCGAGAAAGGAACGTTTTTCGTCCTGTTCCAGCACAAAATTGCATACCCTCTTCAGCGCGGCTCGGTATCGCACCTTTATTACGCTCAGCGGCTATATCAATTACCCCTAGGCATATTCGGCATATCATTAGCAACGGCAATTTTCCCGGTGATGAGTTCCTTGTCGGCAAAGAAAGATTTCGCAGGATTAGGCAAAACTGTCTCACAAGGTCTCCGCACCAGCTTTTTTGTCGCAATACCCGCAACAGTTGGACTTATAGCAATAGCCAGACCGTTAATCTCGCTGGCCTTTCAGCATGGTCAATTTACTGCCGCCGATACTACTATGGTCTCCTGGACATTGCTTTTTTATGCACTTGGACTATGCGGCTATTTCTCTCAACAGGTTCTCGCACGTGCATTTTACTCTATGCAGGACTCTTCCACGCCGATGACAAGCGCGCTAATAGCAGTTATTGTAAATATTATTTTGAACCTTAGTCTAATATGGCTTTTCGGAACAGGCGGATTAGCTGCCTCAACGGCGTTGTGTTCATATTTGCAGGTCACTATTCTCGTTATGGTTCTTAGGCGGCGACTCGGCTCATTGCTGTTGGACGGCCTAATCGAAACGTTCATAAAAACACTTGTTGCCACACTCTGTATGTCTGCTACAATTATTGCTATGCTGTGGCTGTCGAGAAACTACGCCGATATCTTCAAGCTGTTGCTCGTTATCCCGGTGGCGGGAGTGGTGTTTCTGCTGACGGCGAAACTCCTGCATATTAATCTGATGCGAACTTAACTGTTGGCCGCATATTGGAACATACAGGTTTAGCACATACATTATTGTTCACAAAAAGCAGCTTATTGGGCTAAAATACCTCTATTAAGACATCTTAATTGCCTAAAGCAAACGGGGTAATCACCCGAAATATTAATTATAGGAACGTTTTTAGGTGGGATCCCCATTTTGAGGGTCTTTAAGGACTATTATGGTGATTCGCCTTACGGAGATTGTAGGTTAAATGCTAAAGAATTGGCTTTTTTTAGTTCTATTAATATTTTTCTTCTGGGCATCCTCAGCTTGGGCTCAGGCCTCTTCAGATACCGAACAGCTGTTTTCGCCCTCCGCTGCCAAAAGATTCTACGAAATAGCTTATGATCTGGCTCAATCTGAGAATATAAGCAAGCAAGAATCTGAGCAGGCGATTGTTTTCTTAAAGACCGCAAGAAATCTGGACACAGAAGCTAACTACGTTTACTCCTTATTGATAGAACTCGCCACGCAACATCCTAACCGCGATTACTACGGGCTGGTGACCGATTCACTTGCGGACTACCTCGATAAATCCTCAGATTTTGAGCCGGCTCGAAAAGCGGTTCAGTATCTGCTCCAGCGGTTGAACTCTCGTGAGCAGAGAGAGCAGTTTCTCGAAGATTTGTTAAAGGATTTAGGAGGCAGAAACGACTGTTTTGATTCCGAGGTAATTACCCTGCTCGGATTGTTGGCTACTGAAAAAGCTGACTACGAAGCTGCTCAAAATTATCTCATACGGGCTCTTAATAAAAATAGATACAATAAGCTCGCCTTTGAAACGCTCGTTGAGGTTGCTCCCGAAAGGGTAACGCCGCCGATATACCTTGAACACCTGAGACTGGCTTTAGGCGAAAATCCCCTCGATTTAGAGACCGCCTTAGCTTTTGCACAACACGCCGAAGAAATACAGCTTTATCAGACAGCCGCCGACATTTATGAATACTCTGTAGAATTATTCGATTATCTTTACCCCTCAAAGAAGTTGCCGTCATCTATTTATATTCCTTGGATGCTCAGTAATTACAACTCCCGGCGAAATCAGCACAAATGCCTGCAAATTGCCTCTCGGCTCCGCAAAAACGGGCAATTTGACCTTACTGCTGAGGCTATCGCCGCAAAAGCAGCTGAAAAAATCGGCGATACAAAACAAGCAAACCAGATACTTAGGATTATCGAAGAAAAAATCAGAAATCAGGCACCAGCATCCGCCCAAGGCGAAACCGAAAAAATCGACAATATATCTATTGCCTGGTTTTATTGTTTCGTCTCGCCGGACACAAATAAAGCACTTGATTGGGCTAATAAAGCTCACTCCGACGAACGTGAATCAGTAATGGCGAATGCTGTTTTAGCTTACGCGCTTGCAATGAACAAACAATTGGACTTGGCCGGGCAGCTCATCACCGACCGTGAGCATAATCAAATCGCCGATTTAACCTTAGCTCAGATTCAACTCGAAGAAGGACAGAAAGAGTTAGCTGTTGAAACTCTAACCTCGGCAATCGACAAAGACCCCGGCTCGCTGGCGGCCGAACGCGCTAAAGAAATTCTTGAACAGAACGACCAAGAGTACAGCCCGCCGATTCCCCCTGATATGATACTGGCGGCATTAATACGCGGCTATGGACAAGACCTCGTCCCTGAATTCGTTAAGCCCGAGAAGATTATTTCAGCCCAGCTAAATACCCGCGGCATCGGGTTTTCCTACGATAGCGAATTCGGCGGTACCGCAACAATAGCAAATAACTCTTCCGAGTCGCTCTTAGTCTCCGATGATGGATTGTTCACCGGAAACATCAGAGTCGATGCGGCCCTCACCGGTGACCTTAATAAAAAGCTTCCAAATCTTGTATCGATGAAGATCAGACCTTCTATGCCTGTCAAGCCCGGCCAGAATCTCTTTATCCCCCTTCGTTTGCTTACAGGGGAGCTTAGACGAACGCTGCTCACATATCCGCAGGCATCTATTGAGATAGAATTCACACTTTACCTCGACCCTGTAACCGATAACCAGGGACGAGTAACCAACCGTATAAGTGATTTGGAACCAGCCAAGGTTACCGTAAAACGTCCCGGAATAGAGCTTACCGGAAAATACTTGCAAAACCGACTTGCTTCACTGGCGGAAGGACAGCAGAACCAAAAGATTAAAACCGCCCATCTCTTTACCGGCCTTCTTATGGAACAGCATGCGATGGCAAACCGTGAGCCGCTTTATAAATTTATGTATGCCGACTGGATGCCTGCCTCGCTCAAGTCTGCGTTGGTTCAGAATCTCACAGATAACGACTGGGTTGTGAAAACGCATACTATGGCTGATATGACCTTTTTGCCGCTGGACTACAAACTGATAAAAGCACTTTCGGAAAATTTAAATGACAATCGCTGGCCGGTTCGTTTAATGGCTGTTTATCTTCTGGCTAAAAACCAGAACAATAATTTCACCGGTGTTCTGGACTGGACTGCCGAGAACGACTCGAACGAGCTTGTTCGTGATATGGCAACCGCACTGGGCGGCCTAGCGCCCAAGCCCGAAATCCAAGAATCGGCAAGTCAGCCGACGCAGAACTTTTCGATGGATATGTCCCCGACAATCTCATATCAGCCAACGGTCTCCAGACTCAAGCTGCAAATCGGTGATTAATCATCGTAGAATATCACTTCGATATTGTCGAATTCCCGTCCGTCGCTTGACCAGGGGAAGTTGTCATACTGCTGGAATTTTATCCTGAAATCACTGGTATAGGCAATCCCCGCCTCGTCGAGATTTACATTAAATATCTGTCCGTCGGTACCAACACCCAGTTCATCTGCATTGACCACAGTATACCAGGTAACACCGTCGCTGCTTACTGAAACGCCGTCGCCATTCTCATGGCCTGTAAATATATCAGGCAGTGAATGCGGTTCGTCGTTGTTTACCGCTTCAGCTTGAAAAAAGGAGAGAACGACATCACTCTGTCCTTGTAAATTCAAGTGCAGGACAGCTTCATTAAGTGCAGTTCTGTTATTGTTGGTGCTGTCCATTCGCAGCCGGCCGTTAACGACCTGTATTCTCCCGTAGCTGTTGCTCGAATAATAATCCCATCCCTCGGAAGGAAGTCCGTTGTTAAAATCCTCATAGAAAACTTTGGGCACGCCTTCGAACCAGCCGTTCGCCATCATAGCGAAGTCATGAAAAACAGTATTGCTGTCCTGGTCAATGTCGGTGCCATAGCACCAGTCGGTTTCGTCGCCTGCAATATCATTACAATCCGTATCCAGCCAGTGGGACGCGAAGAGAGCCAAATCAGTCCAATCCACGTCGCAATCCGGCTCGAAGTCGCCCGGTGTTCCGCATTGCCGGGAAGATTCGATATTAGACCAGTCACTCTCGGTTTCGACAGAACCCGCCTTCGCCCTATACCAGTATGTTTCTCTGGAAGTTAATCCGCAAAATTCATAATTTGTGTCGGCTATCCAGCCGCTGTTATCATCGACAATTAAAAAACACGGGTCGCCGGCACACTCAGCGTAATATTCATCGGCCTCAGGCACAGCATCCCACGAAATCAGATTGCACAAACCCGGCGTTATATTGGGCTCTGCGTGAAGAACAGGGGCATCAAGCAAACAGCCGCTGAGCACACTATCGATGGCCTGACCTAAATTAATACGAGGTTTTATTATAGCAGGAACCTTCTCGTCGGCTATGTCATCGCCAGTAGAGGTCAAAATACTTCTAACCTCCGAAGGAGTAAGATAACTCCCTGTGCAATCTTTGGCTGCGGACTGCAAACACGCTACGGCCCCCGCCGCGTAAGGACAAGCTGCCGAAGTCCCTCCGAATGAACTGTAATAATCACCGGTCGAATAACCGCAGGCACCAGCGATGTCCGTGGTGTAAGCGTTGTGGGCAGGTGTGAGAACATCTAAAAAAGAGGCGGTGTTGGAATACACTATGACTTTATCTGCCGCTGTGGTTTGGATGGCAGAAAACTCATCCGGATCACAGCTTGAGCTGCCGCCGGGGGTTGCGCAGGAGCCGTCATCCACGCAAGTGCTGATGGTTCCAAAAGCAGCATCATATACGGCACCCACCGAAATGATGTTGCTAATACAGGCAGGGCTGGACATTGATTCGCAAAAACCGTCATTACCTGAAGAGACCAGAAGTGTAATCCCGGCGGCCACTGCGTCATCTGCCGCATCGGCATAGGCGGACTCCGAGCCATCACACGCGCTGTAATACCTGCCGCTTCCTAAGCTGGTGCTGATTACCAGAATAGGATTGCAAGGGTCGTCGTTTTTGTGAGTTACGCACCAGTCCCAGGCCGCAATTACCTTATCGTTATATATAATGCCGGCAACATTTTCAACTTTCAAAGCATACAGTTTGGCTCCGTGAGCAACGCCTCCGATGTAATCGCCCGTGGTACCGGTATCTCCCGCTGCAATACCTGCACAGCAGGTTCCGTGCGGACTGGTACATTTGGGGGATGGGTCGCCATCGTCGTCGCCGAAGTCATACCCACCGATGACCTTGCTGTTCGGAAAAGACCCGTTTCCAAGTTTCGGATGGGTATAGTCAATTCCGGTGTCGCAGACGGCAATGGCCACGCCCTGCCCGTTATAAACCGAGCGATATACCATTCCGTTAATCAGCGGAATGCCCTGGGCAAGGTGTTTGTCCAAAACATAAACCGGCTCGATTGATATCACGCAGGGGTCGTCGATGAGTTTTTCCAGTGCTTCTGCTGTAACTTCGCCGGAAAAGCCCGCCTGATTCTCGAAGCGGCGCCGCAATCTGAATTCATCGGCGCTAAGTTTAGATAACACAGGTGCCTGAATTGCCCGGATTTTATTATGCAGTTCGCTTAGCGATTGCCTTGAATGCCATTTGGTAAATGATTTGGTTTCTCTCTGATCTTCCAATTTAACACTCACTTTTACCCTTTCGATTCCCTGCTCGAATACTTTCGTAATATCCTGAGGGTTGATAAGTTTCCTGCTGTATGAAGAACCGCTAAGCGGGACTTCCTGATTTGCGCCGCAGCCACAATCGTTTTCCGGCACAGTCGACTCGGCGAATATTTGTGAATTGAAAAGAAAACAAAGAGACAGAAAGAGGATGATAGTTCGCCTATCCAGCTTTGCTCGATGGAAATGACCCATTGTCGATATTCTCCGTCCTTTTGCTCTCCCAAATGTAATTTTATCAGAGGAAGCTTGTAAAGTCAAGCAATCCGCCAGATTCCCAATACCGTATTTCCGGATTCTGCTGCTGTCGAGGCAAATTGGCTTTGTTTGGGTTTGTTTTAACCAAGTGTCCAACTGCCGTTTTTCGCTGTAATCCATTTTTGTAACTATGGTTATAAGGATTTGACTTTTTGAAAAATTGGGTTTGTTTTGCATATTTTGTTTATTTTGATTGAACCCTCCTCAGCGCGCAGCGAAGGCGCAAAGCCATTCAGAGGCTTTTTAAAGTGGACGGGTGATATGAAGTTGTCAAAGAACACATCGAGATAGACGGCCTCTCTATAATTGGACGGACCTGCGCATTCGAGTCGAAAAAACTAATTGTCACCGGTTGCTCAGTTCTTGTAACTCGATGCGGAAAAAGGAGTAAAAAATTTTTTAGAAAAATGGATTTTTGCGATTAGCTACCCGCGCAAATGATTGATTTTTAACCTAAGTTGCTTGTGGTGCCGGATGCCCGCGAGTAGTTTCGTATTGCGTCGTGCGTGATGCATATTGCGCAGTTCTTTTACCCAAGTTGCTGTTGGTTCCGGAGGACGCGAGTGAGGAGCATTAGTGTAACGCAGCAGCGGAGCTGCGAAGTGAAAAGGGACAATGGCCGAACCGGAGGCACCAACAGCAATTCAAACCCCCCTGCCGGTCTGCCAAAGTGGCACGTTAAGTAGAATTGAGAAGACGGGGATATAAAGATATAACCTGCTGGAATATAAGGGATTAGGTGGGAAACTGGGTTTGGGGGGCGGGGCTGGCATAGGGTTTGCTCTTTAGGTATATTAGAACGTGCCGCATAACCGGCATTTTGAGGAATTGGTTATGAAATTCGATAAATTCACATTAAAGGCGCAGGAGGCGCTGGCAACGGCACAGCAGACAGCGATGGCAAAGTCGCATACTGTGCTGTCGCCGCTACATTTACTGAGCGCACTGCTGGAAGACGACGCAGGCGTTGCGGTTATGGTGCTGAAGAAGATGGGCGCTAATATATCACGGCTGAAAGAAATGGTGGAGAGCGAACTCGGACGGCTGCCGCAAGGTAAAGGTGACGTTCAGTTTACACCTGACCCAGTTTTTAACCAGATTGTGCTGGATGCGCAGAACCGAGCTGACAAGATGGGGGACGAATACTTAGGGGTAGAACATCTATTTTTATCGCTTGCCGAGGTGCAGAGTGATGCGAGGGAGATTTTGCGGCTCAACTCGATTGAGCCGAAGCAGATTGAAGAGGCATTGAAAGAAGTCCGAGGCGGCGAAAAGATAACCGACCAGAATCCAGAAGAAAAATACAAGGCACTGGAGCGTTACGGCATTGACCTTTTGGAGATGGCGCAGAAGGGAAAGCTCGACCCTGTTATCGGCAGAGACGAAGAGATACGACGGTGTATGCAGGTTTTGAACCGGCGGACGAAGAATAACCCCGTGTTGATAGGCGAGCCGGGCGTAGGCAAGACTGCAATTGTCGAAGGGCTTGCGCAGCGGATAGTGGCGGGTGATGTGCCCACGGGATTGAAAAATAAGAGGATTGTCGCTCTGGATATGGGGGCACTGATAGCGGGAACGAAATTCAGAGGAGAATTCGAAGACCGGCTCAAGGCGGTCTTGAAAGAGGTTGTCGGCGCTGAAGGACAGATAATACTTTTCATCGATGAGCTGCATACTGTCGTCGGTGCGGGCAAGGCGGAGGGGGCAGTTGATGCGGGGAATTTGCTGAAGCCGTCACTTGCGAGGGGTGATTTGCGGTGCATCGGTGCGACGACGATTGACGAGTATCGAAAGTATGTCGAGAAAGACGCGGCACTTGAGAGACGATTCCAGCCGATAATGATTGACCCGCCGAGCGTGGAGGAGACGATAGCGATACTGCGGGGTTTGAAGGACAGGTATGATACACATCATGGGGTGAGGATTACGGATGCTGCGCTGGTTGCGGCGGCCACGTTGTCGAATCGCTATATTTCCGACCGCTGGCTGCCGGACAAGGCAATAGATTTGATTGACGAGGCGGCGTCGAAGCTGCGGATTGAGAATGATTCGCTGCCTACGGAGCTGGATGATATTCGCAGGAAGATAATTCAGCTACAGATTGAACGTGAGGCGCTGAAAAAAGAAAGCGACGCTGCGAGCAAGGAACGACTGAAGAATACGGAGAAACAATTATCCAAGCTGCAGGAGGAAGACAAGAAACTCACAACGGAATGGGAAAGCGAGAAGAGCGAGATTGACCAGATAAAGGAACTGAAGCAGAAAATCGAGGACGCTCAAAATCAGTTCGAGAATGCGCAGCGCAAAGGCGAGCTGGAGGCAGCAGCGCGCTTGAAATACGGCACGATAGAAGAACTGAAAAAAGAACTGGAAGAAAAAGAGGAGCAGCTTTCGAAATCCGACAGAGGAATAATCCAGAACGAGGTTACCGAGGAACACATAGCCGAGGTCGTCTCGAAATGGACGGGAATACCTGTTGCGAGATTGCTGAGCGGCGAGCGTGAGCGGCTGATGAAGATGGAGGAGGCGATTGCCAAAAGAGTAGTCGGGCAGGAGGAAGCGGTTACGGCACTTTGCAACGCGGTTCGGAGGAACCGGGCGGGTTTGGGCGACCCGAACCGGCCGATAGGAACGTTTCTATTCTTAGGGCCTACGGGGGTAGGCAAGACGGAGCTTTCCAAGGCGCTGGCAGATTTTCTGTTTAACGACGCGAACGCTATGACGCGAATCGATATGAGCGAATTTATGGAGCAACACTCGGTGGCACGGCTTATAGGTTCGCCGCCGGGGTATGTCGGTTACGAGGAAGGCGGGCGACTGACGGAGGCGGTCCGGCGGAAGCCGTATTCGGTGGTTCTGCTCGATGAGGTAGAGAAGGCGCATCCGGATGTTTTTAATGTGCTACTGCAGGTATTCGATGACGGCAGACTGACCGACGGAAAGGGAAGGACTGTGGATTTCAAAAACACAGTCATCATTATGACCAGCAATATCGCAAGCCAGCAAATTCAGGAGCTAACCGAAGAGGACGGTGCAGACTGGGAGATTGAGGCGCATGTCAAGGAGGCTTTAAAGAAGGCCTTCAAGCCGGAGTTCTTGAATCGCGTGGATGAGGTGATAGTTTTTCATACGCTCACAAAAGAAGATTTAAAAAAGATTGTCGGCATTCAACTTAATTATCTGGCTGAGCGTATGAAGGCCCGGAAGATAAAGCTCGAATTCACAGACAGCGCCCGCAAGCAGATTATGGACGAGGGGTATGACCCTGCATTCGGCGCGAGGCCTTTGAAGCGTGCAATTCAGCAGCGATTAGAGAATCCTTTGGCTACGGAACTTCTGGCGGGGAAATTCACCGACGGCGAAAGAATAAAAATCGACGCTGACGCCCACAGATTCACATTTACAGAAACGTAGTGTATCGCCTTTTTCAGATTTATCTTGCAGTTTCAAGGGTCAAAAGCCACAATAATCCGGACTGTGGGATGTTAAAACCGGGATAATGTGAAGGGGCAATATGCTAAAGAGATATGCGGCATTTTTTTCACTGCTTCGCTCAATCATTGATATTATAATTATCGCCGTTGTCTGGGTTGCCGTTTATTTCGTTCGATTTCACACTGGGGTGTTTTCGACTGCAAAGGGGATACCGAGTTTTCAAAGACATCTGGGCTTGGCGCTACCGGTGGTTTGCATTTGCTATCTGGGCTGTTTGTGGTCGGGGCTTTACAAATCCAAGCGAATTCACAATACGTTCAGGCAATTCGTAGATATTCTAAAGGCAAGCTTGCTCAGCGGTTTGCTGGTGCTGGCGTTTCTTTATTACCTTCAAAATTTTCCGTACTCAAGAAAACTGCTGCTATTATTCATAGTGATGCTGCTTGGAGGGTTGTGCATTTCGCATTTACTGGCAATAGAAGTTCTGCGGTTTCTGCGGAGAAGAGGATATAACCTGCGTTATTACGCCGTGGTCGGAGCCGGGAAAAAGGGACAGCTTCTGGTTCGTGATATTAAGCGGATGGGATGGCTGGGATTGAGGTGCGGATTTTTCGCGGATAACAATCCGAATCGAATCGGGACCAAGATATCAGGGGTACCTGTGTACGGCCCGATCGGGAAATTAGAAAAACTTGTCAGGGAAAAGCGAATAGACGAGATTTTTCTTGCTCTCAGGGGAAATGAAGCACAGGAGGTATATCCGATTCTTGAGTCTTTACAATGCGCGGGTTTTACTATACGAATCGTTCCCGACTGGGGAAACCTTATGGCGATAAGCGATGCGGAGGCGGTTCCGATAGGTTCTCAACTGCTGTTTTCATCGGCGGATTCGCCGCTAAGCGGGTATAATATCATACTGAAAGAGGCGTTCGACCGTATAGCCGGACTTATATTACTTGTTATATTTTCAATTCCTATGCTGATAATCGGTCTGCTTATAAAGCTGTCCGGCAAGGGTCCGGTGCTTTATAAACAGGTGAGGGTTGGTATGGACCAGCGGAAATTCGAAATGCTGAAGTTTCGCACTATGCGCGCCGATGCGGAGGAAGAAGACGGTCCGCAGTGGGCCAAGCCGGACGACCCGAGACGAACGGCGATAGGCGCGTGGCTGAGGAAAGGGAGTCTGGACGAACTGCCTCAGCTTATAAATGTGATAAAAGGTGAGATGAGTCTTGTAGGTCCGCGTCCGGAGCGGCCGCACTTTGTGAAAGAATTCTCGGAGGAATACAAAAAATATATGCTCAGGCATAAGCTGAAAGCGGGTATGACAGGCTGGGCCCAAGTGAACGGTTTTCGGGGCGACACCTCCCTTAAAAAAAGATTGCAATACGACCTATACTACATTAGAAACTGGTCATTTGGTTTTGACCTTAGAATATTGCTGCTGACGCCGTGGCGCATTATAAGAGGCAAAAACGCTTATTAAGCGATAAAGGATATCGGTGTGGATTTAAGAGGTGTTATTCTTGCGGGCGGAACGGGGTCGCGTCTGCGGCCACTGACGAAGATTACGAACAAGCATTTGCTGCCCGTGGGACACAAACCCATGATTTATTACCCGATTGAGAAACTAACTTCAATAGGAATTGAACAGATATTGATTGTTACAGGCGTTGAGCATATGGGTGATGTGGTTGGGCTGCTAGGGTCAGGTAAAGAATTCGGTTGTCAATTTACATATAAAGTTCAAGACGAAGCCGGGGGGATTGCTCAGGCACTGGGACTGGCTGAGAGTTTTGCACAGCGTTTGGCTGTTATTCTCGGTGACAATATATTTCAGGCAAATCTGAAAGAGTACGCCGACCGATTTATGGCTCAGAAAGCCGGTGCGAGGGTGCTTCTTAAGCAAGTATCTTCTCCTGAGCGTTTCGGCGTTGCTGAAATATCCGACGGCAAGATTATAGGTATCGAGGAGAAGCCGAAAAAGCCAAAGTCTGACTATATCGTAACGGGCATATATTTTTACGATGCTTCGGTTTTTGATATTATACGAACGCTCAAACCATCGGCCCGCGGCGAGCTCGAAATCACCGATGTTCATAATGCTTATATGTCAAAGAATCAACTGGCTTATGACATTTTAGATGGGTGGTGGAGTGATGCAGGGACATTCGAATCGTTAAACCACGTAAACGAACTGGTTGCAAAGGAGCCGTTACAGTGACAAAAAAAGCAACAATATTAAAGGCAGTGTTTGCAGATGAGGGGCTGATTGTTCGCAGCTCAGGAAAACTTATCGATGGGGTAAAGGCCCGGCGGGCAAAGGTAATGCCGGATGAGCGCGGCCGATTAGGAGAGATATTCAGAGCCGACGACCCGTGGTTTGAGAAATTCGGGCAGGTTTATTTCACGACAACATATCCCGGGGTTGTTAAGGCGTGGCACTATCACAAAAAGCAAACAGACAATTTCTACGTCATAAAGGGAACCGTGAAAGTTGCGCTTTATGACCAGCGGAAAGATTCGCCAACCTGCGGAACAGTAAACCAGATATGTCTCGGCGAGCACTGCCCGGGGCTACTACGGATACCACCGGGAGTTATGCACGGCTGGATGTGTGTGGGGCAGACAGAGGCCTATATCGTGAATATCACCTCTGAAGTGTATGACTATGAGGAGCCGGACGAATACCGCACCGACCCGCACGAAAACGACATTCCCTACGACTGGACGCGGAAAGATGGCTGAAAGAATCGCCATCCTCGGCGGCAAAGGTATGCTCGGCACGGATTTGGCCGCGGCGTGCCAGGAACACGGGTTTATTACAAGTGTGCTTGACCTGCCCGAGTTCGATATCACAAATGAAAATCACATCGGCAGCGCACTAAAGAATGTTGAGGCGATAATTAACTGCGCCGCCTATACGCATGTTGAAAAGGCGGAAAGCGAAGCCAAATCAGCATACGAGATTAACGCCAAAGCCGTGGGTAAACTCGGCTCTATAGCCAGAGATGAGAGGATATGGGTTCTTCACATCAGCACGGATTTTGTTTTTGACGGCACGCTGGAGAGGCCCTATGTCGAAACCGATACGCCGAATCCAATAAACGTTTATGGAGCGAGTAAGTTAGCCGGGGAAAAGCTTTTAGTTGAAAGCGGTTGTCGGCATTGTATAATGCGCGTCGAATGGACTTACGGCTCAAGCAACAATAATAATTTTGTAGCAAAATTGATTAAGCGCGCAAAAACAGGCGGCCAATTGAAGGTCGTTGATGACCAGGTTGGCTCACCAACAGCCACAACGGAAGTTGCTGAAGCGATTTGCAAGTTATTGCCGAAGAAACCCGAGGGTTTGTTTCATTTTGCAAGTTCGGGTTATGTCAGCCGTTTTGAGATGGCGGAATTTATTTCTGACAAGCTGAATTGGCAAGTTGATTTAAGAAGGTGTAAAACCGGCGATTTTCCTGCTGCTGCAACAAGGCCGCTGAACAGCTGTTTTGACTGCAACAAAATCGAGGCACTGCTCGGCGAGAAGATTGTGCCCTGGCAGATGCCGCTGGAGCGTTTTTTGGAAAGGTTATGAGAAAACTTCTGGTTACAGGCGGTGCAGGATTTATAGGGAGCAATTTTGTTCGTATGGTGCTTTCGGAGCATCCTGATTGTTTTGTAGCCAATCTTGATAAGCTTACATATGCGGGCAATCTTGAAAATTTATCCGGCTTCGAAGAAAATCCAAATCATAAGTTCATTAGGGGTGACATTTGCGACGGAGCTCTGGTGGAAAATATTATCGACGAATACAAAATAGACGTTATTATAAATTTTGCCGCTGAGAGTCACGTGGACCGTTCCATTACGGGGCCGAAGGTCTTTATCGAAACCAATGTTACCGGGACGCTGACTCTGCTGGAGGCGGCGCGTGACAATAAGTTAGAGCGGTTTATTCAAATTTCAACCGACGAGGTATATGGCGCACTCGGGCCGGAAGGGAAATTTACCGAACAGATGCCTCTTAGTCCGAATTCGCCGTATTCGGCCAGCAAGGCGGCGGCGGACCATTTAGCTGCGGCGTGCGGTCATACGTGGGGTGTCAATTATAACATCAGCAGGTGCTCAAATAACTACGGTCCTTATCAATTTCCGGAAAAGTTAATACCGCTGATGATTAACAACGCTCTGAATGATAAAGAACTGCCTATTTACGGCGACGGGCTGTATGTACGTGACTGGCTTTATGTATACGACCACTGCACAGCCATCTGGAAGATTTTGACCGAGGCACCGCCCGGAGAGATTTACAACATCGGCGGCTGTAATGAAAAAGCAAACCTCGAAGTGATATCATTGATTTTAGAGCGTTTAGGGAAGCCGAAGTCGCTGATTAAGCATGTGAAGGACAGGCCGGGACACGACAGGCGATATGCGATAGAGGCCAACAAAATAATGATGGAGCTGAACTGGCGGCCATCGGTGAGTTTCGAAGAGGGAATCAACAAAACAATAGACTGGTATCTGCAAAATCAGGAATGGCTGAGCAACGTGGTTTCCGGCGAATATCAGAAGTACTATGAGGCTATGTATAAGGACAGATAGTTTTGTGAGGGGTCGAAGCAGTGAATATACTTGTCTTAACGAACAACCCCGCACGTGCGAGTTTTCGACAGCGGATAGAGGTTCATCTCGATATCCTGCACGACAACGGAATTCAATGTGATGTTGCCCGCTTTCCGCACGGCAACTTGTCCCGCCGGAAACTATTTAAGAAGAGTACCAAATATGATGCTGTTTTTCTGCACAAGAAACGTCTTAATGCTCTCGACTGTTTCTGGCTGCGGCGCCATGCAAAGAAGGTAATTTACGATTTCGATGATGCCATAGTTTACAGCGATAAGAATCCGGACAAACCCAGCCGTAAGAGACAGAAGTCATTTGAAAGAACGATTAAACTGGCGAATATGGTCATAGCGGGAAACTCATATCTCGCAGAACTCGCGAGGGCATTTAATAAAAATGTCAAGGTGCTCCCAACCGGTTTAGATGTAAAAAGATACAGAGAGGAAGCTGCCCGGCCGAATGACGGGAAGATTCGCCTGGTCTGGATTGGCAGCAAGAGCACGCTTGGGTATCTTGCGGACATTAAGCCCGCTCTCGAAGAGATTGGTTCTCGCTGCGAAACGGCTGTTTTGCGGATAATATGCGACGAATTTTTTGACCTTCGAAATATAGAGGTAGAGAAACGACAGTGGTCATTAGAAACTCAGGCGATGGATTTAGTTACCAGCGATATCGGCCTTGCCCCCCTGCCAGACAATAGTTTTACCCGCGGCAAGTGCGGCTTCAAAGTTTTACAATACGCGGCAGCAGCCCTTCCTGTAATAGCAAGCCCTGTGGGTGTAAACGCTGAGTATGTTCGGGAAGGTGTTAACGGGTTTCTGGCGGGCAGCGAGTCCGAATGGACGGAGAAAATTCTTTTGTTAGTGAACGACGGTCAATTGAGAAAGCAGATGGGACAAAAGGGGAGGTCTTACGTCGAACGATTTGATGTAAAAATATTAGGTCAGAAACTCGTAAGCTTAATAAAAGCTGTTTAAGGGAAAATCGTAAATGGAACCACTGATAAAAATCGACCTTAAGAAAATGATTAAGGGAAATGAGCCGGTAGTTATCGAACTGGGATGCGGCCAAAAGAAGAAAAAGGGAAGGATAGGGGTCGACAAGATGGATTTGGCCAGCGTTGATATAGTAGCGGACTTAGAGGAAGGGCTCGCATTTCTGCCGGATAATTCAGTCGACGAGATTCATTGCAGAAGTGTGCTCGAACACATAGAGAATTTCGAAAATATGATGCGAGAAATAGTGAGAGTTCTTAAAGCAGACGGCAAGGCATATGTTTTTGTGCCGCACTTTTCCAATCCTTACTACTATTCCGATTTTACCCACAGCGGGTTTTTTGGTCTGTATAGTTTTTATTATTTTGTCGATGCGGAAAATCAGCTAAAAAGGAAAGTTCCTGTTTTTTATACTGGTGTAAGGATAAGAGTTTTATCTCAGCGGCTTGTATTTAAGTCGTCATTTAAGATTTTAAACCTCATTAAGAAGCCTTTCGGCTGGCTAATCAACGGGCATAGTCTAATACAAGAATACTACGAAGAGAACCTTTGCTATCTATTTCCGTGTTATGGTATTGAGGTAGTATTTACCCCCGATACACAGCTCAAAGCTTGAAATGTTCTGCTACAATTCGGCTTACAGTTTCACCGATAGCCAGTGATGCCGTAGCGGCGGGTGAAGGCGCGTTCAAAATATGAATTGAATTGACGCTCTTTTCTATTTTGAAATCATCAATCAGTTCGCCATTCGGTTCGAGCGCCTGAGCACGTACTCCGGCTCTGGAGGGTTTTATATCGCTGGCGGTGAGTGAGGGGATGAGCCGTTGGAGCTGTTTTAGGAACTGTCCTTTTAGAAAAGCCCTTCTGTATTCGCCGAAGCCGTATCTCCAGTGCCTTATAAACAACCTCCATGTTCCGGGAAAAGTGAGCGAATCCCATGAGTCCTTCAGACTCAAGTCAATTTTACCATACCCTTCTCTTTTAAACGAGAACACAGCATTAGGGCCGCACTCAACCGTTCTATTTATCATGCGAGTGAAATGGACACCAAGAAAGGGAAAGGTCGGATCTGGAACCGGATAGATAAGGTTTCTGACTTTGTGCAGCGCGCTTTCGGTCAATTCGTAATAGTCGCCTCTAAATGGTATTATTCTTGCTGTTGGTTTTATTCCATCCAATTTTGCGATTCTGTCGGATTGCAGTCCTGCGCAGTTTATAATGTATTTTGCTGTGAAATCACCTGAGGTAGTTGTCAGTTTCGCAATACCATCTTGTTTTTTAATCGCTTTTACTTCGCTGGAGGTCGACACAGAATTTTTCTGTGATTTAGATTCAATCAGGCCAGCCAACTTGTTTGAGACCTCCCTGAAGTCGATAATCCCCGTGCAAGGAACATATATACCTGCTACACCTCGGCAGAGTGGCTCTATTTCAGTTATCTGCTCAGGTTCTATTTTTTCAATGCCCTCAATTCCGTTTTTGAGGCCATTCTGGAAGACGTCTTCAAAAGTATTAAGTTCGGCCTCATCGGTCGCAACGATTACTTTCCCGCAAATCTCATAGGGAATATTGTGTTCTGCAGCAAAATCTATCAGCTCTTTTCGGCCTTTGGCGCAGTTTTCCGCTTTATACGAGCCACTCTTATAGTATAGTCCTGAATGAATGACTCCTGAATTGTGGCCAGTCTGGTGGGTCGCGAGCTGTTTTTCTTTTTCAAGCACACAAATACGAATGCCGGGGCAATGCAGCTGAATTTTATAAGCCGACGCTAATCCGACAATGCCTCCGCCTATAACAATGATGTCAAAATCTGTTTGCACTATTCCACTGTTATGAGCTGAGTCTCGTATAAGCTCTGATATAGCGGGCAGGTTTGCATTAGCTGCTCGTGCTGGCCCTGGGCGATGATTTGACCTTTGTCCATTACAACTATCACATCGGCAGTAACAACGGTGCTGAATCTGTGGGCGATTATAAAACTGGTTCTATCCTGCATAATTTCCTCAACCGCCTGGTGGATTTTAGATTCGCTGTCGGCATCGACGTGGCTGGTGGCCTCATCGAAAATCAAGATTGTGGGATTTTTCAGTATGGCTCTGGCTATAATGATTCTCTGCAACTGGCCGCCGCTGAGACCAGCCCCCTGCTCCCCAATTACTGTGTCATAACCATCAGGCAAAAGGGATATGAATTCGTGCGCGAACGCGCGCTCTGCAGCGGCGACTATTTCTTCCATGGTCGCGTTAGGTTTACCATAGGCGATGTTCGCAGCTATAGTATCGTGGAAAGTCACCACGTTTTGGGTAACCATTGCAATCTGGCTTCGCAAGCTAAATAGTGTCGCATCGTGTATGTTTTTTTCGTCCATCAAGATTTGGCCGCTGTCGGGGTCATACAACCTCGGTATTAAATTTACCAATGTTGTTTTGCCCGAGCCGTTCGGGCCTGTGATAGCAATATTGTGGCCTGCTTTGACGGAGAGGCTGATTTCTTTTAACACGGGCTGTTCCGCATCCGGATAGGTAAATACAATATTTCTGAATTCGATTTTTTCTTTAAGCGGTGCGAGTTCAAAAGCATCAGGTTTTTCTATTTCGGGATTCTGGTCGATAATCGAATGGACGCGTTTAGCCGCTGCATTTGCCTGCTGCACTTTATTCCATACGCCGCTGGTTCTCCTGATTGATTCAGCGGAACCGCCGAGGAAAAACAGAAGCATAAAAAAGTCGGCCGGCATCATCGTCCCTCCGAAAACCCAAACAGCGCCAAATACTAATCCAATCGAACCAGCCAACATTCCGAGCACCTCCAGTATAGGGCCTGCGGCGGCGTCAATTTTCGCCATTCTAAACTGCTGCTTCAGTAGCTTGCGGTTTATACCCTCAAATACACTGCTTTCATATTTCTGCTGATTGTAAACCTTGACTACCTTAAGCGCACCAATCGCCTCTTCCAGCTTGCCGAGCATAGCGGCCCAGCTCTGTAGCGAGCGTCTGGTTGCGCGTTTCATTTTTTTGCCAAGCTGGCCCAGAACAAACAATGAAATCGGCGCTCCGCAGAGAAATATAAGCGTCAAATGATGGTCAACCATCATAGCAGCCGCAATCAGCCCCACGGCCTTTAGCGGCTCTCGAAGCGCTTTTCCAAGGAGAACTTTTACACCGTTTCTTATCGAACCGGTATCACGGATGAGCCGGCTGACGGTATCGCTGGGGCCTTCGCTTGCAAAAAAAGCTGTCGGAATTCGCAGTGAATGGGCAAAGGTATCTTCGCGCAAATGCGCCAAAGCCGTATATACCACTTTCTCGGCTGTGTAATCCTGATAAAAGCTCGCAGTGCACCTGATGGCTGTTACGACGAGCATCAAGAGCAAGATAAATATCACTGCATTTTTCTTGTGCTCTTTAGTATCACCTTCCGGAAGGGCCCGCAAGGCCTTTTGGGCGAGAGGAAAATAAAAGGGTGTCTCTCCGGAGAAAATGGTGCTCTGCTCGATTTTAATGCGTCCCTGGGCGTCCGTCCTCTGAAGCTGAATAGGTATTTGGGTTTTTGCTTCCGCGGTTGCCAACTCGCTGAGCAACTTATGTGAGGGGACCCGCTGTCCGCCTTGTTTAACGAGACTATCTCCGACACCGATAATTTTATCGTTGCTTCTAAGCCCTGCTTTCTCAGCGAGACTTCCTCGCTTAACCTCAGCGATATGAAGATAATAGGTAACCTCAGGATTATTCGGGTCAGATAAATCTACGGGTGGGGAGACATAGAACTTCATACCGTAACGCGATGAGCCGACCTTTCGGTAAACCCAGCCGTGCAGGCCCTCGTCTCCCATCATTACTGTCAGCAGAGGTGAAATCGTTGCAAAACTTAGAGAATACAGGGCGCTTATCAGCATCGCACTGATAACTATCGTTACCAGCCGAGGCCATTGCGGCCAAATATACTTAAATACTTTCCCCAGCGCTTTCATAAAGTTATCTTCATTTTTTATTAAAGCTAAGCGGAGACAATAGCAAACTCTGTCCTGCCGGTCAAGCTTAAACAGTTCTGCAGTAATTTGGGGAATATAACGGATGATGGGACGAGACGGAAATTGGATTTTTGAGATTTATCTTGCACTTTTGACCACAAAGAACAGAATAATCGAGTTCGCAGGACAAGGCTGCTTTTTATCAACCGGGAAAGTAAAAAACGAACCAAAAATGGACATCAAAACAACGAAAGAACAATTCGACAGGGATAAAACTCTTAGCCACATCTTAATTTTGCTGGCTATCGCGCTTTGCATCGGCATATATCTAATAAGCACAACGGTTCTGATTGCAAAAGACGGGGTAACTTTTATAGAATATGCTAAGGGCCTCGAGCTTTTTCCTATCGAGGCGATGCAGAGCAGATATCAGCACCCCGGTTATCCGCTTCTTATTATTGCTGCGCACAAAACGGCAAGCATAGGATATAAAGGTTCATCAGTGGGGTTGTGGATTTATTCTGCTCAGGCCGTAGCCCTGATATTCAGATTGCTCAGCATAGTATTGCTTTATTTTGTTGGGTGGAAGACTGTCGGGGCGAGGTTCAGCTTCTGGGCTATTTTGATTCTTGTTTTGCTTCCCGAGCCCGCCAAATTCGGCAGTGACACCCTTAGTGACTGGCCGCATCTGTTCTTCTTGTCGGCTGGCTTTTTGCTGTTGATATGGGGCGCGGCAAGCAAAAAGTGGTGGCTGTTCGGTTTTTCAGGGCTGGCGGCAGGACTAGGCTATCTAATTCGCCCTGAGTGTGCTCAAATAGTTATATTTGGCACTTTATGGCTTGGAATGCAGCTGTTCTGGTCGAAACGCAGTATAAGCAGAGGTAAAGCGGTGTTTGCTCTGCTACTGCTGCTGGCCGGCTTTTCGGCTGCTGCGGGGCCATATATGAAACTTAAAGGGGCGGTATTTCCTAAAAAGCAGTTAGTTCATTGCGTGCCCAAAGCGCAGCTCTCTGAAGTTTATGAACAAGAAGCCCAAATCCGCTCAAATGATAAGTATACGAGCGGCCTTGTGCCATCAGATATTGCAAGGGCTGTGGGCAAGCTGGCGGAAAGGGTCAGTGAGACGCTTATGTGGTTTTTTGTTCCGGCCTTGCTGATTGGTATTTACAAGCACTTCAAAGGGCGGGACTGGCGCGAGCCAGAAAGATTTTTTGTAATTGTTCTTATTGCTCTCAATACAGTTATAATGATATTGCTGTATTGTAAATTCGGCTATATGAGCAGAAGGCATACTTTGCCGTTGATAGTTTTTACAATTTTCTATATTCCCGCCGGTTTGGAAGCATTAGCGCGCTGGCTCGACGAAAGATTTTCCAAAAAGAGCAATGTGAATTTTTGGTTTTTTGTTTTGCTGGTAATCGGTATTTCTATATGCGGCCCGAAATTATTAAGGCCTCTGCGTGCAGAAAAACAGGGGTATTGTGAGGCCGCTCGGTGGCTGGCAGAAAATACCGATGAGGATGATACAGTCGCCGTATCAGATGCCCGTATAAGTTTTTATGCCGAGCGCAGAGGTATTGACTATCGTGACGGCGTCATTCCCGGAAAAGCTAAATTTGCCGTTAAAGTATTCGGGGATAAAGAGGAATCAGCCAGTGAAGAGACGCTACAAAAAGAAATGGTTTTCTCTATTGAAGGCGACGGTAAGAAGCCAAGAATCGTTGTTTACAAGCGAAAGGATTAGTCCAAGACGGACTGGATATAATTCTGCATTGATTTCTGGTAGATGGAGCGATCAAATCTGAGTGCATTATCGCGACATTTCTGAGCATCGAATTCTTTTTTTCTCTGCTCAAATAACAAAACACTTTCTCTAAGCGCTTCGGGGGTTTGTTCGAAGAAGAATATGCCGGTTGAATCTGCCTTTTCAGTGTTAGTATAGTTTAGGCCTATTACTGTTTCCAGCGCCCCGCCCCTGCCGAAAGCTATAACCTGCTTACCGCAGGCCTGAGCTTCGAGCGGGACAATTCCAAAATCTTCCTCACCGGGGAATATTAGAGCAGTGCATTTTTTTATATATTCTACGACCCGGTCATCATCAGCATCATCGATAAAAGAGATGTTGTTTGAGGCGATACTTTTCAACGAGGGTAATTCCGGGCCGTTACCTACAACTATGAGCTTTCGGCTGGTTTTGCTAAAGGCCTTAATCGCTATATCTATTCGCTTATAAGGCACGAGAGCGGAGACAATGAGGTAATAGCCATCATCATAATCGGAAACAGTAAATCTGTCGCACTCAACAGGAGGATAAATAACGACTGAATCCCTGTCATAAGCCTGCTTTATTCTGTTTTGGACGTTCTTGCTGTTAGCTATAAAGTGTGTTACTCCGAACGAGGATTTCCTATCCCAGTTTTTGAGGCGGTCGAGCAGAATATCGGCACCCCATTTTTTGAGTCCATTGAATTTACTCAAATATTCACTGCGCATATGCCAGGCATATCGCATCGGAGTATGGCAATAACATATATGCGGCATGCCCTGGGGGACTTTAACACCCTTCGCAACGCAGTGACTGAAGCTCAAAACTAAATCGTAGCCGCTCAAGTCGAATCGTTTTATTGCATGCGGGAAAAGAGGAAGATAACGCCTGAAATTTTTCGCATCCCCCGGCAAACGCTGGATATATGAGGTTTGTATTTCGTGCGATTCTATTGTTTCCGATGCGGAGCCGGGAAAGTGCACCAGGGTAAATATGTTGGCATCCGGATAAATCTCACACATAGCGTCCAAACAACGTTCTCCGCCCCTCATAGCGGTCAGCCAATCACAAATAAAAGCTGTCCTGAGTTGTTCTTTTCGCTGTGTTTTTGTATCTTGTGAAAGCAAAGGTGTCACAGCCATATCTTCCGTACAGCTATTTTCGAAGCACGTTAACGGCCTAAACAACAGACCTTTCAGACGTTGTATAAAAGAGACAGGCAGAAGACACAAAAGCAGATTTCGAATAAGCCCATAGAAAGCCCAGAAGGAAAAATCGAAGTTTTCGAGTATGATTCTAAGACGCGACTTTAGCTGATGCTTGCGCAACCCCAATGAGATGCCGTCCGGAGTTACAAACGTATTTACCAGATACTCGGGTATATTGGCCACTTTGAATCGCCGAGTTACTTCGAAGAATAGAGCAAAATCTTCGGCAGATGGATGTTCGGTGGAATAAAACCCGACTTCTTTGAACACTTCCAAGCGACACATAACTGTAGGGTGGCAGAACATATTATTTATGAACATTCTCTTGCGGATTTGTTCGTGCTTCGCGGGCGGGCAGAACCTCCAAAGCGGCTTGCCGGAGCGATCGACAAACAATGCCCACGAACCCAATAAATAAATATCAGGATTGTCCTGGAGAAATTGTTTTTGTTTGGCGAATCGGTCCAGAGAACAAATATCTTCGGCGTCGAGACGCGCAATATATTTGTATGGCTTATGATCGCAAATGTATGTTAATCCACGATTTAGAGCTTGCTCGATGCCCTCATTCGTCGGTGAATGCAATACAGTTGTCGAAGGATAGATTTTTTGCAACTGCTTTTCTTCAACAGGGATGCTGCTTCCGTCATCTACGACCAACACATCAACAGGCAAGGTAGATTGGGAGATGGAAGACAGTGACTTTTTTAACCCTTCGAGATTGTTGTAGTGCGGAATAAGAACCACAACATCCGCATCTTTTTTTTCATTCATATTTAATTAACTCAGGCATCGATTTCGAATACCAAAGCCCTAACTCGTCTAAACAGATTCAGTAATCTTATACCGAGCAGACTTTTAAACAGTAAGTAAAGCATTTCTGGTTTTCTGCATCCCAACTGCCAAAGTTTCTTCAATTCGCCGCGTGCCTTTTTTAATTTGTCGCCTCCTATAAATTCTCTGGCCAGAAAAAGATGATACTCTTGTTCTCCCGCTTTATCATTGCAAAGTGGTAAACCATTCGGATAAGACTGGACAAACGTATCGTAGGAATCTTTGCCGGTTTTGAGCCGCTCCTTGTGGAACTGTCCGGCGATATCTGCATATTGCTTTTGAACGGGAAATTGTGAAATGCTTATCGCTTTAACGGTGACCCTGTACTGATATAACTGCTCGGACAGAATATCAATATCAAAATGTTCCGACAACCTTAACCATAAATCATAATCCTGTGCGTGGCGGAAAAACTCGCGGTAGAAACCGACCTTTTCCAGGCATGATTTTCTCATCATCGCCGAGCCGTGCATAAACAAATTTCTACTCGCCAAGTGCCGCTTTATCGCCTTTCGAGAATATGCCGGGGCTTTGATTGTTCGAAGCACGCCATCGGCACTGAAAAAGTCCCCGAGACAGCCGAGCACAGCGACTTCCGGATGATTTTTCATATAACTTAATTGTTTCTCAAAGCGATCCGGGAGAGAAATATCATCGGCATCCTGACGGGCTATGTATTCGCATTCAGCCAATTTTATAGCTCTGTTCAGTGAGCGCGTCAGCCCGATATTTTCCTGGTTTATTATTAAAACTCGATTATCACGGACCTGGTATTCGAACAGCATATCCAGACTATTATCTTCTGAACCATCGTTGACAATGATAAACTCAAAGTTTTTACAGGTTTGGTTTAGAATTGAATCAACAGATTCGCTGAGGTATTCCTTGTCATTGTAAACTGACATCACAACTGAAATCACCGGCGCCTCGATAAAATTATCCGGCTTTATAAGCTCGAAGCCCCCGGTTTGGTCTGAAAGCATTTTCCTTATCAGTTTCAATTTATTCCGCCTTCTTGCATAACGAACAGGCACATATGATTTGCGAAACGCTTGAATACAGTATCTAAGAGCTTTCTTGCACAACGCAAAGGACGATTTTCACTATCATACAAATACTGCAAGAAAGGTTTTAATACCACCACCTCGTCTTTCAAGCCCTTAACGCCGTCATAGGGTTTCATATCCACTAAACTGAACCCCCTGCTTTTCAAATCGCCAATAATGAACTTTGGGTCAAATGCAAACTGATAAAAATTATCCTTCGTTTCCTCCGATTCTTCATACTCGGCGTATTTTTTTAATCCTGCCTTAGCTCTTCTCAGAAGAGACATTACCGGAACCGTCAGGAAAAGATATCCATTGGGCTTAAGCACTCGCAGTATTTCGCTGACAATGCTTTCGTAACCGTCATAAAAATGTTCTATTACTCCTAATGACCAATAGCCGTCAAAAAAATCGTCGGGAAATGACAAACTTCTCACATCCCCGACCTTAATTTTCAACTCCGGAGCATATTGGTTAACCTTTTTGACGGTTTCTTTTGCATAATCCACTCCGTAAGCGTCGTATCCGTGATAGTGAAGGGTATAAACTCTCCCTCCAAGCCCACAGCCGCCTTCAAGTATTTTAGTTCCTGAAGGGAGGTATTTTCGGGTACAGTTTAGTACGAACTTGTCATTCTTAACCTTGATTCGCCTCTCAAGCTTTGAACTTTCAGCATCCCAATGATGGTCCCAAAAAATATCGTCGGCCGCCTTATCCACATAGACGAGCCGATTATTATTTCTATCAAAATAACATCTCATATATTCAAGCTTGCGATTACTTCTTTTTCCTGTTCGGCCACATTTTTGAGCGAGAAATTATTTCGGACCCGCTGCACTGCCTCCGCCGTAACGGAATCTTTCGGCAATCGAACGGCTCTTCCTATCGCCTCTGCGAGAACCGGCGGGTCAGTTCCATCGGCTAAATATCCATTGATTCCATCCTTTATAATACCGCTGATTCCCCCTACATTTGTACCGATGCATACCAAGCCGCAGGCGAGCGCTTCTAACAAACTTTTAGGCATTCCTTCATAATAAGAAGAAAGAACGAAGTATTGGTAACGATTGAGTATATCCGGTAATTCGTTATTCGGAACCACGCCCATAAAATTGACCTTTGCGCCGAGTTTTTTTACCTGCTCCTCCATCTGAGGGCGGATATTACCTTCGCCGTAGATATCGAGCGTGAAATCAGTCCGGGTTATAGCTTCGATGAGATTAAAGAGATTTTTCTCCTCGTTGAGTCTACCAACGAAAATGATGCGGTCAGAATGCCTATTACCCTGTTCTTTCGGTGCGAAAAGCTGTGTATCAATATAATTTGGTATTACCCTAAGTTTACCTTCGAGTACTGAGTATCGTTTAGAAATATAATTGGCTTGTTCTCCGCTGGTGACTACAGCTATATCAGCATTTCTATATGCAAGAGCTTCGATGAGACCAATTAGTTTTCGTTTGTACTTTGCCACATTGTGCTTTTTTTTAAGGAGAGACCATGTATAGCCGCTTCTAACAATAAGGGGTTTTCGATACAGCCATTTGGCGAATACGGCTGTCCAACTGCCGTCCATTTGATTGGTTTTGAAGATATCGCAGCTACGAAGCCGGGCAAAGTGGATTACCGGCATCAGAAAAGAGTAGAGCAGAGCACTACAAAACAGGCGCGGCATCGGAAGCACTATTATATCCGGATGCAGCCGACCCGTAGCTTTGAGTTCAACAGCCATCTTCGCATCGTCTCTGCCGTAAGTCAGCCAATATACTTTTTCAAGGTATCCACCGCGAAGATGCTGTTCGTATAACTGTTTCTCACGGTCAAACAGCCCTGTATCAAGCCAGAGTTTGAGGGAAACACCACGCGTGAAAAATAAGGCAAGCTGCATAAGATATCAGCGCCACCCGAGGGACCTTTTGATGTTGCTAATTCGCTCAGAAAGCTTCTGGGTGATAATAGTTTTCTGGATATATAAGCAGCTTTTCCAAGCAGAAAACTTTGTTTTTCCCCCGGAGGGTTTGACGCCCATCATAAAATCATAATATCGCTTTCCAATATCTTCTATTGATGGATTACTAATGCTGATTTGATATTGATGATAGTTTTTTCTTATTTTCCCGAGTAAATCGGGTATTTCATCAGGTTTGGAAAAAGTTTCCCCCCCTGCTCCGATGATTTCCGGGGTACTGCTCTGACTAGGCCCGATGGCAGGCAATCCGCAGTGAAGTGCTTCCAACAAGGAATTAGAGCAAGCCTCAATGGGGGAGGCAAAAATGAAAATATCGCTTTCTTTTAGCTTTTTGGCAATGTCCTCGCTGCTTAACGGCGAGAGAATTTCGATATTTTTGAATTGGACAGGGGACTTGCCGACAAAAACCATCTCATAACTACTAAAGTCAAGGTTTTCATCCAGCCATTGATAAACGTCGAATCCTTTTTTCCAATTAGGAGACCAGCTTGTAGCAATCAGTCGAGTTTTACGGTCTGTCGAAAAAAGCCTGCTTTCAGAACGATTGAAGATTATCGGTTCAGGTGCATTTGGGATTATCGTTTCGAATGCTTTTGGGGGCAGTCCTAAAAGATGATTCTGCTGCTGTGACCAGATGGACTGAAAGACTGTGGCATCAGCCAGGTATTTATTTGCTGCGAACACAACATCATCCCGCTTATCGTTTTTCCCGCTGTAAAGGCGAATTGGACCATCAATTCGGTGAACAAATGTTTTTTCAGGGTGACTTAACTTCGCTTTGGCAACTCTGCCAATGCATTGATGACTATTGAATAGGATTAGCTGGGCTGCTTCAACATTTTCGTCGTACGCGCCTATCGAATGCAGATATTTCTTCAAAGATTTAAGAAACTGATTGCCGCCGCCCCAAGGACCCTGTTGAAATTCAAAGAGAATGTGAACCTTTACCATTATAAATGGTTTAAGTGCTTATAATTTTTCCCAGCATCGTCTTCCGGAGTCTTTTGGAGTATCCGGGTCAGGCCCTTCGAGGAGTTTATAGTTTGCGCGTATGTAATCAAAAACAGCAGGTCTCTGCTCCTGTGCCTGCCGGAAAGATATCCAGTCCTTTGTTCGAGGGTCATCCATAACGGTATATGTTTCCCATAGCTTACCACCTTTTCGAAGGTGCTCTGTTACGTGCTGAACCACCTTGAGCGGATTATGAATAAGAACGAGGGCCTCAATAATGCTTATAACATCATATTGGTCTTTCAAAGGCAGCGGAGCATCAGGTTCGGAAATCAGGGCCTGTAATGTGAACGGCCTACCGCTGCGTTCGATTCTTTTTGTAAGGCGCCATTCACCAAAAACCCGATGCTCACAATCAACGTCTACCGTTGTAAGGTGAAATACGCGGTCTCTCACATTTTCCACAATCCAGTTGCATATTGGTGCAGTTCCGCAGGCGTATTCACAATATTTACTTCCGGACGGAAGGTCTTTAGTAAGCCAGTGGAAACTGTCGTATCTGTGATAATAACACTGGCGAAAAGAAATCCAAGAACCCAAATCTTTTTGCCATTGGTAGATCTCCTCAGCGGTGTTACGGGGTTTACTTTCCCAAACTTCGGCCATTGTCATACCAGAGACGGCGTTTGTTGTCGGTGAAGCCGGGAAATCCGGCCTACGGGTGGCGGAACGAGCTCCTAAATCCTTGGCTTGCTGCGGTGTTACCTTATAATACTCACACAAATCTTCGTACCATTTCCGCTTATTGCTGAAAAAGTCACAAGACTGTCTTAATGCTACGGTCCAGTTCTTCATTTTTGTTTTAATTGCTTTCGCTTTAGCTATCATCCTTAATCCTAAAATGAAAAGTCACAGGGTATATATACTTGAATTACGATTCATAATCAAGATTTTTCTGTGGGTACGTGTAATTACTGTAGAAAAAGTTTGTAGAGATGATTTTCGTATTGCTGAGCAATACTACTCCAATCGAACTGACGTGCCGTTATCAATCCTTTGGCAACAATTTTTTCTTTTATGCTTTTATCTTCCAGAATTGTTGTGCTTTTTTTCACTATTTGGTCAACATCATCGACGTCACATAAGAAAGCATTTTCACCATCGGTAACAATATCGGGTGCCATACCAGCTTTTGTGGATATCAACGGAACGCCGCTGGCCAAGGATTCAACCAGAGATTTGGGGCCACCTTCTTGGCGGCCGGTCGCAATGTAAAGGTCCAGTGCCTTGTAATACCAAGCGACTTCATCGGGGTCGTTGAGAAAATGGTGTGAGTAAGGAATACCCAAGCTCTCGAGTCTGCGTTTGACGTAACCACGGGCCGGGCCTGTGAGTACTACGAACAAATCATATTGACGGCTCATCTTCTCGATTACATCACAAAAAACATCAGGCCCTTTTATCATTTTTGGTTCCAGTCCTTCGCCCCACCCATTACCATCTTTTTGAAAGGAGCCGATAGCAATTTTATCCTTTGAGATGCCCAATTTAGAACGGATATTTTGCTTCTGCTCCGGTGTTGGTATGCCAAAGACCCTCAGATTAACACCAAGAGGAATTACGGTTATTTTTTCTTCCGGTAGTCCTAATTCTGTCAGTTTATCCTTAGTGATGTTACAGGAAGTATGCCACAAATCTACATATTTGGCCACTTCGGGGATGAATTCAACCCGTCTATCGCCAGGTGAGACGTGAAACCAAGTTACTATTAATTTGTTGCTTTTGCAGGGGAGCTTTGGCCCGTTATTATTTAGGAATGTGTTAACTGAACCAAAATGCACTATACTGTTTCTTATGCCGCGACAGGTTGTGACAACTATAGAACTAATATTACGCAGGTTTGCTGTGATAGAACGGCCATCGTGGTCTATGGACCAATTCGCACCTTCCACCACATAATAGAGGTCTCTGTGACTTATCGTATTTCCTATAGAATCTTTAATGGTTCTTAACATTCTGTAACAGGCTGTCTGGGATTGTTTGGAATAATTGCTTGTTAGCATAAGTTTGTGAAAGTATTGCTCATGGTTTCTTTAAAACCAAGCCGTGTTGACCTCCGTATAAAGAGATTCCATCCGGAACCTTTTTATGTGACACACATCTGTTCAAAGTAATAAATCCGCACCTCTTGGCAAGCTTTTCGGCGTATCTCAAAGAGATTACCAAATTCTTAAAATTTACTTTTGCAGGGATTTCCTCAAATCCCCTTCTGAGTAATAATCTCTCGAGTAAACAGTCAATTGAATAACTAAATCTAGAATTGCTGTTTAAACGGCAAAAAAACTTCCGACCAAAATACAATACAGCAATTCCTCCAGATTTTAACACACGATGGGTTTCTTCCAGGTAGCGTTTAAAAACGGCAATTTTTTCCACATGCTGTAAGACAATAAAAGAATAGACAATATCTACGGCAGAATCTTCGACAGGTATCGTGCTTCCATCAGATTTAAGTAGCTCAAAATTAGATACACCACGACTTTTAAGCTCCTCTTCAACCAATTTGTTGTTATCGTGAACATCAACACCTATTGTTTTTTTAAAACTTCTACAAGCAGCCAATAAAATTCTTCCTCCACCGTGTCCTATCTCAAGAGCAATCTTGTCTTCAGGGCTGCTGATATATTTAGATAGCGGTAGAGCTATATGAACCATAAAATCCCATTGCCCTCTCAAAAATGCCGTGTCAGCATTCTTGGCGCTATCAAACCAAGTGAAAAACGCATCCTTACCCTTGTGAGCCACATTGTCAATTTCTTCTCTAAAACCCACAACGTGACCACGTGTTTCGACTTTTTCGCCTGTTGCCATACTCACCTTACAGAACACATTTCTTGACGTTTTAGTAAAATAGCCCTTGTTATTTTAGGTCGTCTCGCAGCAACCTTCAATAAATCAGAGGTCCCTATGCTGTCATATAAATAGCTTTTACTTGTATTGATGTTGACAACTTTAAAGGGCTGATAGCCTGTCAGTTCGTCAAATCTTTTTTTGGCATGGACATTAGAAGATGAGATAACCAATTCAGGGTGATAACCTAATTCCAGTATATTCGTTAAGGGCCCTGTAAATGTCGGATCCGGATCGATATCCCCCAAAGGATGAATCTCAAAAAATATTCGAGCTGGCAAGACCGAGCTAATGTCGCCGCTCAATCTATTAAAAAGCTCTCGTTCGTGGCCTTCAATGTCCATTCTTATCAAGTCAATTTTTCTGTCACTTTCTAATAATATTTCTTTGATATCCTTGGTTTCGACCTCGATATAGTCGGCGTTGCTGTCATCGGTTTTGTAGTTTATTAAGCTGTGAACATTTGAGGCACTGCCAAGGTATAGTTTTTGAATACTGTTTTTGCCGGAGACGGCACGATTATGAATCTCCACAATATCAGTGAAGTTGTTTAATTCTACATTCCTGGTCAAAATATCCACACTTTCAGGATAAGGTTCGTAGGCGTATATTTTCCCGCTTTTGCCGATTAACTTAGCCATAAGAAGGGTATAGTAGCCGACATTTGCACCTATTTCTAAAATGCACATACCCGGCTTTACGATTTTTGCAACCGTTTCGGTTTCTGAAAGTTCTCTTGTCCGATGAATCATTAAGTCTTTTGACAGCCCCGGTTCATCAAAGTTTAAAATCATTGGGCAACCATTTACTTTTCTAATAACCTCTCTTTTTTTAAGGACTTTTATGTTTACGTAATAATCCAGACGGTGCAAAACTACCGAGAAGGCTTTTTTAAATTGCATTCTTTTTACATACGGAAACAAACTTTTTGTTGCTGATTTTATGCTCATTATAAAAGATGTGCTATGTGTGTGCTTTTCCCTGCAATAACATCCACTTCCAGCCGGGTTCTGTTTCTACTTTTACTACTCTTTTGAAATGCTTAAGCATCAAAAGGAAAAGAGCTTCCTCTGATTCCCATCCGACGGCCTCGAATGCGCCCTGCTTTTGGTTTCCCTGCTGCAGAGCGATATCATAAAGTGCATATCCATCCGGCTTTATCACGCGGGAATGCTCGGAAAAAAAAACTTCGAGGTCGAATGCATGGTCTACAGCGTTACAGTAAATCATATCAATGGAAGAATCGGGATTTTCCATATGTATAAAATCACCGACACGGACAAACTTATTATCAGGTCCGGGATTCAAATCGATGCCATAAGCACTTTTGAATCCTATATCCCGCAGAACCTCGACTTCCGTCCCCTGGCGTGCACCGGCGCAAATAATCTGTGCTGACTTAGGCAAAAAAGCAAACAAATGACGAAATCGACGATAAAATCTGTAGCGATAAGCAGTTATCACCCGGTTTGTAAAACCGCCGCGTACTTTCAGTATCTCCTCAAATTTCTGGCTCTGGTGATTTACATACTCCTGGTAGTCCTTGTAATCCCTATAGTGGAAATCTTTCTGGTTCTTTTCTTTCCAGCCACTTTGAATATGATGTTTATTACGAACGCTGTGCTTATCACGGTTATAGACATAGCTCGGATCGCGGAATCTGCGAAGGTGACGGATATACCCATAGCCACCAGGAACAAAACGATAAAGAGCTGTTTTAAACCAGAACTTCAAATGCATAATAAAACTTTCAACAAGGGAACAAGTTTAACACTATCTATCCTTGAATAAAGAATAATAATCTGGGTACAAAGGCCTATCAATTGTAATAAGATTGACAAATCCTTTAAGCAGCAGCGCATTATATTTCGGGTCAATTATGTGCCTGGGTACATTACCGGAATAAGTAAAATAACCATCAGGGGAATAATGTGCTTCAAAAGCTTTCTTTGTTAATTCTATTGATTTTTCTATGTAACTTTGCTGGCCAGTTAATTGTGCATATCTTCTGAGAGAAACTCCAAAATCAACTTGGCTATCAATGTGAGCAAAGTCGCCTCCATCGCGATATGGAACCAATCCGTTTTCTAACCGGTTCTGCCATGCATAATCTATTATTTCCTCCACGGTGGCCATAAATTTGTCTTTATACTGACCGATATGCTCTCCAGCAAAATAGACCGTATCACAGATAACATCGGTGAGGATAAACGCCGGTGTTATTCCAGCATCTCTTTTAGTTCTTTTTTTGGGAACAAATTCCATATATACTTTTCCGCTTTCGCAGAAGTTTTCGATCGCGCTTAAAATCCATTCAATAAGACTTTGCAGCCAGAATTCATCTTTTGTAGTTTTATAAAATTCCAGAAGAGCAAAGGCACACGTTGAATTGGATTTCATCAACTGGCTGTATAAACCATTAATCGAATAGAAAAGTAACTGCTTTACCAAATTTTTAAGTACGCGAGTCTTGCAGGGCCTGCCGACAGTGGGCGGCCTGCTATGACGCTGGGTTGGGAAGAACCTTGATAAAATTGTATTCTGAACGAGCTTTTTTACAGGTGACGAATATACCCGATATGGGAAAAGGTGATAAGTTTTGAAATAGTCATCCTGGACCCAATTTCGCAAAACTTTTTGAGCTTGCTCAAAACCGGTTGGGAACTGTTCTCTCATTTCACAGAAGGTCTCTAACAGGCCAGCTGACCAAGGCTCATAAAAAGAAACCGCTTTTTTATTCTTCGTGTAGAATGCAGCAGAGAAGAAACCATCTACCATCAGGTGCTCGAGAACAAATTCAACAGACTCCTTTAACAGGTTGTAAGTAGCATCATCAGTTGTTTTTTCCAAAAGTGCATAAAGTCCACCAAACCATTCATCGATAGTGCGGGTTACTAAAACGCCATCTGTGCTGCAAAGTGAAAGCAAAGATTCATTCTTTTCTCGAATTATTTCGACCTGCGACAGCAGAAATTCAGTTTCATCAAAGAAGATGAAAAAAGGAACAATGTCATCAAAATCGGTAAAAAGCGTCCGGTTCGTAGGAGGATAGTTTCTCGCCAACAGTCCGTCTGTTGTAATAAAACGGGTTTTTATGATGTTAACCAACTCTTGGGCTTTTTGATCGAGATTAAAATCAGTATCAACTGTTTTCATAGTAGTTAGTGGCAAACCTTTTTTCCGGGAGGTCTCTTGGTATTTCGCAAACGGCCTGGTTACTTTTTCCAATAGCCAGAGAAGCAACTATTATATGCGTGTCAGGTATTTTGAGTTTTTTTCGCACTTCATTTTCATTGGCAACGCTTCCAAAGCTTGTATACGAACCCCAGCAACATCCCAGATCCATCGTTTCGCAAAGCAGGTAAATATTCTGGACAGCTGCGGCTCCTTCGATAAACGGAATCATTCTATCTTCCGGGTATCTATAGTCGCCAGCGTCGGAAATCAGCAGCAAGATACACGGCGCTTTAGAAAAGAACTGGCAACCGCCAGGTATAGTGGAAGCTACGAAATCCTTAAGCTGCGGCTCTTCTACAAAAATCAAATAGAGAGTCTGCCGATTGCAGGAGGAAGGGGCATATTGCGCCGCCTGGCAAATTGCTGCTTTTTCAGAGTCTGTGAGGGGCGTGTCAACAAAGATTCTTCGCGAACGACGCTGGCGTATCAAATTCATCAAATCTTTGGTAGTAAGCGACGACTCCTTGCGAGTTATATCATTTATTAGCATAGGGCAGAAAACAGAAGTGTTCTTTTGGGCTTTAGCTTTATACTCCTGAAGTATTTTCTGTGCCCACTTTCTTTGTTCGGTCGGCAGATTTTCATTGTTCATTAATATCTTCTCGATTTCTTTTGCCGCGTTCTCCGCTACGTGAGGAGGATATAGATGAGGTGCAAACAAACAGCGTTCTAAATGGTGGGCTTTTTTTCTCAAAAATAATGCGGGATTGCTCTTCGGGTACCCATCACGCAGATAATGTTTTTTAGCTTTGAAAAAATACCTCATCTCCTGCGCATGCTGCCTGATAGCTCTTTTCAGAATCGAGGCATAAAGGAGAAAATCGTCTGCTATTTTCTTTGTTTTTGCCAAAGGTTAGATTTCCCCTTCAAATTTTGTAACTTTTTTATCCAGTTGGAGCAGCTTATAAGTTGCCAAGCGTTTTCTCCAGCCGAGCCCGGAAGAGAAAAATATGTCCAGAAATAAATGCCAGAAAGTAAGTATATACATTCCGGCACGCGCGTAACTTCGCCATGCAAATCGATGAGCAGTTGCGAGAGTTTGTTTTTTCAATTTCATTATAGAATCAGGTAAATCGTTACGGCTGAATATCTTATTTGCAACATAGATTCTTTCTCTTGAGCGTTTGGCATTCCATTGGAGACTCTTTGTGTCAGGATGAATTCTGACGTAAGTCAAAGGATAATTTATAAGTATGGGTTTTTTTACAAGTGAGATTCTCAACAAAAGTTCAATATCCATAATATAATGAAGATTTTCATCGACCTTTCCTACCTGAATTACAAGGTCTCTTTTCATCAAACAAGCCGGCTGGGCACCCGTTTTTAGAGCAGAAATTGATGTTGCCAAGTCCGGCGAAAAGATGATTTTACTGTCATAATTATGTTTGCTTCTACTCCGTATTCTACTGTTGTCATCAATAAAAATACGCTGACCGTGTATGTAACCTGCCTGAGGGTATTTAAGCATCGCCCCCGCCATTTTTGCCAAGCTGTTTGGCATAAGTACATCGTCTGAATTATGCCAGTTGAAGAGTTCACCTTTGCTTTTATCAAGGCCTTTATTGATTGCGTGGCTCTGCCCTCTGTCCGGTTTACTTTCCCAGTAGGTTAGCAACAACTCATATTTTTTTATTATATCAACGGTTTCATCTGCACTACCGCCATCTATAATGATGTACTCAAGATTTGGATAGTTCTGCAATAACACCGAGCGGATACATTCCTCAATGAATCTTCCCTGGTTATAGGTGGGTGTAACAATGCTTATCTTGGGCCATGGCTGACCATCAGGAGCTTTAGCCAGCAACGGCTCGCTTTGTTCTGTCCATGGCCAACCGCTTTTTCCTTTTGGCGGAGTAGGTAATTCGTTTAGTGAAGGACAACGCATAGTCAGAATGTATGTTTAATCCACCTTTTTATAGACTTCCCAACTTTTTTGGCAGTTCTGCCGCCGGTCGACGCTATTTTTAGTAACGAACCAGTATCTGAACTTGATGTCCGGTTACTTTTTTTGCTAACCCTATGTTTAAACTGTTCGTAAATCACGGAAAAGACAGGATCGATAGGAGATAATGTTGGGCGGCATTCTTTATGCCCAGTCGGCGAAGAATTGCTCTCTGAGCTGGTATTACGTCTTAGCAAATCATGATAAAGCTTTAGATATCTATTTGCTTGCATTTCCGCAGAAAAGTTTTTTCGGGCCAAGTCCCTTGCATTTGAAGACATCTTTTTCCTAATCTCAGGCTTGAATATCAAATCAAGAATGCAGCTTCCCATCTCATCCGTGTTAAAGTTTGTGGCCAGATATCCCGTTTGACCATGCCTGATGGCATCTGACATTCCGCCAGTTTTGAAAGCGATAACTGGTGTTCCGCAAGACAGGCATTCAAGCATTATGTTCGATAGGTTTTCCTCAAGGGATGGTAGAACAAGAAAATCAGCTGCCGAGTAGATGAGTGCGAGCTTTTCTTCGGAATTAACACTTCCGAAAGAAATGGTTGGGATCCCAGCCAGTCTTATTGGTGAATTAGTAGTGCCGACCGTTATTATTTTAGCTTTTTTTGATCGAATTAACTCGATAAATTTTTTGTTTTTTAGACAGAAATCAATTGCTTTGCACAGTTGTTTGAATCCCTTTCTTTTTTTCGCGTGTGACATTGCTCCAAATAAAATCGTTGCAGTCTCAGGGTTGATATTCAGGTCTCTTTTTGCCTGAGCTTTATCTACTGGTTTGAAGATATCTAAATCAAGTCCATTAGGTATTACTTCAATCCTACAATCTTTAAACAGTGCGCTTTTGCGAGCACATTCGGCAAGCCAATTACTGGGCGAAACAATCACTATACTATTACTAAAATAATTGAGCTTATTCTGCAGCACCAATTCGGGCAGCTGATACGAATCATCTAAAAGTTGAGGGCACTGCCGGCACTGTTGTGTGTATTTCTCACATCCGGCTGAGTAATGACATCCGCCGGTGAATGCCCACTGGTCGTGCAATGTCCATACAACGGGCTTGCGTAATGAAAGAAGTGAAGCGATGGACTCCACTGACTGGAAGTTGTTAATCCAATGGAGGTTGATTATGTCAGCATTGCGAACAGGCTGAGTTTTTGAAAGGTCATAACCTGGATATGGCCATGAGAACAAGGTATCAGAAGTGTTCGTTCTGTTTAGATTAATCAATTCTTTCTGAACAGCCGCAAATATTGCCTCCTCTATTTTATTCTCGCTACCAACAGTGTCTGCTTCAAGAACATTTGTGTCATTTGACATTTTTTTGCGAACGACCATAACGGAATTGTTATTCTGCAGAATTAATCCTTTGTGAAGGCGATGAGCTGCTATTGCAGCTCCGCCAGCAATATCATACGTATTAATCAGACATATATTCAACAGTCTTTTCATCTTAGAGCTTGATTCCCTCCATATAAAGAGAGTCTGGTTTATAAACGGTTCCATCCGGCTCTGTATCCAAGTTGAAGCTAGTCCAGTTAGGTATGTAGCTTTCTGCGGCTGTTTGTTGCTTAATGCTTTTCAGGCCGCATTCGCTCAGTAAAACTGATAGTGAGTAACGGTCATACATCCACCGATGAATCTCCCCTTTCTGGCGAAATCGTCCGGTCTGTAATATATGATATTCCCCGCCGCAAAGGAGTTTCAGCAACAACTCCCTACAAGGTCGCCGAGAAGAAAGAAAATGGTAAATCCGACCCAGCAAATGCCGAAAATATTGCTTCTGTTTATCCGCATTATGCTTCTGTTTGCGGCGATAGTAGGCACGGTTTATTATATTTATAGCTTCTACCCCACAGCGCTCCAATATAAACTCTTCGTTAGGAATATGCTCATGGGAGAGGTATGCAGCCATTTCCCCGCCAGGATGGTCTCTTACAGCTTGATCATACATCTCCAGTAAGATCCACTCGTAATTATCCGCCCATTCCTTAGAGCCTGCGCTAGCTTTTTCAAGCGCGACCAGATACGTTTTAACAATCTGCTCTAAATCAGGCACCGCCACTCTTAAAATGCCGTTGGGATGCAGAACACGGTAACATTCTCCCAAAAAAGGCCCTACTTCGCTTCTGGGAAAATGCTCGAGCAAATGAGAATGGTAGACGACATCAAAGGAAGCGTCGGGGAATGGTATACCTTTGGTCAAATCTGCAGCTACCACATTTTCAGCGGTGGAAACAAAATCTACATTTGTCCACTCAGGGTGAAAATGATGGCCACAACCAAGATTGAGATATCTACTATAACTTGCGGAACTGGACGTAAAGGCCTTGCCCAATTAACAATCTCCTAAAGAGGCAAGCAGCTCATACCTTACTTTTTCCAGCTTTAACTGATATATAAGAAAACTCTCAACGTCGTCCAAATTAGTGAGGTGATTGCTGATGTGTTCTTTTTACCTACGCTCTGTTGTGCAATTTGTGCTTTATCCAATATGCCTGAGTACTTCCCACTCTTTCCAGAAGTGGCTTTTCGTTGTGCTTAGCACAGAAATCATAGAAGGCCTCTCGGCATCCTTCCCAATACCCGAAATCATCAAGAACAATACATCCACCCTCGGATATAAGAGGATAGAAAACATCCAACACCAAAGACACTGAACTATACCAATCGGCGTCACAATGCAAAAGGGCAACTTTCTCAGGCAAAGTTTCGCGAAATGTATCCTCAAACCACCCCTTTTTAATAATATATCTATCCTCATTGGTAGAGACTAATTCCATAGCTTCTTTGACGTCTTCAACCGAAGCGGCACATTTTCCAATCCAATTTGCTGCTTCGGGTCCATCCTTCTCACATGTGTCTGGCAAGCCTTCAAAACTGTCATACATATACAACCGCCTGGTTTCCCCCATATATCTCGAAAGAACAGCAGATACGCCTCCTTTATAAGTACCGCATTCAACAAAATCCCCTTCTATTCCCTGTTTATTGAGATATAGAGAAAGGTTTATAAGAGATTTGATTCGCAAGTGGTCACAAAGTGTATAGGGCTTTATTTTTTTTATTAGTCTATCATATTCACGGTCTTTGATATGGCGTTTGATTACATTAACCGGATTACTTAGCATTGCCTTGTCTTCCCCAATGTTAATTATTGACTTTTCTAGCTTTTACCCCCAGGTTCATGCTTTTACTGTCGGTTTATTTTTTGCGTATTGGCTGTAAAACATTTGTGTTTCGACGTGCCAACGCTCAAAGAAACTATATACCTCAAGATAGTTATCCTTGACAAGTTCTCCACTCTGGTCTTGCTGGACTTTCTCACCGATTATACAGAGAATGTCACTGTCAATAAAATTGTTAACGAATGAAACTTCAAATCCTGAAATACTAAACAGACTTTTCAGAGTATTGGCACTGAATCTAAAGCAGTGTGTGTCCGCCGGATTAGTGCTAAGGTAATAGTCCATAGGTTTCTTGAAAGGCACGAGAATTCTGCTTCCCGTGGCTACAACTAAATGGCCGCCCGGTTTGAGCATTTCATGCGCTATGGAAATCATATTCCGACAGGATTGCGAGTTTTCCAGTGTCCATATGATGGTCACGATGTCAAATTTGTTTTTTTCAAAGACATTGCTGTCGCGGAATTCTTCAGCGATTCCGTGGAAGAAATCGATACCTGCTTTTTTCAACAAATCGCAATTCTGAGCCGAAGGTTCGATTCCGAATACTTTAGCACCATATTCGTCGCTTTGGACTATTTCCAGGAACTGCCCTTCACCAGCACCAATATCACCAAAGCGTTTGCCTCGCAATCCCAATTCCGTATCAATAGTTTCAGCAACGTAAACCTGTCTAGCCTTAACAGCCGGGATGCGTGCGGTATAACCGTCCCCGAAGATTTCATCCGACCATGACGAGGCTATGTCTTCAGCCGACCTCCTGTATTTGACGTACACGAAGCCGCAGTTGACGCAAATGTGGATTGCCTGACCGTCTGTATATTCCCTGCAATGAGGAACCTCTACAGCCTGATTGTGTCCACACAAATCGCAAGAATATTCCTTACATTCACTCGACATATTAAACCTTTCAATCGTATCTTAATGGCTTTACACTTGTTGTGTTATTGTACGGGAAATCTCAATTTCCACTCGCCTGATTCTTTGGTCCATATTTCAGGATTTCGATGTTTATCAACGATCTCGATGAATTCATCTCGTGACATATACATATACTTCAGGACGTCGTCCAGTACCTCCTCCGGGAATTCGCCATCATATTTTCTGGCATATTCCAAGCCTTTCTGTCGTGTTAGATGACCATTTTGTATCATACGCGACGCATCGCGTATCGCCCTGCCGAATCCAAACTTTATGTATTGCATGTAGTAATACACGTCATCCATCTTGTCATCAAGACTGTCATGGTTCGTAAACGTGCCAATCGTTCTGCCTCTTTTGCAGAGCTTGAAATCGAAGTACTTCTTCACATAGTGGTAGTTCGACCACTGGTCCCACTTGAAATAGTATCCCATATACGTAGCCACAACACCAACCCGTCTGACATCTTCGAGACTCGGATAAAGGTATGGTGCCAAGTCATTTAGCTTAATGTCCTCGTCGGTCCAGTTGACTGGGTCGTCACCGATTTGATTTTCCAAGACCTCGCCTAAGTCCCTGATCTGATCAGACTTGTCATGCAGCTTGTTTCCACCATATTCTGATTCACCGTGCTCGGAATAGAATATCAGCGGTATTCCGTATTGCGTTGCAACACGAACAGGCACGGAGTTTACACCGGCATCCCAAGCTGCTTTGGGATTTCCACGCTCGATGAAAAACTTGCGGGACAGTTTTCTCATAACCCTTCGATCCGCCACAAAATATATATGATCGAATCCAAGGTCCAACAGACTGTTCCTGTTTTCGGCGCCTACCTCTGTAGTAATGAGCGAATTAAATGTCACCAGCAGCGGATTCATCCCATACTCGAACTTCAGCTTGATGGCATTAGCCGTGCTGTCCTTGCCGCCGCTCCATGGAACTATACAATCCCAGTAACCATCCGTTCGACGATACTTGTCCAGCAATTGTTTGAACTCGTCATTCCGCCTTTGCCAGTCAATTCTGCCTTTCTTTTCCTCGGCATACCGACAGGCGTTACAGATACCCTCCTTGTCGAATCGTATCCTGGGTCTTGTATCAGGCATGATGCATTTTTTACAATACATAATCTTCCTTGCTCCAAGGGGGACCAAGCTAAGACTCGACGATGTCTCTATGCTCACACTGTCTTTCATAAAACTTACTCCAACAAATTTGTTTGTTGCTCATAATACTCAGGCACGCACGTTTATTCCAGCTTTAACAAGAAAAGCTTTTGCGCTTCTGATACTGTCTTCCGTAAAATGATATATATTCGTCGTACATACCGCCGAAGCGTGTCCCTTTTCAAACCCATCCACAAAGTTTTGCCAACTCCCCGCCCCTCCGCAGACCAGAACTGGAACATCCACGCTGTCACATACCGATAGATTCAGTTTATTGTCGTATCCCTCCAGCGAGCCGTCCTTTTCAATGGAGGTTAAAAATATTTCCCCCGCGCCCATTTCCTGTACTTGCTTAGCCCATTGCGAAGGTTCCATACCGGTAGCCTTGCTGCCGAAACAAGAACATACCTCATAATGACCATCCTCACATTCTCTTGCATCAATCGAAACAACGACACATTGTGAACCATAGGACCTGGCCATCTCACTAATAAACTCGGGCTCATCGATGGCCTTTGTGTTTATCACCACCTTATCTGCCCCAGCTCGTAGCAGAGTTCGAAAATCATCACTGCCCCTGACACCTCCGCCGGCTGCAATGGGAACGAAGCATTTGCTCGCAAGATAGTCTATCATCGCATAAAAATGTTCGCGACTCCCCTCACCAGGACGAGTTATATCCAATGCGACAATTTCATCTATCGACCAGGTGTCGACAAAATTATGTGTATATCGGTAATCAGGGTTGAACCGCCTCGAACGAAATAACACGCCGTTGTTGAATAGCAAAACAGTAACGATTCTTTTTCTCAGCAAACCTAAACCTTTTCCAGAAAATTGCGCATCAGCTTCAACCCTTCCAACTGGCTCTTTTCAGGATGAAACTGTGTCGCATAAATATTTCCCTGTTCAATCGCAGCATCAAACCTGATACCATACTCACATTGGCCAAACACAACCCTCCTGTCTCTGCAAGAAATATGATAGCTGTGAACAAAATAAAACAGTGAACGATCATCAATATCATCCAGCAACACAGAATCTTTCACACAATGCAACTCATTCCATCCAACGTGAGGAATCCTTAAATGTCCCTTTGGTTCCAGAGCCTCCACCGAAGCATCAATCCAGCCCAGTCCTTCACTATGGCCGAACTCGAAACTCTCCTTGCACATCAACTGAGCACCAAGACAGATACCTAGGATGGGTTTTTTTCTTTCGATTACCTGTTCATTCAAGGGCTCGACCAAACCCAGATGATTTAGGTTCTTCATCGCATCTTTGAATGCACCGATACCCGGGAGAATCAGCTTGTCGGCCTTTTTCACCTCCTCGGCATCTGAAGTGATGACACACTCAAAACCGTACCGTAATACCGCTCCTGCCACCGAGCGTAAGTTGTTAAGCCCATAATCTATAATCGCTATCTTTGACATATCTGATCGACTCTTTTTATTCTGGGCTTGGTACTAGGCATTAGATACGTTAAGAAAAAAACTCAAAATTTTCGTGCTTCGATGTTTATCATTCAGCAGCATGGTTTTGAAAAAATACAAATTTTGTAATCTCTCACACGGCCGAATAAATCTTGGATATCTCCTTCAAAACTCTTTCTGCAAAGTCATGTTTTTCTTCACATAGCCTGACGATAGGGTACAGCTTTTCGTCCAAAACCGAATATGCATAGAATGTCTTCGCCAGCGCTGCTATTTGTTCGCGGGACAAACCCGGCATGTTCAGAACCGGCATGGTCACAGCGGTTTCAATATTCAGTTCATCCTTGCTAACAAAACCATTTTCCAAACAAACATCAAGCAATTCTGTTCCTGGGAATGGGTAAAAACAGTACACCGATGACGGAGAAGCACCATATTCGTGGATGAGTTTTTTGTACATACTTATCGTTTCGAAAACTAATTCTCTTGTTTCAAATGGTAAGCCAACCATGAAATAAGCAGTTCGCCTCAGATCGTACTTCTTCAACAAAGCCATAGCTTTGAATATCCGCTCGTCGGTAGCAGAATCCTTTTTTAGTATCTTTCTCCTGAAATCTTCATTTCCATGTTCTACACCTATCGTTACGGCCGCACAATTCATCTCTTTTAAAAGCTTCACCTTTTGTTCATTCAAAGCTGCAGCAGAAGTCTGAACCCAAAAAGGCAGGTTTATCCTCTCAACATACCTCTCTGCAAATTTCTCAAGAAAAGAAACACTCATTGCAGTAAATGATTCGTCTGCAAAACGTAAGAATGTCGGTTTATACTTTTTCTTTATATGTTCCAATTTAGAAACGGTTTTTTCCAGCGATTCTCGCCTGTGGTGTCCGCTCACACCCGAGTATAAATTTTGAAGGTATCTGTTGACACAAAAACTGCAGTGGTAAGGACACCCCCTACTAGTTTCTACCTGAACCATCCTGTATACCTTTCCGTCGAAAGGCCTCAAAAAGTGCTTTTCTTCGAAAATAGAGTAATCCGGATATGGCAGTGAATCCAAATCAACATAGGGCCGAAGGGTATTCCTTATAATTTCGCCATTCTTCTTAAACCAGAAGTTTCGAACATGCTCAAAGCCTTCATTGCTGCTCATCAGACCGAGCAATTCGATAAGGGCTTCTTCGCCTTCACCAACGCAAATTGCATCAATATAAGGATTTGCTATTACCTCCCTAGGCACCACCGTAGCATGTATGCCACCGAAAATTGTAAATATCTGGGGATTTAATTCTTTGGCAACTTTCGCAAATTCTACCCCAACGTTGAATACCGGACTAACTGCAGACACCAACAACACATCGTAATCCTTGGGGTTGAACTTGCTGATGAACAACTTGATATTCTCTTCGAGGCTCTTCTTTTCACATTCCTTATCAATAGAAGTAAGTTTGTGGCCCTCGTAACGTTTCTTACCACCTTTATAATCCAATATGAATGTGGTGTCATAATAATCGAAATCATAGCCATTATTTTTCAGAACCGCTGCCAAACTGGCGATCCCAAGGGGCTGATCGCCTCCTATTGCGGCGTTTTGTTTGTTAGGATACAAAATCAAGATTTTCATATCTTTTTGCATAGATGACCTTTACAGTTAATACAGCTTTTTCCCCACTTGGGTTATCATAGCAACAAGGTTCAGATATCGCAAGTCCTAATGTTTCGACTACTAACCTTCCGCTTTGTCGCCGACTACAAAGCCGAGCTCTTTTGTTGAGAGGACCTTTTGACCGATTGTTACCGAAGGCCCCATATTAGCATTTTGACGGGAAGGAGCAATTTTCCACCCCAACTTTGAATCGAAGTATTCATTTACGTAGAAACACTCTCTGTTCCCGTCAGCAATAAAGTTTTCCATTCTGCCGAGAAATTCCAAGATGTCAGTGTCCTCTAACTGAACTCCGACCTCCGCGACAAGTTTATCAACGCTGTTTTCCAACCTTTCCTCATGTGATGTCGACGTCGTACAAAAAAAAGACTTATCTTTAGCAGTCCTTTCGTAAACCAATGCCCGCAGAAGATAAAGTAAAATCATAGCTCGTTCCTGCGTTTCTTCGTCTAAAGGTTTGACGCTGTCAACCACATTTTCCAAAAGCTTTCGGTATGCTTGATAGGTCTGAGGTTCATAACAAATGTTAAATCCCGAATAATGATTGTCTGAGGCAATTATAGATGGTACTCCGAAACAACTGAATTCTAATCCTGCTGTACCCAAGCACGTAATAACCGCGTGGGCGATATAACGCAAAGAAGAATTCCTAAAAAGAGAATCTTTGTCCAAAAACAAAATGTTAGGTTCATTAACAATCTCAAACATACCGTCTAAATTTGCATCGTTAGGATAAAATCCTGACGAAGGATGCTCCTTAAAAATCCAATTGACGTTATTAACTTCTCTGACGATCTTCAGCGTTTCAATAAACCAGCGATAATAGTCAGCGAAAATATATTTTTCAAAATGATGGGGAAAGTCATTGAAGGCATGAAGCATTATAAATACGCATGGATTTTGGGGTGGTAGCATATACCTTTCGCAAAACTCTACTTTGCTGGTGTACTCTACGTTAGTTTTTGCAAACACCTTTTCAGAATCCAAATCTCTCACAGCCCCGGCAAACCTGTCTTCTATGTACTTTCTTGCTCTGGGAAGCAGTAGGTTTTTGGCCTCATCGTCCTGTATAATATTATCAAGCCAAGGTTTGCTGATGCTATCCCTATAGGTTAAACTTTTGCCGTTGAATGAACCGTACTTTCTAATGGGACCACCAGCCATTCCACAATAGCTCTCTACTTGCTGATTTGCAAAGTACCGTATCAGCAAACCACCAAAGCTTACAGTATGTGAAGCCAAAGCAGCTTTAACCTTATACTGATGTGAGATATAATCTAGGGCAAACAACATACCAATCACTTTTACCAAAGTATCGTAGACTCTATCGTCAATCCTCCAAACGGTTGCCTGCCAATATCCGTTTCTCATCGATAAATCATAAACCAAATCTCCAATCCGCAACCCCTTGTATTTGAGGTCCAGTATATCCCCGGGTTCTGTTAGAGTATCATAAAGCTTCTTAGCTTCCGCACGCACTTCTTCAAGATGCGGACTTATTATTTGGGAAATAGTTTCATAATAACTATTCGAAAAGCTGTCTCTTAACCACTTAAACTTGATATGTTCGTCCTGATTGCGACTGAGATACAGCACCCTTGCGTTGCGAACTTTGGCGACAATATTTGCCGCCACAGCTATTCCCGTTGCCACATAAACATTATTACTTACTTCCGTAACTACCACAGAGCGAGGGTCAGTTTTACCCGCCCCCAAATACTTCTGCCAAAACCTTCGATTTTTTACGGCGAATTTTATATTAACCACTCTCAGGTAATATACTGTACAAAACCTTTTTATAGAGCTTAATCTATCTCTGATTTTCAGTTTCATCTAGTCTTAACCATATAAAAAGCTGCCTGTACTTTCACATATCTCATTCGATTTACCGCCAAATATTCTATTAAAGCACATATTTGTGCTTTAATAGGTCCAGACCGAACAAATCTCCGACCTTTTTGTTCGTCTCAGCAAAATCTGATTCTATCTGTGCCTTAATATCCTCCGGAAACTGTAGCGAAAGCTTCCTATCGTCGCCCATGAAGCTCGCTAATTTTCTATATCCAAAACAGTTCACTCTTTGCCAGAGGCGCCCAAGTACAGTTTTTGGAAGGGACAATTTGGCTTCCATTCTTCTGTAAGCTAACTGTCCTGTTGTAAGTCTGCTGCCAACTATTTTACCTGCAGCGATTTCAATACCTTTATCTGCATCGACTCCAAGGTAATTGCATATATCACTGATAAACCTTCTATCATCATTCCTGAGTTCCTCGTAAAGATATACTTTGATGTTTTCTGTTCCCAAAATATCAGCGTATGTTTTCATTATTTGGTAGTAATTGTAGTTTGTCTGGAGATGACTCCTCATTTGAGAATACCAATTTTCAAAGCTTACATAATTTGCCGGATAGCTCCGTGCATAAAGGAAATAGTGACTCTCAATAACGTCCGGTTGGTTTCGTATAACAAAGAAAACTTTCAAATCATCGCTTAAAAGACTCAAACTACCAGCTTTTGTCTTTACTCCGATTCTGGTGCCGCGACCTTCCATCCTACCACCCTCCCAGCGTCCGGGCTCGATCTCAACTGACAATGATTCGTTAGACATGACCACCGGTAGTGAAGGGTTAAAATCTTTAGTTAGCGATGCAAAACAGTCCAGCATATCCTCCTTGTTCGTCTTGATTGCTTTATCCATGATAAAAGAATACAGATTTTGCAAGTCGGAGCATGCCGCAAGACTATTATTAACCAAGCCTATGTATTGAATTTGAGGATGTTTACTAAATAAGCAATTTTGGAGAAAAGTCGAGCCAGTTCTCTGAAAGCCCGCGTGTACAAACACCTTCATAAAAGCCTCTATTCTTAACTTAACATTTCAGAAATCTTGGAGTTTCGGAATCCTTTTACGAAGGCTGACTACACTTTCGCATATCTTCTTTCTTCTCTTGGCTTTTCGATGTCGTAGAGTTGCAGCAGGCCAATAAGTTTAGCTTCGTCATCAGCAACAATTAACGTGACAAACTCGTAGCGATTAAATATCTTCTCAGCTTCGTAGAGTTTCAAATCTTTGTTGATAGTCTTGGGATTTCTTGTCATGATGTCTTCTGCTTTAAACCTGAATATGTTTTCATGTTTGTTCACGGCTCTTCGAAGGTCCCCGTCCGTAATTATCCCTACTACATGTAGTCCTTCCTCAACCACTACCGCAACACCCTGTCGGCCAGATGTCATAACGCTGACAACATCCTTCATACAAGCATCTTTTGCCACGGTCGGCAGATTGTTTCTGACCATAACGTCTTCAACCTTGGTCAGAAGTCTTCTGCCAAGACTGCCCCCGGGATGAAATCTGGCGAAGTCCTCTGCCTTAAAATCTCTGGCTTTTATCAGAGTAACGGCCAGTGCATCTCCCATTACAAGGGTGGCGGTGGCAGATGTTGTAGGAGTTGCGTCGAGAGGGCAAGCTTCTTTCTTAACGCTTATATCCAGATGATAATCCGAGTTATCAGCGAGTGTAGAATTGGAATTTCCAGTCATTGAGATAATAAGATTGCCATTATCTTTTAAGAACGGGATAATTCTTAATATCTCTTCTGTCTCGCCCGAATAGGATATTAGTAAAAGTATATCCTCATTTTTTATCATACCCAGATCGCCGTGGAATGCCTCGGCTGCGTGCATAAAGAAGCTTGGAGTGCCGGTTGAAGCAAGGGTGCATGATATCTTGCGCCCAATGATGCCGGATTTTCCTATCCCGCAAACAATTACCCGTCCGTCGCAGGTAAGAATCTTCTCCACCACTTCTGAAAATGCAGAGTTCATTCGCTCAGACATTGCTATCATCGCTTCAGCCTCCAGCTCACAGACTTGCTTTCCGTGAGATATTAGCGCGTTTTTAGAGCTTTTATGTAAGGGCTCCACAGACGCTTTGCCCTTCCTTTGAGAACCTTTTTCCAAACGAGATATTTGCTTACTCATTAAAACCTCCTCGATTTTTCAAATTTATCGTAAGAACATACCACCTTATGACAGATACAGAACATCTTTCAATCTTTTACGGAAACAGCTTCAGTTAAACCCCAAGTTGTTGGTGTAATACTTTTTTATATTTACTTTCGCCTCGATTTTGCTCCAGAAAGACCTTGGCATTAAGAAAATAAAACCAGAACTTACTCATACTGTTAGGCAAAGACTCAGTAGGAATAATAGCTTCTATTTTCTTTCTATCAACAAGGTCATACACTGGACTATCGCTTAATATGTAATCTCTGATAGAATGGTCCTTGAAATTCACCAGAGATGTAATTGAGGCGTTGAACCCTTTCTTCTGCCTGTCTAATCTTACCTGATCATTTAGAATTCCTTTTACCGCTTCACGCAGAATATACTTTCCATACCCATACTGGATAAGATGTTCAGTTGGTATCGAATATGATACCTCAAACAATTTCGAATCAAGGTAAGGGCTGCGATTTTCAATGGAGTAACGCATAGAATTCAAATCATCCTCGTGTAAAATCACACGCGTTCCTTCATGAAACATTTCGTTCATCATCCGATTACGTAAAAGGCTGTCGCAATACGTTTCTTCGACAAATGCCTCTGTAAAACTTTCATTCATATATCCCGAGAAAACATCGTTATTTAAATAAATGTGATCCCTGAATCCCGGATTATTGAAGTACAGCTCTGGTTGTTTTAAGTATGGATTTCTCACAAAGCGCCCAATATATTTCTTCCATTCCTCAAGATATTGGGGGTAGTCCTGAGAATTGCGCATCTCATAAAGATATAAGTTAAAATGGTCATAGTAGCCGGTTACCATTTCATCCGCGCCAGTACCGGAGCAGGCTACTCGATAGCCGTGCTTGGCAATGGCTTCAGAAAGGAACGAATGAATGTAGTAGGATATGGTACACAAAGGCGCATCATGATAATTAACAAGTTCGCTTAACCGCTCAAAAAAACCATTGTACGAGGTTTCAATAATTGTGTGCTTGCATTCCAAGTCATCTAAAGTCGCTCGGATATTATTTCTTTCGTTATAGCGTTCATCAGAATCCACAATTGAGAAGGTTGCCACGTCATAGTTGAAACACTTAGCCGCAATAGATACAATGGATGCTGAATCGATACCTCCACTTAGACAAAAGGCCAATGGCACATCAGCGCGAAGGCGAATGTGTACGCTTTCAAGCAAACGTTCACGGAAAGCCTCAACCGACTCCTCCAGCGTCATCGACAACTGCTTATGTTGTGGTACCCAGTAGCGACTGCTCCTTCCGCCAAGATCACTGTCTATAGTTAAATTCGTGGCGAATGGAACTTCCTTTACACCTTCAAAAAACGTGTCCTCCGTTTTGTAAAGAGATTTGTAGCCGTTTACCATATACCGCAATAACTGCCGCTGATTTACGGCAAATTCCTCACCAGATAAAGCTCTGATGAATTTTACTTCCGAACCGAAATAAAAGCCGTCCTTTGATCTATAGAAGTATAACGGCTTTTCGGCAAAACGATCCCTAGATAGAAATAGCAAACCTTTAGATTCATCAAATATCGCAAAACTCCACATCCCTTCGAAATATTCGACGCATTTCTCCCCATAAAGTAAATAATAGTGTAGCAGAACCTCCGTATCGGAGGTTGTACGTAAAGGAATTCCCTTAGCCTTGAGTTCCTCACGAAGTTCCAGATAATTGTATATTTCACCATTAAAAATCAATGTGCTGTTGCCAATAGAAAATGGCTGGTTTGACCGAGGGTCAAGGTCGACGATGCTCAAACGAGAATGTAGCAACACAACATTCACACTCCCCTTCTCATAAACCTTATAATCTTTATAATCAGGACCTCGGTTGTCCATCAGTGACAAAGTCGATTCAATCCGATCAGGAAGAACGGTATCTCGACCAATATATCCTGCGATACCACACATTATTTGGAATATAAAATTATCGGTGCAAAAACTTGCCGAAAATCATTCTGTAACATCTTCCAGAGAAATTTTCTCTCCACGAGAAATATCCCTGCGAAGCCTCTTGCCAAGTATTCTTTGCTCTTCACCAGGTGCTAAACCACCGCTTGGTCTTAACCAGGTAATATCTTTAAGGGTAATACGCTTGCCTTTTATTAGGTCGCAATCAGCCACTATCGAACGACGTGCAGCCTGAATTACTTTTTTCTCTGCATCTAGTATACGCTTACCTTTGTGCCCTAGTAATTTTTCTGCTTGGCGAACCCCTTGTACCATTTCCTTGAATTCCTTCGGGTCGGCAGATAACCGGTGGTCCTGAAAACTTGAGTAGTCTTTAGAAACCGCAAAGTGCTTTTCCACAATTCGAGCACCTACTGCTACCGAAAGTACTGCAGCCTCAATACCAAGCGTGTGGTCGGAATAACCAGTTGTCACCCCCATATCCCGTAGCTCCCTTATAAAAACAAGATTAGTATCCGCGGCTTCAGTTGGGTAACTGGCGACACAATGCAGAACGGCAAGCTCCTGCCTAATTTCACACTCTCTCCATATGCCTTCAATGAAATCTTTTACCTTTTGGATCTGACAAAGCTCTGTCATACCTGCAGAGACTATAATGGGCTTACCTGTCCGAGCAACAAAATCTATCAGAGTCCAAAAGTTGTTATCACCGGAAGAAATCTTGAAAGCTGGAACGAGATGTTGAAGGAAACGAGCGCTGTCCACATCGAATGGCGTAGACAGGAATATTACTCCCTCCCGCTGTGCCGTTTGATGCAATTTCTCAAATTCGTCGTAACTCAACTGAAACTTCTTAAGCTGGCGAACTCTGTCCACTTGATCAATAGATACAAGCTTTTCAGGAACAATTGTCTGAAATTTTACGGCAGTAGCGCCGGCCTCTGCTGCCAAACCTATCATGTCCTCAGCAAGCGCACAACTGCCTTCATGATTATTGCCAATCTCCGCAATAATCAGAACTTCCTTATCTAAATCAACATTGCCTATCTTCATTATCTATACCTAAGAAAAATTGTGATAATGAAATACGTAATACGACTCGCAGAGTCTAAATCCTAATTTCTCATAAAGACGGCTGGACGCAATATTGGCCACTTGGGTTCCAACAACTATACGGCGACGGTTGCTGTGAGATTCCGCATATGAAATCATATCACTCGCAATTCCATTTCGGCGCCGCTTTTCGTCTACCACTATTAAATCTATCACAAGCTCTTCTTCGCCTCGGTGAAGCAGAGTAACAAACCCCGCAATTTCACCATCCACTAAAGCGACAATCATTTCATCAGCCCGCTTTCCTAAAAAAAAATTCTCAATCCATTTGGCCTTGATGTTATTGGAGATCTGGCTGGGTATCTGCGGGTCCAAATGAAAACGAGAATAGGAAAAGCCATTATGTGCAAGCTTTACGGCTGAATCCTTGTCTCCAGGAATAGCAGAACGTAGCGTACAGTGTCCGAAAAATTTGTGAGATGTTGCTATCGGTTTGTCAAAAACAATGTTGGTATCAACCAGTTTGAAATCCAGCGTCTCCAAAAAATGAAAACCTTTAACAAAATCTGTAGCCACCTTGGCGTACACAAACACATGTTTAGATTGTAGCTCTCGAAGGAAATCGTACTCCTCAGATGTTTTGTCTTTGACTTTCTCAATCCATTCATGCACAACTACTTTGTAAACATCCCGCTGCAGTATCTCCGATAACCATGCATCGTAAACAATATTATTAAGACCACTCACTAACCAAATTCCTCACTTACTTGGTTGTTTCAGTCTGCTTCAGAGGAGAGGCCTCCTTCTTACCCTGGCGTTCACTTATACTAATAGGAATAGCAGACCGACTCGGCCATATTGATTTATACCACTTGATATATTCTACGAAGCCTCTCTCCAGCGGATACTGTGGTTTGTAGCCAATCAGACTCTTGGCTTTTTCAACAGAAAGAGTGCCACGGTCCGGAATAAGTTTATCCTTCGGTAAATATTTTATCTTCACTTCCGAAAAATGCCTCTTGATAATTTCAGACATTTGTGCAATAGACCTAGATTCCCCGTAGGTCATGTTGAAAATCTGGTTTCGGGAGTTTTCGTTCTCAATCACATTGATTACACCACTTACCAAGTCATCTATATATGTAAAATCAAGACGACCTGAGCCGTCACCATTAATGAAGAATTCGGTTCCATCCAAAGCGCTTTCGATAAATAACTGCCCAACTCTGCGGCTGACACAACGCTCTCCGTAAAGTGCGGAGGGACGAATAATGGTATACGGCAAGTCAAAAACCTTATGGTAGGCATTCACTATTTTCTCCCCCGCCAACTTCAATGTGCCATATATTCCCAACGGTTCGCAAGGTGACTCTTCTGTAACCAAGCCGGATTTGAAATGCCCGTAAATCATACTTGAAGAGAAATATATGAAATGTTCAATGGTACCTCTTGAGTAATCAAGAGCGTTCTCCAGAGTGCGCAAACTATGGCCGAATGTGCTGTGCGGATCCTTATTGGAATCTCCTGCATGTGATACCGCTGCTAAATGGACAATAACCTGAGGTTTTATTTTGTTCAGAATTCCATTCATCATATGGTAATCCCGTGCATCCTGAATATGAAGTGGAATCTCATTTTTATTAAGAAGATCCAGACGACTATTAAGCATCATCCGATAAAGCTCATTATTCTTGGACTGATAATCGGACGAGCAAAAAGTCAGCAGATTGTTAACCTCCAACCCATCTACGACTTCAACTTGAGCACCGCGATTCTTCAAGGCCAAGGCCAGATGGTGCCCAATAAATCCCGCACCTCCAATTAAAACTATCCTATAATCCTTTAATGAAATCATTATTTCACCTCCTGAATAACTTCTTTAATGATCTGTACAATATACAGCATGTCCTCCTCACATAAATGTGGACCCACGGGTAGTGCAATGGAATTATTACTTATTCGCTCTGCCTCTGGATAACTGCCATCACTGAAACCGTACTTGTTTTTGTAATACAACAATAATGGAACCGCCTTCGGATAATAAATACTGGTACCGAGACCTTTTGCCTTTAACCTGTTGATGACAGCTGCACGCTGAGATGCCAACGGTCCTTTCAATACGATACAATGGCAGTAATAACTGCTTTCATACTTATCATGACTAGATTCCAGCATATCTATTTCACTGATCTCACTAAGCCCTGAGGTGAGAATCTTGTAATTCTCCTTGCGCTTCGCAAGAAAATTTTTTAGTCGTTGAATTTGCCCTATACCAATTACCGCTTGAATCTCATTCATCCTATAGTTGAAACCGAGCATATTTACATCATAATCACCTGGAATGCTTCTTTCACCGTGCGTGCGATCAACACCAAATGCGCGTTGGCGCTCTACCTTCTGTAAAACATCGGCATGCTTGGAAATGACCATTCCGCCCTCTGCTGTAGTCATATGCTTGACTGGATAGAAAGAAAAACACCCGACATCACCGTGGAGGCCCGCATGAATACCGTCGAAATAAGTGCCTACAGCCAATGCACAGTCTTCTACCACAAACAAATTATGCCTCTCTGCAATCTCGCATATGCGATGCATATCAACCGGCATACCAAGATAATGTACCAGTGAAATCGCTTTGGTATTTGGCGTAATCTTATCCTCTATCTGTTCAATATCTATATTTCCGGTTCTTGGTTCTGCATCTACGAAAATGGGCTTAGCTCCTACTAATTCTACAGCGTGTGCTGTAGCAACATGTGTCATCGCAGGCACTATAACTTCATCACCACGGCCTACACCCAAGTAAAAATAAGATAAATGAAGTGCTGCGGTACAGGATGAGACGCCCACTGCTCCATCTGCTTTTACCCAATTTGCAAAAGCGCTTTCAAATTGCTTTATCTTGGGACCATGTACCAATATGTTGCCGGAAAGGACCTCTGCAACCGCTTGTTTTTCCGTTTCACCCAAAATTGGCTTGGCAAAGGGTATTGTTCTTACGGTTTGCTCTGTAATTGTGACTACTCCCTTATATGTAATCAATCGAAACTGTTTTGTTGTTCTGAATGGATTCCTCAGCTGCAAAGCAAATTGACATTACATCAAAAACATCATCTGAAGGAACAATCGCAGCTCTTACATCATTGTTAATAATGGAATCGACAAAACTGTGAATAACCATATTTTTGTCTTTTCCAGGATAACCATCCGAAAGATCTTCCGCCTGGACGCTAGGTTCACGGCTCCTGATAAGTTGGCCACCCTTTGACTCATTTAAGAAAGTTTGCTTGGTTCCGTACACCGCAACTCTGTGAAAGTGCGGATGGACACAGCCCCCATTCGCGCTTACCTTTGCGAGCATTCCATCGTCAAATCTAAGCAACAATGTTGCGAAATCCATATAATCAAACCCTGAGCCAGACGTAGCAATCCGGCTGCCATACCCCTTAACCTCTACTGGCTTTTTCTCTACGAGCCAGATAAGCAGGTCTATTATATGCACAGCCGCTCCATAAACCACAGAATAAAAGGGCATCTTCCCTCGCCAGCCGTTTGTCAGCTTCCTTATTCTGCCCCACAAGTAATCACCCTCAAAATAAAACACTTCGCCCATTTCGCCGGATTGGATTAAAGCCTTTAAATTCTTAAAACGAGGACAAGTTCGCAGGTTTAAATTTGAGGAAAGCATCAAAAATGAATTCTTCTTCAACAACTTTTTAATCGTCAACGCCTCTTTTTTGAGCAAACAAAGAGGTTTCTCGACAAAAACATGTTTTTGGTTTTCCAGAGCTTTTATAGTCTGTTCGTAGTGGTAATTGTCATAGGATGCTATCGAAACCAAATCAATGTCCTTATCTGAAAAAACATCATCGGCGCTTTTTACAGTTTTTATAGTGGGATGTTTTGACCGGAATGAAGTCAGTACTTCTTCGGAAAAATCACACACACAAACCACTTCACAGCACTTATGAGACTTATATGCTTCAACATGTTTTTCGCCGACTCCCAAACCAATGATGCCAATCTTAAGTTCCTTTTTACTCTCACCGGTCGACATTCGAAATCTCTCTGGCTAATCTGCAAATATCGCTTAATGAGTATTGGGTGTGGTCCTTGTCCATTTTTTCGATAATGCTTTTGAGAAAGCGAAAATCGTTATCATCATCTAAAACAAGCCTGACACCAGCGACATCAGGACCTGCTTCGCAATATACAAAATGGTGTTTCCCTGCTTCAGACTCATTCTCATAAAGGTACATTGTGACATGCTCTTTGTGCTCTGCCGTCTTGAAGTTTGGCACCAGTTTTTCAAAAAAAGCTGTCTTTAAGATCTCTACGCTTAAGGGGAAGGTTCTGTCCTTAACGTTGCTAACAAAATCATAATCTCCATTCAGAGTTATATCTATCATTTCATCGACCAGTTTATAATCCGCAAGTATGTTGTCACCGCATATTCTTACGAAATAATCAAAGTTGTAGTTTTGGGCGCATTGTAAGATTCTTTCTGCGACATTATTCTTTGAGCCCCGAAAAAACTTGATATTATGCCCCTTGCAGAAATCTACTATCGGATTATCACTTTCTTCAACAGAAGTAGCTACTACAAGTTCATCCGCCTTTTTTGAGAGCAACAATCTTTCACAGATATACCCAAGCATCTCCTTACCTTTGATTTTCTTCAGGATTTTGCCTGGAAACCGGCTTGAATCGAATCTGCAAAGAACAATTACCCCAACTCTTGGTCGTCTATTCATACGAATTCGTCGGCTCGCACTGTCAATCAACGGCTGTTTTAACCCCCGGGTGAAAACTCCATTTCAGCTTGGGTCGAATAAAAGTATTTGGGTAACAACCGTAGCTAACGTCGTTATAACCTCCGAACCTGACATTGAATTCGAGAATTTTGTTTACGAAAATATGCTCGGTCTTGGGATATACCACGTGAACAGATAAAAATAAAGGTGCTTCGCCAAAGGTGTTTTTGGGCAACTTGCACCTCACATTATATACGCCGGCATCCAACCGGAAAAAGCGATCAGATACACCCGCATCATCAATGTTCAGACTTGCTAAAATGGGTGTTGCATTCTCGTCAACTACATTTACCATAATAACTAAATCCTGAACTGATTGCAGGCATTCAAACGTAATAGAAACAATGATATCCTCATCTGAATGGAATGAGTTACGTACGTTCCCCTCTTCATCGAGAATCGCTATCTCTTCAATGTGCAAAAACGGGTTCTGTTTATTAACCTGCCCTTCGATCCTTTTGTTTATTTCTTCCTCTGATGCAACTGCCCCCTGAATCAGACTCTGGTCTAAATAGTGTGCAATAGCATGTTCTGACGTGTCATCCAAAACAAGTCTGCCGTTATCAAGCAACAATGCCCTGTCACAAAGATTACGTATAGCTGACATATTATGGCTTACAAACAACACTGTTCGTCCACTTTCTGCCACATTCTGCATCTTACCAAGGCACTTCTTTTGAAATTGAACATCGCCCACCGCTAAAACTTCGTCCACGAGCATAATCTCTGAATCCAGATAAGCTGCCACGGCAAAAGCCAGCCGAACATACATGCCTGATGAGTAACGCTTCACCGGTGTATCGACAAACTTTTCCAATCCGGAAAAATCAACTATCTCATCAAACTTTCTCTTAATTTCAGATTTTGACATTCCAAGAATAGCGCCGTTAAGAAAAATATTCTCCCGGCCGGTCTGCTCCGGATGGAAGCCCGTTCCTACTTCAAGTAGCGAGGCTACGCGCCCTTTGAGCATTATCTGCCCCTTTGTTGGTGTTGTGACACGCGATAAGATTTTCAAAAGCGTCGATTTCCCAGCTCCATTACGACCTATTATACCGATCTTCTCCCCTTTCTTAACTTCAAGGTTTATGTCCTCCAACGCCCAAAATCGCTCACCGTTCAGTCCCGGACCGAATTGCCTCGTAATCCTTATATTAGGATCCTCTCTGCCGCGAAAACGCGCCCACCAGCTTTGCAAGTCCTTGTATAGAGTCCCATGCCCGATTACACCATAACGGTACTGCTTGGAAAGACTCTCAATTTTTATAACCGTCCCTGGCATAATCAAACCGTATCCATAAAGCTTTTCTCAATCCGGCTGAATAGAATAATTCCACCAAAAAAGACTACCACAGTCACTGCCCAGCTTATACTTACATAAGCAGCATCCACAACTCCCTGGCCCAAAAAAGCATAGCGGAATAACTCTATAACCGAAGCCATGGGGTTGAGCATATAAAAGGGCAGATATTTTTCAGGGATTGATGATGCAGGGATGACTACAGACGACGCGTACATCCACAGCTGCACAGCAAACGTCATCACAAAAGTTAGGTCGCGGTATTTTGTGGTAAGAGAAGAAACTAAGACACCCGCACCTAAGCTTAAAACCGCCATTTGAAATATCAAAACTGGAAGTAGCAGTATCAGCAAAGTCGGTCGAACCGAAGAATTATTGGCGATAAAGTAAAGGTAAAAGCCGAGAAAAAGTGCGAGTTGTATCCCGAATTTTACTAAATTGATAATAACTATAGAAACGGGAACTGTAAGCCGCGGGAAATAAACCTTTCCAAAGATAGCTGCGTTTTTCACGAATGTATTTGATGTCTGATTAAGACAGTTTGCAAAATAACTCCAAGCAACATTGCCGGAAAGATAAAAAAGAAAAGGCGGCACCCCATCTGTTGGAGTTTGTGCCACTTTTCCGAAAATCAAAGTGAACACGATGGTGATAAGAACCGGCTGGATAAGATACCACAGTGGGCCAAGGACTGTCTGCTTGTAAAACGTAACGAAGTCTCGCTTGACGAAAAGAAATATCAGATACCTGTAGTACCAAAGGTCTCGAAGGTGCAGATCAAACCACCCGCTTGTGGGCTGGATTATTAAATCCCAAGCTTCTATGTCTTCATGTTTTTCAATCATGATAAATTAAACCACGACCCTGTTCGGTTTGGTGAGGTCTGAATCTTAGAAAGACGCGAAACTAAAGTTTTTCGATATATCCCTCTTTTTCTAAGTGAAGAAGAACCTGCTGAGCATTCTGGTCTGCGGAGGCTTTGGTAGTATCAACAAAAACCTCGGGGTTCTTTGGCGCTTCATAGGGATCATCAATACCAGTGAATTCCTTTAACAAACCAGCTCTGGCTTTGGCGTAGAGCCCCTTACGGTCTCTTTGCTCGCAGACCTCTAAAGGAGTTGCCACGTGCACCTCAATAAAACCACCATACTGCTCGATATTTTCACGCACTTGACGCCGTATTGATGCATAGGGTGCAATCGGGGCACAAATGGCTACGCCGCGGTTTTTAGTAATCTCACTGGCCACATACCCGATACGTTGAATGTTCAAATCACGATGTTCTTTGGAAAAACCTAATTCACTCGACAAATTTTTGCGAACGATGTCGCCATCAAGCAGAGTAACAGGTCGTTGTCCCATCTCCATCAGCTTCGCCATTAGCACTTTTGCTATAGTCGATTTACCAGAGCTGGGCAAACCGGTGAAAAATACGGTAAAACCCTGTTCTCGTCTTGGCGGGAATGACCTGCGCAGTTCGGATATTACCTCTGGATAGGAGAACCACGACGGGACATCCAGACCTTCACGAAGCCTGCGGCGAAACTCCGTTCCTGACAAAGACAGAATTTTGGTATCTTTCGGCACCGCTGAACGCAGCATGTATTGTGCAGAATCCTCAACATAAACCATCTCTTCAAAGGCTATCATTTTAATCCCAATTTCGTCCTCATGTTTTTTGACAAGCTCCTGGGCATCGTAGGGATCATAGAACGGCTTACCATTACTGTCTTTGCCCGGCCCGGCATGGTCACGCCCCACGATAAAATGTGTGCAGCCGTAATTTCTCCGAATGATGGCATGCCACAACGCCTCTCGTGGTCCGGCCAATCGCATCGCTAACGGCAAAAGGCTCAACATTGTCGTTTGTTTGGGATAATGTTTGAGAATTTCCTGGTAGCAACGTACACGGGCGAAATAATTTATATCGCCGATACCAGTACGCCCAACTACCGGATGAAGAAGCAAATTAGCTTCGGTTTGTGTGGCAGCACGCTTGGTTAGTTCCACATGAGCTCGGTGCAATGGATTTCGGGTTTGGAAAGCCACAACCTTTCGCCACCCCAGCTTCTTGAATAAACTCCGTAATTCCAAAGGCGCATGCCGCAGGTGCTGGAACGTATGATGAGGCGGCTGCTCTATGCCTTCAAGAGTTCCGCCTACGTATACCGGGTGTGTCTGGTGAAGAAGATAAAATACACCGCTGTGTTTTTCATCTGTAGTGCCGTAAACCAGTTCTGCTTCTTCCTTATGGTCTGGACGCCAAATATCCTTAACCGTCAGATTAGCTAACACTATCCCTTCCGGATGACGCAGCGCAATACGGTCTCCGATGGATATAGACGCTGCAAACCGCTCATCTACATCTAAGGTGATTGGTATAGGCCAAAGAGAACCATCCAATAAACGCATCTGCTTGCAGACCGAGTTGAAATTAGACTGCGTCATAAAGCCATCAAGAGGGGAAAAAGCACCATTTAGTAAAAGCTCTATATCCTGAACCTGCCTTTGGGTAAGATCCCACGAAGGCAAGTGTATCGCTTCTTTCCTTAACTCTATGACTTTCTGTTTAGCAACTAAAAGCTCTTTCAAATGGCTCATACTATTCGTCTGTTCTTGCATGGTAGTTCCTGTTCTTATATGAGAAAAACAAGCAGATTATATTTAGACTCCGTCCCCGTGGGTCGCAATAAAACCTCACTCGATAAAGTGCCGATGGTTAGACTCCTAAAACACGAAAAATACCCGCACCATAGGCGGCAGTCAAGCGTTTTTTGGGCATTTTAGCGTTTTTCAGGGTTATCGCGGGCATCGGCAAAGTCGCCAAATCCCCGGAATCAAGTGAAATGTCTTACAAAATTATCCCCGGTGCGACTCGAACGCACAACCTTTGGCTCCGGAGGCCAACGCTCTATCCGATTGAGCTACGGGGACGAAATCTTGATGCTGTATTTGTATTACGCAAAAACAGGGAATAAGTCAATAGTGTAAGGTGTGATTTTACCGCTGCCGTATAACGACCGTCATCAATTCTCTAATGTGCAGCTAAGCCAGTTTATCGCAAGCAAAGCCGTGTCTTTGAAGTTCACCTTACCGTCATAGTTTAGGTCGCAGCCGGCGCAGTTCCAGTTAAGCCACTCGCAATTATTAGCAGTCCACTCATACGACAAAACTCTAATGTCATCCATATCCGTTCGGCAGTCGCGATTAATGTCACCTTCAAGCCAGGGATGGTTTACATCTCCGCATTGGTTCGGAAGAGTATCGGGTACCGGGTAAATATCATTAACATCAAATCCAAGAATTGCCCTCTGGGTATCAAAAACAATGTTGTCATAAGGCCCTACTGCGAAATCCAGGTCCAGATTATACGAATAGCCGAGAAAGTTGGCTCCAAATATCCCATCGAGTATTATTGGTTCGCCCGTGCGCTCGTCAATGGTTCCTATATCTACTACCCCGATATAAGGTTCGCCATATATCAGTTCAAAACCATTAAGGGTAGGTATCGACACCGTATCAATAAGGAACACCGGAGCATTAACCTCGCCTCCTATCCCGCCAATTGGCTGGTAAAATTCCGGTGTTACTATTGGGCCTCCGTTGGAATCGACGAGTCCGAGGGTTTCGGCTTGAGCAGTGGACATCATACTAAGTTGAGCCCCTGTGTCCAAAAGCCAGTCGCCGACAGAATTACTGCCCTGATAACTGATTTGAATATTCTCAATGACGGGGTTATAACCTAATACCGGCAGTGGGCCTTGGTTATTGGGGTGTGAAGTATAAAGAAAGTCAGTAAACTGCACCTTAACTTCAATATCGCTTTCTGGAATATAGGGGTCGTTCGGCTCCATAATTTGTGTAAAATAATATGGAATTAGAAATCCCATGAAATCGAGCACCTCTACTTTCAGAACTACCGACTTACCGGCCATTCCAGGAATACCAACTATATCGATAGTCTCAAGAGGGTTTTCGGAATAATCGATAGTTAGCATCAGCCGCCAGGGCCCTAAATCTTCATGGAAATCATTTTCAATTGGTTCTTCTATTAGATAGCGGCAGTCTGCCAGCGCAACGTACAAGTTTTCGGATACCCCAAAATCTTGTTCTCCTCCAACTCCGACATCGACGTAGTTCGCGTTAGGTTCGGTGTAAATACCGATGTACTCTTTAGTTTCACGAGACAGCAATATACCGGAAGCGCCCGTATCGAAATACATTTGAAGCAAAATCTCTTCGGGGTCGGGCAGGGGTTCCCCTCCCGGGCTTCGACGAAATAGCGCCCATATATAAGGCATATCACCAAATGGCAGTGTCCCGTATATCTGAAAGTTATTTGCGTCCTCTGCAAAGAGACTTTCCTGCGCTGTGCTTAAAATAAAAGCGCATAAAGCCAGTAAAAAAACGCAGCTCTTCACCCTCCCTCCAAGCATCCTCTTATCATCACCCGGAAAATTCATAAGGTGCTCCAAGCTTAACAGGTTAGACTGTTTTCATCTATTCACTATACGCTATATTATAGCATATTGTTTGACAAATCGAGGCCCTGCAAATATTATTTGCGTGTATAATTCTTTACAGGAAAGGCAAATGAGATTCATCATCGACTTCATATACCTGCTGCTCGCTGTAGCAATAGCCCCAGTCATCCTATATCGGATGGTCAGATATGGGCGATATCGCACGGGTTGGCCTAATCGCTTCGGTCGTGTTGCCCGCAAAGACCCCGCATTGAAAAAATGTATCTGGCTCCACGCCGTAAGTGTCGGTGAGGTTAACGCAACCATAACCATCGTCGAAGAGCTCAAAAATAAATTCGGCGATTTTGAAATCGTAATAAGCACCACTACCGACACCGGCTTCGCCCGTGCGAATGCCGTCTTCGGCGCCGACCACAAGGTGTTTTACTTTCCGCTTGATGTCTATTGCATAATGAGCCGTGCTTTCCGAGGAATTCAGCCGGCAATTTGTCTCCTGATGGAACTGGAAGTTTGGCCCAATTTCGTCCAAATCGCAGACCGGCTGCATGTCCCCGTCATTGTGGTCAACGGCCGAATAAGTGATGAAAGTTTCTCCAAATACAAAAAGATAAAACCCATCGCCAGTAAAATGTTTCGAAAGCTTAGCTTAATTCTTGCCCAGACGGATGAATACGCCCGGCGCTTCACAGAAATTGGCTGCTTGAATGAAAGAGTAATTGTCACCGGCTCACTGAAATACGACACAGCTCAAATCACAGATAGAGTCAAAGGTGCGGATACTCTTGCGAGACAGCTAAAAATCGGCAAAGAAAGATTATGGGTTGCAGGCGCAACTGGAAACGATGAGGAACAGCTTCTGCTCGACGTTTACCGCAATCTGAAACAGCAGAAACAGTTCGATGACCTGCGCCTCATAATCGTCCCGCGTAAGCCGGAAAGATTTGACGAAGTCGCAAAACTCATAGAACAATCCGGCTTCAACCTCATCCGATACAGCCAGGTTAAAGAAGAAAAAACTGCCTCTGTGGACGACAAGCAGGCCGTCATCCTCGGCGATACTATGGGAGATTTGAGAAAGTTCTACTCACTTGCAGACATAATCTTTGTCGGCCGCTCACTTGTTCCTATGGGTGGTTCCGATATGCTCGAAGCCGCCGCTCTTGGCAAACCCGTCTTGTTCGGCCCTTATGTCTTCAATTTCAAACAGATGGTCGAAGAACTCTTGGCTGGCGAAGGGGCTATTATGGTAGAGAATGAACAAAATCTATTAGATGCGATGCAAAAGTGCCTTGGCGAACCGGACTTCGCCAGACAAATCGCCAGAAACGGCCGAAACGTAATCAGGAAAAACCAAGGCGCAACCCAGAAAACAATTACTCAAATCGCAAAATTCCTCGATGAGGCGTGATTAGCTAAGTCTACTTTTTGAGTTTATTAGCCATCGCTTTTATATGCTCCGGCCCCGTCCCGCAACACCCGCCGATGATATTTATCCCCGCCGAACGTATCTTCTCCGCCGCCGCCGCAAAATCCTCAGGCGACACCTTATAAACCGATCCGCCGTCAACCAGTTCCGGCTTACCCGCATTCGGCTCCGCGAAAATTAATACGTCCTCAGCCGCCGCAACATACCTGCCAGCCAGTTCCACATACTCATCGAGCGACACCGTGCCGCAGTTAAACCCGACCGCATCAACACCGAGCGAAATCATCTTCGCAACCGCCGAGTTAACATCAGCGCCCATCATCGTCTTAAAATCGCCGCCGGCCTTACCAAAAGCCATTGACGCGAATACAGGCAAGTTGCTGCTCACTGATTTGGCCGCTTCGATAGCAATTGTTACCTCATCGAGGGCTGTCATCGTTTCAATTATAAAACCATCTACCCCACCTGCCGAAAGCGCTTTTGCCTGCTCGATGAAAGCTTTCTTCAGCTCTTCCGGCTTTAGATTCCCCAGCGGTTCCAGAAAATCGCCGCTCGGCCCGATATCGCCTAATACGTATTTATCATCCCCCGCTGCCTGCCGGGCTACCTCCGCCGCTGCTGTATTTATCTCCTTCACTTTGTCGCTAAGACCGTGCTGCGCCAAAGCAAATTTGTTAGCCCCGAACGTATTAGTCAGAACGGCATCACTGCCCGCTCGAAAATAGGACCGGTGAATCTCCAAAATGGTATCTGGCTGTTCAATATTCAGATAATCACAGCATCGACCCACCTCAACTCCGCGCGCAATCAACTGTGTGCCCATCGCCCCATCCAATAAGAACAGTCCTTGCCTAATTCTCTCTTTCAAGCTTATCCCGGCCATTATTCGACTCCATCAAAAAACGATAAAAAAATTTATACGATCAATCTACTAGGGCTGTTCGATAATACCGCTTTCGGTAATTTTATAAATATGCTTAAAACCTTCCGGCTGCGGACGGGCAAAGAGATACTTTCTCTGTTTATCGGTGAAGCTTGCCGGTTTCACCGAACCGAGCGTAATTTGGGCTGAATCTCGTTCCTTGCCGTTGCGATAATTAATAATCTTTATAAATCCTGGCACGAAAAAACCGCTTACGAGCTCTTTATATTTGCTCAGTTCCATAGCTATACCAACTTGTCCGTCATTGCCGAAGTATTCCACCCTCCTGACCAGATAATCGCAGCTGTTTATGTATATTCTCTTGATTTTACTACTATTTTGTCGTTTTGTAAGTATGTCAAAAGCCCCCTCGTTCGACAAAGACCAGTCCTTCACATCCTCTGCTTCTACAACACCAAAGGCCTCAAGCATTAATCTCGGGTTAATCATCAATCTATCAAGGTAATTTTCCTCCGTCCATTGCCCCCACCAATAGCTGCTTATCTCTTTCGGTTTCATCGCCAGCCAAAATTCCTGTTCGTTCGAACCGATAAAGATGCCCTTGGGATCGAATGCAACATCACCCTGCATATAAATTTCTGCCGGCGGATTTACCCATAACCTAACTGCAAAGTTCTCCTTATTAAGTTTACTCTCTTCGGTGTAGTATCGCAAAAAACATTGGCCGCTGGCTTTCAGAGAAATTATGTTTTCAGGGCGCGACCTTAATAAAGATAACGACTCGCCTGCACTTCCTTTCCCGGGACAGATTTTTACCGGCTTTTGTATCTGGGGGGCGCAGCCGGCGAAGATTAACATTACCGCCGCAAGACCTGAAAATAATCGATACCTGCCCTGCCGATAGTCCACTTTTTATAAATCCGTTTGTAAAATCTCGCCCATCTGCGAGGTTAGTTGTTCAATCTGTTCATCGTCAAGATGCGGATTCAGTACCTCGACAAGCTCATCCCTGCCCGTCATTTTCAAACACCAGATTTCTTTGTCTCCATCTGTTTTAGTAGAATCGTATTTAAGGCGCCTTTTTTGCATCAAAATTAACGCTAAAATAAAGCGGAAATTTATTTTCTCCTGCTCGCTCTCTCGTTCGAGCCGTTCGAAGAAAGCCATCAACATTTCCTCATCGACGAAAAGTGGCTTTTTCTGGTCTGGATGCGGCAGTTTGGTCTTCCAGTAGCAAAACACATTCGGCTTCTCACTATTCCAGTAGTCGGCGCAGAAATCACGCCGCGCGAGGCCTTCTTCGGTTTCGACCAAAGCGGCGAAATACTCCTCGCCGTATTCGATTTTCTTATCGCTGCCGCAACATTGCCCGAGCGGCTTGCTTACTTCCCATTCATCCATTCCTTCTCTTCTCCATTATGTAAAAATAGCAGCTATACCACTGCTATTCAAACTTCAGCCATTCGCATATGTTTTCTGCTGTTTTAGGCCCTATACCTTTGACTTGCTGCAAATCGTCGCAATTTCCAAAGACCGCAATATCACCGTTCATTTTGCCGAAATCCTCACGGTAGGCCACTATCGCCTCGGCTCGGACAATACCTATGCCCGGCAGTCTCACTAAACTTGCCGACGGTGCAGAATTAGGATTTATCCGGCTTTCTAATCCGACTTCGCACGATTGTCCGAAGCTGTGGAATCCCGAAACCGCAAAACACACAGAAAGGCACACTGCTATGCTTAAAGCCAGACAGAATGCGAATGATTGAATCTTGTTTTGCGGCGTATCGATTGTCACAATTAATTTTTCAGCTTACCTACCGACTGAAAATAGTATTATGTAATTTCTTAAGTGTTAGAAACGACTTTTTAGGTTCGAGCTGAGCCGTCATCAGCCCGCTATTGGCTATAGCGCTGCCGTCTACATCAGTAAAATTGGAATATGCCACTGCATCGACAAACGGCTTGCTAAGTGCTGTCTTATAAAACTGCTCAATCCATTGTTCCTGCCGCGATTGGTCCCATTCTTCGTGCCATATCCCGGCAACTTTCCCGCTGTGTAAACCCGTGCCGTTTTGGCTCGGAACCCCTACCTCGGTAATATACAATGGCTTCGCTATAGGTGCAAAGTAATCCAGGGCCGCTGATATTTGCATCATATCTCTGATGTGCATACCTGCTTGATTTTTACCGAACTGCATTTGTAGCCCGAATGCGTCGAAATTAATCCCGCTCTGCACTACCATGTCAACATATACCAGCGGCGGAATAGTATTAGTTGTCGTCGCATAATATTCGCCCCAAGGATTACTGACTTCTATTATCTTCAGAGCCCTATCGCTTGCATTCTTCACAGCCATATTCGCCGCCCGCGTCATTTCCAATACCTGCTCAAAACTGAAACCGAAATGATTAAATGCATTCAAACCGCTTACAACACGCCACGCACGGATATTCCCCGAGTATCGAGTAACTATATTGGAAACGAACTGATACGCAGCTTCGCGAATCTTTTCAAACCCGGTTCCACTCCTTAGAAGCCATTTAGGCAAATGCTCTTTTGAAAAATTAAGCAGCGGACCCGCACAAAGCGCCAGCTTTTTCTTGCTAAGCGTTTTGATGCAGGTATCAATCATCGAAAAATCATAAGTGCCTTTATGATGCTCTATCTGGGCCCAATTTACAGGTATCATTGCCGAACCGAACAATTTGAGCAGCATCTCAATATATTTGGGATTAGTAATTTGTCTGGTATCTACCTGACAGCCAAGGCACCCCCTGCTGAAACCATGGCTCTTGCATCTTGCATCGAAAAGCATCTCGGCTTGTTTAATGGCCAGTTCCTCGGAGAAAACTATGGCCTTCTCGAGCGATTTGTCTGCTAATTGAGACGCTGAGGGAGCATCCGAAATCTTTTGAATTGCCTGGATAAATAAATCCTGCGCCTCTTTGGATAAATCCGCCAAACCCTTCAACTCATCGAAGAAAGACCAGTCCTCTCGCTTGTTAATGATTTGCATCAACTTGGCTCTCGCTATCTCGACATTCAGATTATACGGCTGCTTCCTTTCCGGCAAACAGGTTGTCGGCAAAAGCACCCTGCCGAAACCGTCGATTGGCCACAGCAAAGCGAGGCCCGCTGTTTCCACACTCGGCTTTTCACACTCGATAACACCGTTTTTAAATGCCGCCTGCGCACGGCGAATGGCAATGCCGTCGGTGCCGAAAAGATAGGCCCCGCACAGCGTGAATTTATCAACTACCTTGCCGTTCTTGAAAACCTTAAATCTCATTTTTACCTCAGCCGAAAACTCTTCAATGGCAACACACACCACCTGATACATCGTAAAATGTATAAAATACGAATTATAGCGGTTATGAAACCGAACGCAATCAAACTTTTTGCCGATTCTGTCGCTTGCAGATGTGTCGGACTATAATAGTCCCTTAACGCTGATTGCTTTTGTGGATTTTAGAAAAGCGGACAATTAACGTCAATTCGAGAATTTTCCGCTCTTGGTATACACGCTAAGCTGTTTCGCCTGAAGTTCGTGAAGAAAATTGTTGGCCTCAATTAGCTTCGCTATAAGGCAGGTTTGATTAAGTAATGTTTCAACTATATCAATATTCGCCAAGGTCGACTCAGCACCGAACCCCGGCATAGCAACAATCACATACCCGCAGTTAGTCTGCTCGGCAGTCAACTGCGCAGCGGCAATGCCGCAATTATTTGCTTGTGTTATAACCGGCTCGGCGCCGTCGTCGATTTGGGCAAAAAGGTTCCTGAAAAACGACTCGCTGACACCTAATTTGGAAAACTCCTCGGAATCGCTGGCCCAGCAGCTGCCTTCCTTATCCATAATCACCACAATAGGCCCGCCTTCCGGCAGAATATCGAAAAGCTGTTGGGCTATCTGCTCGTTCAAAGGACCGCTCGATGAAAACAGCTCGGCTTCCATATCCATTGAATCAACTCCTTGATATTACCCGTTAATAAAGCTCACTGCTGAAAACTTCGGTATAATCAAAGGGCGGCTTTCCAACAGTATGATATTTCACTTTTTTTCATCGAAGAAGCACTGTCGCCGAATTTAAAAGCGAGTTTATAGGACTCCGCAGGATTAAGGATTACCGCGACCCGAATGCTCAATCATCGAGCATCAATTTTAACCAAGCCATAGGAAATCTTTTACCGGGACAATCTGTTATAGACGCTCCCGGCGTGGTTTTATGCCCGTAAATACGACTCTTCGGGATTCCGTAGCGGTTTTGGAGAAAGCGGATTAATCTCACAAGAGACTGCATCTGCCGAGAAGTAGGTAAAGTTTGGTTGAAATTACCCACCAGACAAATACCTACAGCATCTCTGTTGGCCCAGTTGCCGGCCGTGCCGCCGCAATGAGCCCCTGTAACCTGCTCCCGCCATCGGTATGTTACCTCAACCTCGCCGTCGCCGCTATTGGTTCCGTTGCCGATGACAAAATCGTATCCGACCCCTTCCCAGTGGTTGCCTTCCCGGTGCCATTTGTCGAATATAGCGGCGTTGCCGCTTTTCGTCCCTGAGTGATGTATCACTATAGCCGTCCAGCTCTTTTCTACATTCGAGGACGGCAGCCACCATCGCGGAATATCGCCGAGGGAATTTTTGGTTGGCGTTGCGGGCTTAGAGGTAAGAGTTTCGCTAATGCTGTAGTCGTGTGTAATTTTGGGCATCGGCTCATCATCATATACGCAACCGCCCAAAACGAGCAAACAGCAGTAAATAACAAAAATCCTTTTAGACATCATTCAATCCATTTTTCCCCTCTATTGATTTGTTGGTACTACGCCTTTGCCTGTTTTTGAGGTCTTGTTAAACGCGGTTTTTCTTTATATCTTATCATACGAACGCGATTGCCGGATTCATTATATTCGACTATGTCCATATACGACTGCATAAGGAGCAGCCCCCTGCCCTCTTTTTTGTAAAGATTTTCGCCAAGCCGCGGGTCAGGCACGGCCTCATAGTCGAATCCCTTGCCCTCATCCGTCATTGAAACTTCAACTTTATTGGGGTCCACTAAGTAATCAATTCTGACCTCCTTTTCGGGGTCCATTTTGTTACCGTGTTTGACGGCGTTGATAAGGGCCTCCTCCAAAGCAAGATGAATGGCAAAAATATCCTCTTGGCTGAAATTATTGGCCTTGAGCTGAACTATAATCAGCTTGCACGCCTTGACAATAGCTGAAGGCGTGCTTTTAATAGCCATAGTATGAGCACTGGACGTTTTAGACACCATAGGCCTATATCATCTAACACTGTCCTATAATAAACTGCACCAGCAAAATTATAACTCAAATTGCCGGTTTTATACTAATTCTTATCGGCCAAATTCCCGTTTCAATGAACAAATAAAAAGATATTGTTGCTTAATCCTTCTCAGAAGAGCCCTCGAGCGCGTTGTCTAAATCTTCGTATATGTCGAAAATCTTGGTCAACCGGGTTATTTTGAAGATTTTGTAGATTTTCGGCGCTATGCCGCAGAGCTTTAACTGTCCGTCGCTCTCATAGACCTTTTTGCTGATTCTGATTAAAAGACCCAGCACAGCGGAAGACAAAAACTGAACGTTGCGAAAGTCTAAAATCAGGTTTACCCGCTCCGCCTGCTCAATGACCGACATAATCGCATCCTGAATCGCCTGAAGGTCTTTCTCTTCGAGAATTCTCTCCTCGGTAAAAGTGACAATTGCTGCATTCTTTTTGTATTCGATACTTATCTTCGGCTTTATCGTCGCCATAGCACTTTCTCCAAAAAGGCGTTAACTCATATCGGAATCCTACGTTGCGCCGTCTTGGATGTCAAGTTTTTTGAATTTTTCACAACAGAAAAACTCTTGCAGCCGCCCGGTTCCATCGCAGATAATAAACAGTCGGCCGTTTTACTGAAAGGATAATTTACGAAATGCATATTAGCGAATTTCAAAAGCTGATTTCGGAAAAATACGAACAGCGCGACCGCGACAGAGGAACCCCCGCCACCTTTATGTGGTTTATAGAAGAAATCGGCGAGCTTGCCACCGCCCTTGCATCCGACGACGACAAAAACAAGCACGGGGAATTCGCCGACGTTTTTGCCTGGCTCTGCACACTGGCCAATATCAGCGACGTTGACCTCGAAAAGGCCTGTAAAAAATACACCGGCAATAACATCAAGGGCTTCAAGCCGAAGTAGCAACCCGCCGGGGGCGGACAAAATTGGGTTTGTTTGGCTTTGAATTGGGTTTGTTTTCACCAAGTGTCCAATTCGCATTTTTCGATGTAATTTATTGTTTTAGATTGGTTTATAAACATTTTACTTTTTCTAAAATTGGCTTTGTTTTGCATAATTTGTTTATTTTGATTGAACCTTACTCTGCGCGCAGCGATAGCGCAAACCGCTTAGGGCTTCTAAAAACGGATGAGCGATATTAACTTGTCAAAGGACATCTCGAAAACAAACGTCCCCTCATAATTGGACGGACCTGCGCGAATGATGCGAAAAAACAAAAGTTCCTCAAGGAATGAAAGCTTGTAAGTAATTACAGGAAAAGGGATAAAAAAAGTTTTCGAAAAATTGGTTTTTGCGACTTACTACCCGCGGTTTTGATTGATTTTACTCCGCTCGCCGCGGGGGCTAAATTTTCGGGATTTGATTGAATTTCCCTCAAAATCGGTTACCATACATCCTGTATGGAAACGCTGAAATTATTACGCGATTATTTTCCGACGGCGGTATTCACGGGCAAGTGCCTTGTGTTTATAAGCGAGGACTGGCGCGTGGAGCTGACGGAGCATAAAGACAGCGATTTCAGCAGTAAAGAAAGCCAGCCGAGCGTGATTCGCATCAAAATTTTCAAAAAGGCGCTGAACGGCGAATTCGTGCCCGGGCATTACGAGGATTTCCAGCTTCCGTCGCTGGGCGAGCTCGCAGAGCAGATTGAAAAGTATGTCCAGATGGCAATCGGGGAAAATCTGCGAGAGAATATCGAATAATCAAAAATATCTTCTGCATATCACTCCGGGCGTTTACAATCTAACCAATGGACGATTTAACAATTGAAAATATTGACGGCGGCGTTGTTTTCGGAGCAAAGATTGTTCCGGGCAGCAGCAGGACGGGAATTTCCGGTGTACTGGATGGGAAGCTGAAAGTCAAGATTTCGGCTGCGCCAGAGAAGGGCAAGGCAAATCAGTGCCTGATTGAGTTTCTGGCCAAAGAGTTGGGCGTGAAAAAAACAGCCGTCAGCATAATCTCCGGGCAAACCAATCCTATAAAACAAATACAAATTTCAGGCATCTCGGCAGACGAGTTGTTAGAAAAGCTGAAAAAATGACCGACGAATTACAAAGTAATATCACCGATGAAACTTCGCTTAAGTATATGCTGACGTTAGCGACGCCGATGGTGATAACGAACATATCGTTTACCGTTATGCAGTTCGTTGACAGGTTTATGGTCTCCCGGCTGGGAACGGAGGCGCTGGCGGCGATTCTGCCGGCGGGGATTATCAGTTTCGTGCCGGCGAGCTTCGCAATAGGCGTTATGACGAGCGTTAATACGTTCGTAAGCCAGAGCTTGGGCAGAGGCCAGGAAAAAGACTGCTCAAACTACTGCTGGCAGGCAATATATATGGGGCTGCTGTATATTCTGGTTACGTTTTTGATTATGTGGCCGGCAGCGCCATGGATATTCAGAACGCTGGGGCACGAGCCAGCGGTTGTCGAGCTGGAAGTAGTATATCTGCGAATTATGCTTTACGCCCAGTTTCTTTCGATATTCATCTGGGCGTGCAGCCAGTTTTTTATGGGAGTGCATCGGCCGATTATCACGATGTATGGAGCGATATTCGGGCAGGCTGTCAATATCGCGGCGAATTACATACTGATTTTCGGCAAGCTGGGATTTCCGGCGATGGGTATTGCAGGCGCGGGGTGGGGGACATTTATCGGGATAGGCGTTAACGCCAGCATAGTGATGACAATGTTTTTAGGTAGAGGTATAAACTCGGACTTCGCCAGCAGAAAATCGAAGAACATCGACGCGGGCAAAATAGTAGATTTAGTGAAGGTTGGGTTTCCGGCGGGGTTCGGATTTATGATGAATATGATGTTCTGGGGGCTGGTGCTCTTCGGGCTGGTGGGCAGATTCGGGAAAGAGCCGCTGGCGGCGACGAGCGCGGTATTTTCGTGTATGAGCGTTTCGTTTATGCCGATTGTGGGGCTGGGGACAGCTTTGACTGCGGCGGTAGGCAAATCCATCGGAAAAGAAAGGAAAGACATAGCAGTTAAACAGGCCGGAGTTTGTCTTAGGGTCGCTTTGGTTTATATGGGGCTGGTGGGGCTGTGCTTTTTTATATTCAGAAATGAGCTAATGGCGTTCTGGGCTCCTGACGATAAAGAAGTAATCCGGATAGGGACTAATATCTTTATTTTTGCCGCAATATTCCAGGTTTTCGACGCTATGCTGCTTACTTACTACGATGCTCTTCGAGGGGCGGGCGATACCTTGTGGCTGGCGGCTGTCGAGATTTTCAGCGCGGCGATTATACTGGGACTGGGCGGTTTTTGTATGGTGAAATTTTTCCCGGAGCTCGGCGCTATGGGGCCCTGGATGGCGGCCACTGTTAAGATTATAGCAGCGGCTTTGATAAACCGCTGGAGATTTAAGAGCAACAGGTGGATGCAAATAGATTTATTCAAACGACGCCCGCTGGGAGCGCCCGCCAGGGTCGAGCCGGTGATAGAGTAGGGTTTATGAAAAAGGTTCTATTGGCAATCAGTTACGTGCTGTTCATCGCAGCTTCAACCGGCCTCGGCAGGGAAAAACCTCTGGCCGACGCGGATAAAGAGGGGCTGCATGCAAGGTCAATCGAGCAGGTGCTTCGTTTGGATGCCGAAGAGATTGATTTGGGCACAGCGGCATTGATTATCTCGGAGCAGTGGAGCGATATGGTGCATGGGCGGAGGTATCTGACACGGCTGGACAATATGGCTTATGAAGTCCGCGAAAGACTCAACAAAAAGAAAATACCGTCAAACTATAAAGCAATCCAGGTGATAAACGACTATCTGTTCAACGAACTGGGGTTTGAGGCGATGGAGGACGCAGGCAAGCCGAGCGATTTATTTCTGCACAAGGTGATGGATAATAAACGGGGGTATTGTTTGAGCTTGTCGATTCTTTATCTCTCAATTGGCGAGCGGTTGGGTCTGGACTTATACGGGGTGGTGGTGCCGGGGCATTTTTTCGTCAGATACGACGACGGCCACAAGCGCTTTAACATCGAGACAACCAGCAAAGGCGGATACGCCAAAGACAAACATTACATAGAGAAATTCAAGGTGCCGCAGGACAACGATGGTATCTACATGAAAAACCTGAGTAAAATTCAAACTTTGGGATGTTTTTTCAATAATCTCGGGAACAGCTACAGCGATATCGGCGATATAGAGCAGGCATTTCTGGCGCTTAAAAGAGCGGTCGAGATAAATCCGTCTCTGGCTGAATCACATACTAATCTGGGCAATATTTATCTCAAAAAAGGACAAACAGACGATGCGATATACGAATATGGGGCGGCTTTAAAAATCAAACCGGACGACGCTAAGACACACAACAACCTCGGCAACGCGTATTTTAACCGCGGGTGGGTGAACGACGCAATTTCAGAGTATACATACTCGATTAAACTAGACCCTGAATTCACAGATGCGTATAAAAATCTGGCAAACGCCTACTACCGACAGGAAACATATGAGCAGGCCGTAATACAATTGAAACAAGCAATTTCTCTGGAGCCGAAAGACGCCAACTGTTACAACCAGTTAGGCGACGTTTACAACCGGATGGGCGATTGTGAAAGAGCAACAGCTCAGTATAAAAAGGCCCTGAAGATAAAGAGCGATTTTGCCGAGCCATATTACGGTCTGGGGCTTTGTTATAATAAAGCTGGCCGGATTAAAGAAGAAATTAAATCATATAAAAAAGCTTTGGCTTTGAAGCCGGATATGATAGACGCTATGGTGCGTTTAGGAAATGTTTATTTCGTCAAAGAGGAGTATGATACAGCTATCGAGCAGTATAAGAAGGCCCTTGAGATAAAGAACGATGACGGTTCTTTATATTATAATATCGGGGCGGCGTATTCCAATAAAGGAGAATATGAGCAGGCAGTGCCCGAGTATGAAAAGGCGATAGAGCTTGACCCGGGAATGGGAGATGCACATAACGGCCTGGCTTTCGCGCTTTATAAATTGGAGCAATATGAATCGGCATGGCAACACATAAAAACAGCCGAGAGATTAGGCGTTGAGGTTTCCAAAAAGCTGCTTGCCGCTATCGAGGATGAATTGAAATAGTGAGATCGTGGAGAAAATTCGCAGAAAGGGCCGCCACTCACAAAATCATTGATATTGCTGAAATAAAGTGTATATTGCCTTTGTTCATAAAATGAATTTTGTGCAGAAGGAATTGTGTGAAACGGCTTTTTATCTTTGCAGGAACAACAAAAAGTGGAGGATTTTATTGTGCGCATAACTAAAACACTGATTGCAGTTATTATTTTGTCCTGCGGGCTTTTCACAAGCAGCACAATCATTTCCAATGCTGAAGGGGGCGATCCCGATGATTTGTCGGCATACTACGGGTTCGGCGAGATGGAAATAATCAAACTGGACTGGGGTATAGAAGGTCTGAGAATTGCAGATTTTAACGGCGACGGCCGAGACGATATTGCAGTGGTCAACAATACGAAGGCCAAGATTGAGCTTCTGATTCAAAAAGAAGCAGTAGGGCCGGGCGAAACACCGGTAGCTGTCGACCCGAACGACATTGATATAAACACAATCACCCCCCCTACCCGTTTCGATGAACAGACCGTAGCGGTCTCACAAAAAATCTTCAGCTTTGTTTGCGGTGATTTGGATTCGGACGGGATGATTGATTTGGCCTTTTACGGTGAACCAAAGGGCTTGTATGTGATATTACAAAAGGCCGGCGAAGCAGAAGCGGAAGAGCCGCGGACTTTAAGCTGGCGAACACGAAAGAAAATAAAGATTGATGACGGTCTTGTAACCCCTACCGTGCTGGCATGTGCGGACCTTAATAATGACGGCGCCGACGATTTAGCTCTGGCCGGCCGTGACGGAGTTTACGTTATTTTGCAAAAAGAAGACGGCTCTCTGGCTGAACCCGTGGAATATCCTACGACGGGTTTGACGCTGGGAGTGGATGTCTGTGATTTGAATGGGGACAATATAAACGACCTTATCCTTATAACAACTGATAAAGAAAAACCGCTGCACGCACGATTCGGTCTTGAGACTGGCCAATTAGGACCGCAAGTACAATTTTTCATCGAAAGGCCGCTGGCACTGGAGATTCATAACATAGACGACGAAACAGGCGACGAAGTGCTGACCGTCGATGCAATAAGCAAACGGTTAATCTGCTATAAATTTGCCTCCGATAAAGAAAAGGACAATGACTGGCCGATTTTGTTTTATCCCCTCACTTCGGGTGAAGGAAGCACGAAGCGAGATTTGGTTGTCGGGGATTTTGACGGCGATGGTCTTGCTGATGTTGCGATAAGCGACCCTGCAGCAGCGGAGCTGATTTTCTATAAGCAAACAGCAGAGCTGGGACTGGCTGAGCCGGTAGAGTTTCCTGCTTTTGCCGATATTGAGGACCTGTCTGCCGCAGATATAAACGGTGATGGACAAGTCGAATTGGGAGTTTTAAGCATCAAAGAAAAGATAATAGGCATCTCTAAATTTGAGGACAACAGACTATCGTTTCCACAACCTGTTGAAATTACCGGAGAGCCATCGGCAATGGAATTGGCCGATGTTGACCATGACGGCGGCATTGACTGCGTTTATATATCCAAGGATGCGAACGATATCAGGTACTTAAGGGTCATTTATGATTTAGGGGCGAAATACGAACGGCATAACCAGCGAAAAAAGAAACGTTCCAAGAAAACCAAAAAAAGCGATGAAGCAGACTTCGCCTTAGAACTCGAAGAGCTTGTATCCAATCCGGACGGCTTGAAGGTTCTTGACGTTGACCAGGACGGCTTAGAGGACGTTCTGATATTCGTTAAATATGAAAATCCCATACTCGTCCGCCAAACAAAAAAGGGAGATTTTGAAGTAGTCGATTCTCCGGAGGCACAGGCCAGTCTAATCAAGGAGGCGAGTTTAGGGTCGATAGCGGTTGCGGATGTTGACGATAAGCCAGGTAAAGAGCTGCTGATAGCACAAAAGAATTTTGCGAGAAGCTTAGTTTTCAAAGACGGCATCAACTGGAGTGTAGCGGACCAATATAACGCCAAAAGCACAGAGAACAAAATATCAGCGGTGGCTGCGTTCGACATCGATGGCAACGGCAAAGAAAGGCGTCCCGCTATTTTACTGCTGGACAGCCGGAAAGGTCAGCTCCAAATAATCGAAGCCGACGCAGACAACACCTATCGGTTTGAAAAAGAATTAAATGTAGATACGTGGAACGCAGCAGCGAAACATCTGAAAATATTATTTGCACCTCTTACAGGCCGAAAGGTAAAAAGTCTCTTGTTGTTCGACGGCGGCAAATTCGCACTCATAACGCCGCCGAGTGACAGTTATGTGCCGAAGCGTTTAGAGCAACAATTCAGTTATGAGACAAAAATAAAAGACGGTCTTTACGGTAATCTGACAACCGGAGATATCAATAACGACGACCGAATAGATATTATTATGGTCGAGTACAACCGAAATCACATTGAGATACTTGCGCTTGACGGCGATATGAAACCTATTCCGGCGATGCGTTTCAAGATATTCGAGGAGAAAGGTTACCGAGACCGCAAAAAGAATAAGGTTACGCTTGAGCCGCGAGAAATGAAAATCGCCGATGTAACCAACGACGGTAAAAACGACTTAGTAACCGTTATACACGACCGCATAATTATTTATCCACAGGATTAAATTTGCGGGCTGTATTTCTCATAAAGCAAAATAAACAACAAAAGTTACTGCAATCTTCCAAAGCAATTAAAATACTTTCTCATGCAGGGAAAAAATGACATTCTAAATCTGTTGAAGGCCAAAGGCGCAGAAGCAGCCCGCGGAGCAGTTCGAGGTATAATCCTGCAGCCGGGTGCAATTGGCGATTGTATATTAACCCTGCCGTTAGCCGAACTTATGAAAGAACGGCTTGGTCTGGGCGGGGTTTATATTCTCGGCCATACCGAGTATATCGGTATTTTCCCGAGCAGAACCTGCGTGGACGGGGTTCTGTCTATAGACTCGGTGGATTTGCATCGACTGTTTACCAAAGCCGACACATTTAACCCCGCGGACGGTGACCCTTTGATAAATACATTCGCTGATTACGCCTGGATAGCAACATTTCTGGGCGAGCCGGACAGCGATTTCGAGCAGAACCTGATTTTTACCGCCAATTGCAGTCGAAGCGCGGAAGTAATAACTTTGTCTACGGAACCGCCAAAAGAATTTTCAGCACACATAACCGATTTTTATGCGCAGCAATTTATTGCACAGAGCGGCCTTTCTTTAGAACCGCAGGCAGTTCAGAAAGATAAAAGCTTAATAAAAGCAACTAAAGCAGATATAAACAGAGGCAAAGAATTACTGGAAGAAATGGATATTGATTTTTCCGCAAAACTTGCAGTAATCCAACCGGGCAGCGGCGGCTTGAATAAATGCTGTCATCTGGACAATTTCTTAACTGTGGCCGAAGCAGTTGCTGTAAAAGATATCAAGGTTATATTCCTGCTGGGGCCGGCTGAGCTGGAACGATTCAGCGATACCGCAGTCAAACAAATAACCAAAACCGCAAAATGCCTGACGGATCCATCTCTGGCAGATGTGTTGGGGCTTTTAAGCTGTGCGGATTCTTTCTTAGGCAATGACAGCGGCATCACACATTTAGCTGCCGCCATGGGGGTCAAAACGGTCGCTGTTTTCGGCCCAACAAATCCGAATTTATATCAACCCATCGGACCGGCTGTAATAGTAATTACCAGCAGCGATGCGGACTTCGCTAAAAAACCATCACCGAGCTTACAGAAGAAGCTTTTAGGGGCTTTAACCGCATAATTTCCTCAAAACCGCGGTTTTAAGCTATTAATATAGAACAGTTGACCAGATTGACCATTCTGCTATAATGCCTTAATATCGCATCGGCTTTCTGCACGATATATCGGAGACGATAAAATAAGGGCTTCTATATGGCGGCAAAAACACTTGGCGAATTGGCTGAATACGTAAGCGGCAGAGTCGTCGGCGACCCGAACGTAGTAATAAAATCCGCCTCCACGCTTGTGCGGGCAAGCGAAGGAGATATCAGTTTCTTAGCTAATAATAAATACGAAAAGCAGATTCGGACTACCAAAGCAAGTGCCGTAATCGTAGGCAAAGAAACACCCAATGTTCCGGTTCCTCTTCTGGTAGCCGACGACCCTTACTATGCTTTTATGCAGATTATGGTACTGCTTCACGGTCACCGAAAGCACAAAAAGGTAGGAATAAGCCCGCGGGCGGTAATCTCGAACAGTGCAAAAGTTGGTGCGGACTGCCACATTCATGATTTCGTCACTGTATCCGATAATGCCAAAATCGGGGACGGCTGTATAATTTACCCCGGGGTTTTCATCGGGCAGGGCGCCCAGCTTGGCAATGACTGTATAATATACCCGAATGTGGTTATCTACAATGAATGCAAAATAGGCAACCGTGTGATCATAAATGCTAATTCCACGATTGGCGAGGACGGATTCGGCTATGCCAGTCACAAGGGCATACATCACAAGGTGCCGCAAATCGGCACTGCAATTATAGAGGACGACGTTGAAATCGGCGCCTGCTGCGGAATCGAACGGGGGACACTCAGCGACACCGTCATAGGGCAGGGAAGCAAGCTGGGTGATTTGGTTGCGATAGGTCACGGCACCAAAATCGGCGCGCATTGTCTTCTCGTGGCTCAGGTGGGTGTCGCCGGGTCTACTACGCTCGGGCATCATTGTATGGTCGGCGGCCAAGTCGGTATCGTAGGCCATATTACCATTGGAAATAACGTTACAATAGGCGCCCAAGCAGGTGTTATCAATAATATTCCCGACGGTAAGGTGGTATTAGGCGCGCCAGCCATCGATGCAAACCAAGGCAAGCGGGCATACAGCATGATACAATATTTACCCGAGATTCGGCAAAACCTTCGCAAGCTCGAAAGTCAGATTGGACAAATCGCCCCACCTGCAGAGTCGGAGCCTGAAAATTCAACCGAACAATAGTTATTTAATTTTCGAGATGCGGTTCTGCGGCACTGGTAGATAAGGTAATTTACCATGAACAACAAAGATGTGCTTGGTTTGATTGCAGGAGGAGGCAGGCTACCTTTCCTCGTAGCCGCCGGCGCGAAACAGGCGGGATTAAAGGTGATTTGCGTAGGCCTAGCAGATAATGCAGAACCAGGCCTAGCCAACGAAGTCGACATATTTTACAAAGTTGCGATTGCCCGGCCGGGAAGCTGGATACGAAAGCTAAGAAAGCACGGCGCAACCAGAACGGTTATGGTCGGAAGAGTAGCCAAACATCGACTTTTTACACCCCGGAGAATTCTAAAATATCTGCCCGACTGGCGGAGTTTTAGAATATACTACTGGCGTCTGCGAAGCAAAGATAAACTGACAGACTCGGTTTTGTGTGCCATAGCTGATGAGCTGGCAACCGGCGGCATAGTTTTGGAGAACTCAACGATGTATTGTAAGGAACATATGGCAACAGCGGACCTAATGACGGACGCAAAGCGAAATTCATTAAATGAAGGCGACATTGAATTCGGCTGGGACATAGCCAAAAAGCTCGGTGAACTGGATATAGGACAGGCAATCGCGGTAAAAGAAAAGGAAGTAATCGCCGTCGAAGCGATTGAAGGCACGGCAGAAATGATTGAACGGGTCGGCCAGCTTTGCAAATCGGGCGGCTGGACGCTTATCAAAACCTCAAAACCCAACCAGGATATGCGGTTCGACGTTCCGTGCGTCGGGCCTGATACTATCAGAGCTTTGGCCAAAAACAAAGGCAAATGCCTCGTCGTAGAAGCAGGGAAAACGATAATTATCGACAAGCCCGAAACGATAAAAATCGCCAACCAATTGGGCATAACTATTCTGGGGCGCTGACATCTTGGACAGCTGTTTTGACAAAATACAAAGGGAAAACTGTGCATTATACGTCAACAAGGATTTCCGCAACAATACACTCGAACAAACTTTACTAGCCGGTGAAACACAACTCAACCAACAGTATCATCCGAAACTTATTCTATCATCACAGTTCACTAAAGTGCATAAATTCAATGTTGATTTCGACGACATCGAAAAAACAATTTACTTTAAAGAATATCTCTACCGCTCAAATCTGGATTTTATCAAACATCTTTTTCGTCCCAGCCGGGCCAGGCGTTCCTTTAAGGCAACGCTGATGCTTCAGGAAAACGGTTTCGATGCACCTATTGTCGTTATAATGGGCGAGTGTAAAAAGGGCTTTTTCAAAATAAGGAATTTTCTGGCCACCCTCGAAGCAGAAAATGCAAAACGAATATATAAATATATTCCCGACTGTAGAAACAGCTCTGCAGATGAAAAACGCAAGCTGATACGGGCGTTCGGGCAAACCATAGGCAGAATGCACGCTAAGGGCATTTTTCACGGCGATTTGAGATTGGGTAATATATTAGTGAAGCAGGAGCAAAACAACTGGAGGTTTTTCTTTCTTGATAATGAGCGAACGAGAAAGTTTTATCGCCTGCCGGCTCGACTAAGATTTAAAAACCTGGTGCAGGCAAATATGTTTCCACCTACAGTCTTAACCAATACCGACCGTATGAGGTTTTTCAGGGAATACTGGGCTCAGAATGACGAGGGGAAAACCGAAAAATCAAAGCTGATAAAAAAAGTTCTGAAAAAAACTCGCCAACGCTTAAGCAAAAAAGGGTATGTTCAGAATTAGAACTGCTTTAGAAATCGCAGGTCGTTTTCGAAGAGCAACCTTATATCATTGATACCGTATTTCTTCATTGCCAGCCGTTCAATGCCGAACCCGAATGCCCAGCCGGTATATTTTTCGCTGTCTATCCCAACCGCATCGAAAACATTCGGGTCAACCATCCCGCAGCCGCCTACTTCCATCCAGTCTTCCCTGCCCTGTTTATCTACCCACAACAAATCGACCTCTCCGCTCGGTTCTGTAAACGGGAAAAAGCTCGGTCGAAGCCGCCATTTAATTTCAGGTCCATAATACGTGTGAATAAACTGGTTGATAGCGGTTTTCATATCCACCATACTGACATTCTCATCGACAACCAGGGCCTCGATTTGATGAAACATATACATATGTGTCGCGTCAACGGTATCCGGGCGATAGACGCGTCCAGGCGCAACCACACGAATGGGCGGCTTAGTTTTTTCCATAACTCGGATTTGAACCGGTGAAGTATGGCTCCGCAGTAAAGCACTATCGCCAACATAGAAAGCATCGAAAGGGTCTCTCGCCGGATGTTCAGAGCCGATATTCAATGCGACAAAGTTATGCCACTCATCCTCAACCTCAGGTCCATAGGCCACCGAAAAGCCCATCCGGCCGAATATTTCCAATAGTTCATCTATCGTCTGAGTAATAACATGCATTTTGCCGGCGTTAACAGGTAAGCCGGGCAAAGTAACGTCAAACGTCCCCTGTGATTTTTCCCGCTGCGACCGCGATAAGTTCTCTTTTAGCTGCTCGAATGCCTCGGTGACTTCTTTTTTTATTCTGTTCGCGAGTTGCCCCGCCTCACGTCTTTGCTCAGAAGAGAGCTGTCCTATCCGGCTGAGCATTTGAGTGATTTCACCTTTTCGCCCCAAGTATTTTATGCGAAAGTCTTCCAGCGCTGCTGCATCAGTTACTTTTTTCAAAGCGGTAAGCGCTTCTTTGCCGATTTTTTCGAATTGATGAACCATTAATACTCTCAGGTAATGGCAGCTTTGGCTGCGGCAACTATAGCATCGAAACCCTCTGCATCAGCTACAGCAATTTCGCTTAACATTTTACGATTCAACTGAATGTTAGCTTTTTTACAGCCGTCTATAAATTGGCTGTATCTAATCCCGCGCTGCCTGCATGCTGCGCTTAATCGCGTTATCCAAAGGCCTCGAAAATCTCTTTTCTTCCGCCTGCGGTCGATTCTGGCATTTACGTCCGACCGAATAGCGGATTCTTTAGCCAGCCGATATAATCTGCCCGCTGAACCACGGTGACCTTTTATGGCTTTGAGGATTCGTTTCTTTGCCTGGCGTCGTGCCGAACCTTTTCTAACTCTTGGCATATCAGCTTTCCTTAAAGAATTTCTGGTTTATTCAGCTTGCTGGCGGCAGCTGATTTGAGGAACTGGAGCCGAGAAGCAAGCATATTTGACTGACTGTTTTTTATTTTCTGTTGACTGTTTCCGTCGTCTTTTACTTTCCAAAGTGGCTTTTAATTGTTTTAGCCATAGCAGCATTAGTTACAATAGCAGTACTGGATATCCGTCGTCGGCGCTTGGCATTTTTGCCGCTCATAAGATGACCGCTATAGCAGTGCTTTCGCATAACCTTGCCGGTGGCGGTAACCTTCACTCTCTTGCTTAAACCCCTGTGGGTTTTCTGTTTCGGCATCTGATTTATTCCTTAAACCACAAAAGCGGCAGTCTACAACATTTACAGCTACTGGTCAACACCCCAGCACTAAAATTATTTACAATATCGGAAACGCCGGTTTGTAATTCTCACTGAAATCGCTTTTTTCACACCACAAACCAATTTACTTGGGCACAATCAATAAGGTCATACGCTTTCCAGACATTTTGCCCGGCTGCTCAATCTTAGCCAAATCCTGTAAAGATTCGGTAATCACCTCGGCCATAGCATATCCCTGGTCTTTGTGCAGCATCTGACGTCCGCGAAAGAATATCGTGAACTGCACCTTGTGGCCTTTCTGGAGAAACTCACGGGCATGATTGAGTTTTATATCGAGGTCGTGCTTGTCGGTTTCGGGCCGAAGTCTAATTTCCTTCATAACAGTCGAACGATATTGGTGCTTTTTATGTGCTTCACGAACCTTTCGCTTTTGCTGATACTGCCACTTGCCGTAATCCATTATCCTGCAAACCGGCGGGTCGCTTGTCGGCGCCACCTCTACAAGATCCAAACCAACCTCACGAGCTCTGGTAAGCGCCTCATGTGTATTTACCACCCCAACTTGATTATCTTCTTCATCGATTAGCCGAACTACGGCAGCCCGAATTCCCCCATTTACCTTCAACCCATGTTTGCTAATTGTATACCACCTTACCTTTCCAAAAATTAATCATCTTTTTCGATTATCAATCCTCAAATGCCAATTTCACCTTTTTATCGGCAATTTCCTGCTTTGCAATCGCAATAAATTCATCAACATCCACTGTTTTAGTTTCTTTAACCCCTCTGGTTCTTACATTAACGGTTCCAGATTGCGCTTCTTTAGGCCCGACTACTAACATATAAGGCAACTTTCTGCTGTGAGCTTTGGCAATCTTAGCATTTATTTTCTCATCGGACAAATCACAATCGGCTCGCAACTGGGCATACTTGAGTTTGTCCTGAACGGTTTTAGCATAATCATTGCTTTTTTCGCTTATCGGTAAAACCGCTATCTGCTCCGGCGAAAGCCAGAGGGGCAGATTCCCGCCGTAGTGTTCTATAAGAATACCCATAAACCTCTCGAAAGACCCCAGAATCGCCCTGTGAATCATAACAGGTGTCTTCTCAGTATTGTCCCTGTCGGTATAAACGAGCTCGAAACGCTGCGGCATAGAAAAATCGAGCTGGATTGTGCCGAGCTGCCACGACCTTTTCAGGCAGTCTCTTATATGAAAATCTATCTTAGGGCCATAGAACGCACCATCACCTTCGTTGATTTTGTATTCGATTTTTTTGTGTCCCAAAGCATCTTTCAATGCGTTAGTGGAAATATCCCATATTTCGTCCGAGCCGATGTGCTTTTCGGGCTTGGTAGACAGCTCGATGTGAAAGTCTTCGAATCCAAAGGCGCGATATATCTCAAAGGCAAGCTCGATAACACCGATTATCTCGTCTTTTATCTGTTCGGGTGTGCAGAAAATATGGGCGTCGTCCTGTGTAAACTGCCTTACCCTGAAAAGCCCGTGCATAACACCGCTGGCCTCGTGTCTGTGCACCAGGCCGAGCTCAGCCACCCGCATCGGAAATTCTCTATACGAATGCTGCCGGGTTTTATAAAGCAGACAGCCGCCCGGACAATTCATCGGCTTTATCGCATAGTCGGCATCGTCAAAACGAGTAAAATACATATTCTCTTTGTAATTGTCCCAGTGGCCGCTCTTATGCCAAAGCTGCTCATTTAGGATAATAGGTGTTTTGATTTCCTGATAACCATATTTATCATGAACACTTCGCCAGAAATCCGTTACAGCGTTCCAGATAATCATTCCTTTGGGATGAATGAATGCGAAACCGGGGCCTGCTTCATTGAAACTAAATAAATCTAACTGCTTGCCTAAGACCCGATGGTCACGCTTTTTGGCCTCTTCCAACCTCTGCAGATAGGTATCGAGTTCTTTTTTGGTCGGCCAGGCGGTGCCATAGACGCGCTGAAGCATCTTCTGAGTCGGGTCACCGTGCCAATAGGCGCCCGCTACGGACATAATCTTAAAGGCAGTAACTTTTCCAGTGCTGGGCACGTGCGGGCCGCGACATAAGTCTTCGAAGCCGTCCCCACGCGAGTAAAAACTGATAACCTCGCTGTCCGTGCGATTTACGTTGTCGGTTTTATACTTGTCAGAAGCCAACTTCGCCAAGGCCTCATCCCGCGACATCTGTTTTCGGATAAACGGCTTGTCGGCCTTGACGATTTCAGACATCTTTTCTTCTATGCGTTCAAAATCGGCGGGGCTTATCGGCTCATCAAGGTCTATATCGTAGTAAAACCCGTCTTCGACAACAGGACCGTAAACAAGCTTTGCATCCGGCCAAATACTGCATATCGCCTCGGCCATTATGTGGGCACAGCTATGCCGGAGTATCTCAAGGCCTTCCGGCTCCGAAACGGTAATAATCTGCACACCGGCATCAGCCGTGATGGGGGTGGATAAATCTGCCAGTTGTCCGTTTATTTTCGCTGCTACAGCTGCTTTTGCAAGTGCCGGCCCTATTTTCTCCGCTAATTGTTTTGCTGTCGTTCCATTAGCAACTTCTAATATGCGGCCGTCAGGCAGTGTTATTTGCGCCATATATCCTACCGGTACTACTAATCCTTATATCAGCAGGGCTCTCAATCCGCAAAAAACAGCAAAGAAAAACCCAAACCCGAAAATAAAAAATCCTCTATGAATATAAACGTTTAACCAAAATTGTCAAGCTGGCATCTCTGGGGCTAAAGCCGAAAATCCTAATCAGCAAATACAGGAGGGGACGCTTAACAGCACCTTGCACAAAAGGCTTCTCGTAACTATAGCATTGGCATATGGTTACGAAACCAACGTCCAGAACAGCATATCTGTTAACATTGCTTACAAGTAAATTTATCTGTTGATATATATAACTTTTACCTATATAATATAGTTTTGACGAAGCTAAAGCTAATTAAGAGAGAAGACGGTATGGATGTAAATTTGGTCTTGCTCAAAAAAGACGGCTCACATAAACTTTTTCCACTACCGAGCAGTGTTACCGTAATCGGCCGACGTCACAGCTGCGATTTATGCATTCCACTGGTATCGGTTTCCAAGAAACACTGCCAGCTAAATTTGGATGACGGCGTGCTGAAAATTCGCGACCTCGGCTCGCGCAACGGAACCTATCTTAACAGCAAGCGTATAGACAACGCAACAATTAAGGCAGGCGACTCTATAAAAATAGGACCATTAACGTTCGTACTCCAAATTGACGGTCAGCCGGAAAATTTTACCGAATACAGTTCGGACACACAAAATATATCCCAGGATGACCTGCTAACTGACGACGAGCAATTAGATGACTTTGCAGAATTGGATGAACTCGGCTCATTAGAGGAAACCGATTCAATCTGATTCACTATCTTATTTTATAAGCTTGCTGATGCGGAAAGAATGTTATAGTTTATGATATGTTGGTGGTTGTTTTTTAAGTATTTAGCCACGGGTAATCACATGGTAACACCGACTTTGATAAAATATCTCTCAGCTCATCAGCAATCAAATGCGATTTTATCTTCAATGTCACTTCCCTTTAATCCAATCAAACTCATTTTATTTATAGGGTGGGTATACCTCTGCCTGTATTTCGTCCAGTACGTCCAGTTCAGTCCGTTAGTGTCAAAGAATCATAAGACGATAGTCAGTATTGTCGCGCTTTTTTTGGGGCCCATAGTTTTATTTTTCCTGCTAATCGCGGAAGTGATTAAAAAATCATCCGAGAGCAGCAGTATTTTCGAGGCAATAAAAGAGTATATGCAAAGTGCCTCCATAAGCGTAAGGTCTCTACATCTTCCCCTTAAAAAACGAACAACCTTAAAACTGCTTGACTCATCAGGCAGAAGTATTACAGAAATTTACAGCCACGGGAAAACTAAACGAGCAGACAGTCAAATTCTCGAATTAACTAAGCAAATTATCGCCAATGCCCTCGAGGAACAGGCCAGCGATATTCTTATCGACCCCAAGAATGAGTTAATTTACACAGTAAGACTGCGAATAGACGGCGTATTAACTACAGTCGAAGAACTCGAACCAGCCACGTCTCAGGCAGTTATAAACAGTATCAAGGCTGTTTCCAATATGGATATCGCCGAAAGACGCAGACCCCAAGATGGTGCGTTTTTAGCCAAAACAGGTGATGACACCGTATCCTTCCGCGTCGCAAGCGCCGGCGCTATCAATGGCGAAAAGCTGTCCATCAGGATACTTAGCCAAAACGCCGGCACATTCACCCTAAAAAATATCGGATTAACAGAAAAACAGCGCATGGTTATCGAAAATGCAATTGCTAAGCCGTCCGGTATGATTCTTCTTTGCGGCCCGACCGGCAGTGGTAAAACCACAACTTTGTATGCCATGCTCAACGAAATCGATTTGTTTACACGCAATGTTATCACAGTGGAGGACCCCATCGAATATGTGCTGCCGAACGCCAGTCAAATCGAAGTTAATCCCAAAGCGGATATTACTTTCGCTAAGTCCTTACGCAGTATTCTTAGGCAAGACCCTGATGTTATATGTGTGGGTGAAATAAGAGATGAGGAAACAGCGGGAATTGCTCTTCGCGCATCGCAAACCGGCCATCTTGTCCTGGCAACAATGCATAGCAACAACAACGCAGCGTCGCTGGTCCGGCTGCTGGATTTGAATATAACCCCTATGCTGTTGTCATCGGGATTAGATATGCTTATTTCGCAACGACTGATGCGCCGCCTCTGCAACCACTGCAAGGTGCCCGCCAAATTAAACCAGAGCCAGATGCACGACCTGCGCAAAAAAGGCATAAATTATAAGAATATTTTCCGAGCCAAAGGATGTGACCAATGCCGCGAAACCGGCTATCGCGGGAGAATAGCAATCTTCGACATCTTGTTTCTCGACAACACTCTGAAGGCCGATATTGCCAACAATAAATTGTCTGTGGCCCAGTTGAAAAAAGAGGGTGATAAAAAAGGAAAATCCAACCTTAAAAAACAAGGGTTGAAAAATGTGGTATCCGGTATAACAAGTCTCGAAGAACTAAAAAGAGTAACGGGGTAAATTTTATGGCGTTCTGGTTAGGCATATTAGTTGGCGGAATCTTCGCATGGTCTGCCGTAAAACTGCGTTTCTACCAAACGTGGGCCCTTACGTTCCACATTATAATATCGATCTACCTGGCCATATATCTCCGCCCGACAATTGTAAACAACCCTGCAATTGGCGATACCCCATACGGCAATGCTCTGACTTTGCTCGTTATCGCAGCAGCATCGTTTCTGATTTTGCATAGTGTATCATATGTATTTCTTACAGGCCAATTCGATATTCGATTTCACAGAATATTCGACACTCTCGGCACCGGCATCTTGGGATTTTTGGCCGGATTTCTCATCTGGAGTTTTTTAAGTTTGTTAATCTATATAACACCAGCTTCTCAGAATTCTCTAATGAAGGATATTGGTTTCACAAATGAGTTTCAGCAAACTTCTGTATCGTATATTTCCCGCTTTTGCGATTTGGTTAATGCAGTAGTTTCCTCTCAGGATGACAAATATTCTGCGGAACATACTATCAACCAATTACTAGAAGACGCCGCCCAGAAAAAACGACCCGAAAGAATCAAGCTGGAAGAAAAACCCGAAGCCGAACCTAATGAGCCGGAACCCACCATCGAAGAAAAACTCGGCGCGCCCCCTGAAATTGACATATAAGGCATCTGACTCCCCCGTTCAGTTGTAAAAATGCAATGACGTTCTAAACTTACTCGTTAGCTCCTCGCCTGGTCGAGAATCAAGTCTTTCACCTTTCGACTTGGTAAATTGAGCGCGCCATAAGCTGCCGCGGCGGCACCTCGCAATTCCGGCTCGACTTCCTGCGAACTAACCAGCGAATAAATAGCGTCTATATTTTTATCATCAAGCAAATTAGCATTGAGCTTTGCCGAGATGGCCAGAGAATTAAAAGCGGATATCCGAACATCCATAGTGTTGGTTTCTGCCAAAGCCATCGCAGTTATGGCCTGCTGAGCTTCAGAACTGCCGAGTCTGGCCAAAATTTGACCAGCAAGAACCTGAATTTCAACCCATTCATCTTTTGTTGCGTCTATAATAGTCTCCTGAGCAGCAGACAAATTAATAACAGGATTTCGTGTTTGAGCCAATTTGAGCATAACTTCAGCCGACCGGATAACATAGCTTTCGGCCACCCACTTATTCGGCAATTCCGTGTTTTCGTCAGTTTGCAGGGCCTGGGCCAAATTTTCGACAACTAATTTACTTTCGACAAAATCCCTTTGAGGCCCGGCTGCTGCTATCGCTATCGCAGCACTGTATCTTACTGCTTTATTATCGAACGACAATGCCTGAACAAGCGGCTGTTCCGGAC
>CAYXUW010000001.1:0-101444 GCA_964468375.1 uncultured Pirellulales bacterium | reverse complement strand
GTGCACAGCGTATTTTTTTTGAAAGAGAGGGTGATAAAAATGGCCAACATATTTCGGACACTCCTGCCTAAATCAAGCATAAGTAAAGCAGCACTGCTTATATTAGCGGTGATTTTCAGTATGACTTCTGCATCTTCAGGAACGGTTTCGACAAAGGTATGCCGGTCCGACGGCAGCACGCCTTTTCCACCGGTCGAGCCCAACCTTCCCTATATAATATATCCTGACATTATGGTGGGGACAAAGCTCACCATTATTATCTGGTCGGATGTCGCTGAAGATTGGCTTTATGGCGGAGATTTGGTTCTGGCAGAAGAAGATATGAACACGATAGGGGGCTTATACGGTAGAGAATGTGAATCTGGTATGTGTCCGGGTTCTTGTTTGCCCGATGCCGGTCCTTATGCTGTCGTGTGGGAGACAGTTGTTCCCGGAATAGGGTTCAATATGAATTATGTTTACTACCCAAATGCTGGTGACTGGTTTATTTTTGATTATGATGCCTTGGATTTAGGCGATTGTAACATAGAATTTTATGACTATGATGCGAGCGCCGACCCGATTTGCACTCTCGTTTTTCATCATGTGCGCACTCGCGACTTCAATGGTGATACTGCGGTTGATTTTCTCGACTATGCTGTGCTCGCCTCATATTGGCAAACAGCCGATTGTAACGAGTTCGGCTGGTGTGAAGGAACGGACCTCGATATTAACGGCAGCGTCGATGCAAATGATTTGATGCTGTTCTGTGAGTATTGGCTCGAAACGACCGAATAACAGGAGCCGCTTAGTATCTCACAAATCATATTTCATATCGTACGAGGGGGTATGGTATCCGCCGACAGTGATTGCTGAACGGCCTTTTCCCCTGATATCAGCTTCTGCAGGGCGTTTTTTAGGAATTTCGGCGGAAAACAGTCCACATTTTCCAATTCTAAATCGCCGTATTTTGTAGAAAAGGAGTTCAACAATTTGGCCGACAATAATGATTCTGGCGTTAAGTGAATTTTTACTAATCTAAATTCAAGAGAAGGAGGTATATTATGAAAACAAGATATGCCATATTGCTGATTCTTTTTTTATTGTCTCACTGCAGTGCTGTTTTCGCGGATAGGGAAATGGAAAGAACGGAGATTTTGGAAATCTTTCAAAAACTAACGAGCCAGCCAAGGACGACATGGATACCAGCAGGGACTATCGAAGCGGTGCATGAGGAATATGAGGCGGCAAAAACAGTAGATTCAAGTATGATTGACCGCCGGATTAAGGAAAAGATTAAGGAATATCAGAACAGGACGAATAAAAGAGAGCTTACGCAGGAACTGCAAAAGATGAAGCTTGATGCGATACCTTTTAATACGCGCCATGAGCTGTCCAATGAGTACAAGATGAGTTCGACCGTAATGGTGAGGTTTGACGGGGACAGGTTTTACTGGGAAATCAATGTCGACTCTCGCGAAGATTCGGTTCGGCCGGGCAAGGGCCTGGAAGGCAATTTTATGGCCGAGCATTTCAACCTGGACTGGAACACCAGACGGATATTTGCCTGGGACGGCGAAAAATATACCACTTATTATCTGCCCGGTAATCACGCAATTGTTGATACAACAGATAGGAAGCCACATTATGTCAACGGCCCGCTAACCGCAGGTGTTATACCATGGGGATACGGCTATTACACATATGAGAGTCTTTCCGCAGCGGATTCATACGGCGTTGAAAAATATGTCGACGGACAGAGACAGATACACTTGGTGCTTAAAAATATAGATGGTTCGGAGATTATTTTGGTAGTGGACCCTGCTAAAGATTATGCGGCATTATCCTGTTCGATAGCAGGACGCAGCGACGTTATTATCTCCAATTACTATTCCGGCTATCAGTTAGCAGCCAGCAACTGGGTTCCCACTACTATTTTACTGGAAAAATACGAAGCGGAGTCGGACAGGTTATTAGCCCGCGACTTGTGGGAAATTACCAGTATCGACGCCCGCGTTCCTGAAAGCTATGATTTCGAGGTTAGCTATGAGGATGATGCGCTGATAGAGTATTTTTCTTTCATTACTGATAAATCCGTAATGTATCGACACTCGGACGTAATCGATACCGACCAGCTATTAGCTGAGAAATTGATATTTGCGGCCAATGAAGATGTGCAGCCGCAAAACTGCGCAACGGCGGCGCTGAGGTATGCGCTCGGCCGATTAGGCAAGGACGTTACCGACAGAGAGCTTGCTCGTTTGGTCAGTGGGACCGACAAAAGCACAACCCTTTATCAAATGAAGAAGTTTGCGCAAGGGATGGGTCTTTATTGCAAGGTTATTAAGACCGATATGGATACTCTCAGAAATTTGGGGAATTGTGAGATAATACTGCATATCCCCGGGAAAAAACATTTCGTTGCGGTCAGTGATATCAGCGGCGAATCTATAGGAATCGTCGATTTGGCCGACAGCAAGTTTTATTACCGCGCTGACCTCGATTTCTTTTCGATGGACTGGACGGAAGGTACAGCTCTTATAATATCCGACGGTCCTGTCGGAGGCAAACTTATCGAAGTCGAAGAAAGAGAGCTCGGTGATATGACGGGCGCCTCCGGTTATCAATGCAACGTGCTGCGTCAAGAGGATGATGATATAAACTGCGAAAAGGTGGGCGATTATTGCTTAGGTGCTTACAGAACATTCTATGAAAGGTGGGCTTGCGGGCCTGCCGGGAGCGGGAGCTGTTCCCAGTCCCTGATGATTGGGTGTGAGATGTCGCCTTGCATACAACATCCCCAGTATCCCACAATGTGTTCTACGACAGGAGATTCGATAGCTTTTTATATAATGGCGTGCGATTGATTATCCAACCTCTCGGGTGACAAAGGCAGGCGAGATAAGTCTCGCCTGCCTTTTTAATGATATGCCGCATTTGACACACTAAAAATATAATCATATAATAGAGGTATGAGGCGTCCCTGTTTTACACTCATCGAAATGGTCACGGTAATTGCGACAATTGCTCTTCTTATGGCGGTATTGCTGCCGGCGCTGCGAAGATCGCGAGAACAAGCAAAGGCCGTTATCTGCAGTTCGAATATCAAACAGTTATTGCTGGGCTTATTAAATTATGAAACCGAAAACCAAACTCTCCCTTATGCTTTTTATAAACAATTTCCTCAGACCGAACCTCCTGGGGGATTTCCTGGAGACTTGGCTTATGATAAAAGAGGATGGTGGTGGTTCAATTTTATAGAAGGATTTTATAAAGAATCTGACGGCAAAAGGACAGCGGTTCAGTGTCCGTCTAAACGAATAAGGGACCCCATCCTCAAAAATGATATCCTCTGCGGCAATTACGGCGTGAACCAGTCGATATGCAAAAGCTCGCGAGGTTTGCATGATGAGTTTGTTGGAACGCCTTTGCCCAGCAGCAATATAACGAGATCTGCTGAGACTTTGCTGATTGTTGACAGCGGCTACGCTATGATAAATTGGTGGCATGCGACGGATGAGCCCCCTGATAGTCTTGATGATGACATAAGGGATACTGCCGCATACATACCCGGCCTCTGCATCAACAAGGAAAGAGTCTTCTGGCCTTGCCAGGAGTACGATGCTATATACGGCCGACACCCGCATAAGACTGTTAATGTCGGATTTGCGGATAACCACGTAAGCCGTGTTGAAGCCGATATGCTCTTAGTTGAGAAGATAGACGGCCGCTATAAGAATAAAAGCCCCCTCTGGGTGCCGGATTGAGAAATTGTGATATTAGAAAAATACCTCTTCCACGGTGGTTTGCATTTCAGTATCGCTTAAATATTCAATCTTCATCGAAGATATAAGAACATACTCGTTATCAGCGGGTAACTTTTGATAAAATTCCGTTCTTTCAGGCAGATTTGTTTTCGAGTCTACAAAAAATCGCCACTTATTGAATATCAGGAAACCATCATACCCTTTCCTGGTCCATACCAAGTCATATACCTCAATACCTTCGGTGTAAGTTTCTAAATCCTCATCTGCCACACGATTCCACTCGGCATTTTCAGGGAGGCCGGATATGCTGTAGAACGGCATCAGACCTATGGAACCGCCCATTTTCTTTTCGACATCAGAAATATCCTCAGCTGTTAATTTATCTGTCTCGGCTGTGCCGGTATCCAAGTTTTTTATTTTTGTTACGCCGCCAGCAATATCACATAAAACGTATTTTTCCGCAGTTTTTATCATATAAATATTCAGCGTTCTCGACACCCATTTTTCTTGGACGGGCTGCTGGTCATCGGGAACAAAACTTGCGATATGGACGTTTCTAACTGCGGCGACGGCGTTATAGATTTTTTCCAGCGCAGACGCTCCGGCAGTTGGTGTATTCTGAAGGAAGATAGCCACTATGAATATAACCGCAGCGGCTGTTGCCATAGCGCCGATTCTAAAAGGTTTGAGTCTCTTCACCGAGACTTTTTGTTTCCGGGCGGCAGTGAAATCAATTGGTACAACCGGTTGCTCCGCTTTTATCTCTTCGCGCTGTTTTACTTCGACTTTTATGGGGAAATCGGCATAAAGCTCTTCGGTTTCGTCGACTTTCTGAGTTTTAGCGGATTCGCCGATTTGATATATCGTAACGACGTCGGATTCCGCCCTTTGGTAAATTCCGTATATGGCCGCGTGCAGCTGCTGCATTTTAGCCAGACAACTCGGGCAGATGCGCAAATGAGAGATGAGAGACTCTCTGAACTTTACATACTGGTCATTAGCCGGGTCAATCTCGTATGGTATAACATAGTCGAAGAAATCTCTTGCCGAGACCTTCTCGCAAGGAAATTCGTGCTGCACGAGGGTGGTTTTTAATAATCCTCTGCGAGTCATCTCCCGATATTGATATAACAGCTCGCTGCACTCGGAACAGGTGCACAAATGTCTCAGTGTTTCCGGTCTGACCTTACTAAAAACCATCGATACAACCGGTGAGATGGCGTCTTGAGCTTCCGTGCAGCTGATGTTATTTGTTGCAGAGCTGTCCGCGAAAAACCGGCTTAAGCAGCGTAATTGCTTGCGGCTGAGATCCAGTTTGCGAATAGTTTCCAAATCTTCAGAACATTGCTGGCAATTATCCAGATGTGCCGTTATCGGCGTCGGTATTCTAATTTTCAAGTCTGGGTCTGACAGATTCGGTAGAAAGGGCCTCACAATTTTACAAGTTACGGCCTCACCAATATAAGCAAAATGGAGCTTCAACATCGCAGTTACGGCATGGTTAACTTGCTCCTGCTTCGGTTCAGTATAGTCTTCTGTTTGCGACAATACGCTTTTTAGCCGGCTCAATTGCTCACGGCAGTTTTGGCATTGCTCAATGTGGTCGATGATAAACTCCGGAACCGACTTGCGACTTTCATCTAAGATAAAATCGTAATAATACAGCTCTGCCTGTTTGCATAACGAGTTGGAACCAAAGGCAATCATTCTAACTATCTTCTTCCCAAAAACCGCCGGACTTTTTTTAATCCTTTGTAAATATACTTGCGAACGGAACCGCTGTTTACACCCATTTTTGCCGCCACCTCTTTGGTTTTCAAATGGCTTCTGTAGCGTAAGAGGATGGCCTCAGCTTCGCTATTCCGCAATCGCCTTTGAATAAGTTTGCATATTTTATCTGTTTCCTCTGCCTCAATCAAAACATTTTCCGGATTATTTTCATTTTTAAAGTACTTAAGCCGCTCTGCATATCGACGGGTCAGGGCCTTATACCTCTTGACCCGCCGAGCGCTATCGGTAATATCGTTAATTATCGCTCTATAGAGGTAGCCCTTGATATTCCGTATATTTAAAGGCGGCGGCTTGGCAACGAAGGAGAGGAATAAATCCTGGAATAAATCGTCTGCCCGGGATTCATTACTGACCTTACAGGTAATGACAGCGTAAATAAAATCCCCATATTCCTCAAAAACCTTAGACGCAATATCTAAACCACCTTTGCGGTTATCAGTATTTGCACCCAGCAAAGCCACCAGACCCTCGCTCCGAAGCGAACTAAAAACAGCGAGCAAACCGTTAATTTGGTAATCACCATTCGGGATTGTCTCGCTAAATTTATCAAACGGGCAATAACTGTCCATTCTCTTTTACTATATTCCGGGCTATTTGGATAACTTTCTGCCTTAGAACTTTCGGTGCAAGAACCTGCACTCGGTCGCCGTAGCTTAGAATCCACCAGGTTATCTCGTTGAGCCCGTCGACACGGAATTCGATAATAGCGGAACCATCATCCTGAAAAGCGACGGTTTGTGTACTGTGCCATTGAACCTCAGCGACGTTATGGGCGACTTCCGGCGAAAATCTGAGCTTGATGCTATAAAGCCGGCCCTCAGGGGTCATTGACCAAGCTCTGCCAAGGTGTTCGGATATATCAAATGTTTTGTCCTTGGTGAAGCATTTATCTGATACGTTCAGTTGTTTAATCTGATTCAGCTTAAAAGTGCAGATTGCTTTATGCAAGCTCGACCTGCCGAGCACATACCAGGCGTGGTCATTATATACCAGATGATAAGGGCTTAAATCGGTAACTATGTTTTTCCGCTCGAGAGGCAGGTAATAATGGACATTTAAAATTTGTTTTCTCAAAATAGCTTTCAGTAGCTGCGCAAATGTCTGGTCAAGCAAGTCCAGCTTGTCCTGAGGGTCGGCTTTTATGGAGATATTCCGCAGGGCAGCGTTGCAATACCGTTTTATCTCGTTAGGGAGATTGTTTTCTATTTTAAGTGCCGCCTTCAGCACCGAATCTTTGAGCGGCAGGTGGATATGATTTCTCGCTTTATAAACCAGTAAGAGCAGCCCCAATGCTTCCTGCGAGTCCAGGTTCGGCACATTCAGGAAGAATTCTGGATCTATCAAATAACGGCAGGTCTTTCTGTCAAAATGGTAGGGGATGCCAACCTTCCGCAGCTCGCTGAGGTCCCGAAAAACCATCCGCCTGCTAATCCCCAGCATCTTAGCTAAGTCGTCTGCTGCGTAGGGCTGTCTTGATTGCAATGCCGTCAGTATCTGAATTACTCTGCTAATTCTGCTAGTTTTCATAATGCATCTCCGGCGCCGATTTAATACTATAGAATGATTATAGGCATTGTGTTGAGCTATGTCAACCTATTTTAACATAAGATTTTATGCCAAATCGGGGCGACAGGACTTGAACCTGCGACCTCTTGACCCCCAGTCAAGATGTCGCTGAACGCAAAATTTTAACCGCTGGTGTGCCGCAGGCCGCATATTCCATCAAATCTATAAAAGCTTCCAACTGCACACAGGTGCATAGGGGCCGGCAGGGGACTCTTTTTTTCTTTTGTCGTTTTGACAGGGTGTAACTCGCAATGACCTGCCGGCCGGGAATTATACTATCGCCTTTAGTTTATAGAGGCATGACCCCAGCCGGCGGTGGGTCGAAAATAATAACGCCGCGCTAGACGCGAAAGCGCATCATGTCGATATTCCAAACCTTACGCCGGGTGGTATAGGTAAACCCGGCCTCGCAGTTATAAGCTTTTCATCACCCTCCTCCGAAGCCAGATTCCGCTGTATTGGGATCTGGCTTTTATGGGGCAGCGGCGTGGTTAGGGGACACGCAATCTGCCAATAGATGCAATTATTGGTGTAGGTGTGCTGCGGCGAGCGGCGAATTACGCACCGAAAAACCCGATGCGCAACAACAGGTTCGAATCCTGTCTGCTCCATTGGAAAGGGCTGGGGCTTTACTCCTCTTTTCCTCCCTCCGGCCTCAGCCCTTATTTGAAATTACGCGGGGTGCACGAGTGGCCTAAGTGTTATGTCTCATAAGCATAATTTCGCCGGTTCGAATCTGGCCCCCGCTATTGGGCCCAACAGGGAAGTAGGGCTGATTTGCAGCGGGCGGGGACAGGGAGCTAATTCCAAACTCTCCCGCTGCTATTTTGAAAGATGAAAAATGAGCAGGCCTAATTCAAAGAAAGCGCAGAGATTGGCAAATGAGACAGGCAATACTTTTGTAATTTTCGATTGTATTTTGCCTGGATGTAGAAGGAAAAATGCAATCTGCGCTACCAAAAATTTTAAGCAGCAACCATATCATTCAAATGTGGAGTTTGTTCATCCGCAGCGGGAGCGGGCTATAGCATGAGTTCGATTTTTATAATTGGATTTATTCTTTTACTGGCTATCGGTGCAGGGCCGTGGCCGGAGAGTTGCTGCGGCGGCGCGGTCGAGGTGCAGGTTCGCGATATGAAGCTACTCGAGGAGCTGCCGATTATTCGGCGGGCGGCCGAGCGGAATAACTGCATCGGCGACAATTTTCTTTTATTGCTCGCTATCCGCAAAGCCGAGAACGGCTCGGCCGGCAGGGAGTTCGGAATACTGCATCCGCGGTGCCTGGCGGAAATCAGAAGGCGGCCGAATTGCAGTTTGAATATTCAGGCGGGATGGGCGGCGGCGACAATAGTTAAGAACCGGCTGCGCTGGATGGCGGCGAAAAGCCCGGGGGAATTCATCGACTGGCTGGCGGACAGACATTGCCCGCCGTCGGAGGACTTTGAAGGCAACCAAAACTGGAAACGAAACGTCAAATACTTTTACGGTAAATTCAAAAATGCTGAAAATTAAAGTTCCAAAATGGGCACAGAAAACTTTCTGGGATGAACCTCCAGAAGGAACGGTGGAATTTTGGGCGTTTAGGGAAAGGCCGAATTGCTTTACCGGGGACCTCATTGAATTTTATTTCGGCAGCAAAAAAGTGGCCGAGGCTACAGTCGGAATGATGGAAGCCCCAGGGCGTTCTGCATGTGAACACAGCGGTAGATTTAGAAAACGCTGGAAGGTGTTTTGGCCGCCGGAGTCTTTTAAGGATTTGAGGGATTGACCATGCCCGGCAGGGAGGCCGAATATGCAAAACAACAGACAAATCTACAAGCCTTTAACGCATATGCAACTTTACGGAGAGGATGCGGTCGCCGAACGGGAAAATCTCACTGAAAATGTGTGTCCGTATGAAGGCGTTATTTGCCCTGCGTGGGATAGCAGGGAAGGGTATCTGGCGAAAAGTTGTGTGCAAAGAATAACTGAAGCACAAGTAGGGATGGCGATATTTATCGAAGGCGAATGAAAGTGGAATCAGGCCGATGGCATTCATTTAGTGTTAAATATGCAAAGCAGTATGGAGTTCCCGCTGCGATCATGATTCGCCATTTCGCGCTTTGGATAGAGAAAAATAAAGCCCACAATAAACATTATCACGACGGCCGAACATGGACATATTGCACGGTAAAGGGGCTTGCCGAGATTTTCGATTACTGGACTATCCGACAGATCCGGGTGATTCTTGACAAGCTGCTTCGCGAGGGGGTCATACTCAAAGCTAATTACAATTCAAAAAAATATGACCGCACACTTTGGTACGCCTTTAAGGATGAAAACCGATTTGTCAAAATTGACAAATCGAATAGTCAGAATAGTCAAGAGGATTTGCCAAAGGGGTCAGGTGGATTTGGCGGAAATGACCAACCTATACCAAAAACCAATCCCTATACTCATACAGATAAAAAAACAAATACAACCATTGAGAGAAAACCCGCTGAAGTTTTGGATTTGGATGTTGAAATAGTTGATAAGTCAAAATTCTGGGCAGACCAGCTCACCAAGACTTTTTACCTCAATGCAAGAGAAACCAGAACCTTTAGGGCTATTACAAAGCACATGATAACCCAGTGTCAGTGCGGCCAGTTGAAACCTTCAATCTTCACCGAAGCGGTGGAATGGGCAAAGCGAGCCAGAGCATCTGGAGCCACAAACAAAAAAGGCCTTCTCTTTGACAAGCTCAAAAAAGAAACCGGCTATAAAAGTCCGGAGAAACTATTGTGACCATTATTTTAATTTGAAAGGAGAAAAAAGTGAACACGAAACGATTTTCATCAACCGTCATATCACTAGTGGTTTTGCTGGCCGCTGCGGTATGGCTAGTTAGTAGCTGCTCGAGAGTAGTCCATAAGGAGTATGAGATCATCGAAGGCGAAAGCTGCTTGCGCTCAGAAACAGAATATGATCGAATTGGCGACCAGACCTTGAGCGGACTTGAGGCAATGAAGAACACTCCCGATGGGACGCAATTAACAGTTAAAGTCGAACAACAGAAATCCGAAGGTAAACTGCAAATAGAAAGTGCAATAGCCGCCCTTGCGGACCTTTATGTCAAAGCAGCCAGCGGCGGCGTTGTCACTGCAGGAGAGATTGAAGCCATAAAAAACACGTTAACCGGAGTAATAGCGAGCCAGTAAAATGATACCCTACAGAAATATCAGAAGCACATTAAAAACCGGTGATATAGTTCTTTTCCGGGGCAAAGGCGCAATAAGCGCGCTGATACTTTGTTTCTGCACATTATGCAGCCGCAGGAAGGCACGTTACTCGCATATAGGCATCATCGTTGTAGACGGCGGCCGGGTAATGCTTTTTGAATCGACAACGCTGCATGGCAAAAACGGCGTTCAGCTGAATCCCTTAAGTGAGATCCTACAGGTGTATAAGGGCAAGGCTTTTCTGCGGCGTCTGGTTTGTGAAAGAGACGAGCGGTTTTACGAAATTATAAACAGCACTATGTCGGAACTGCTAAACCGGCCCTATGAAAAAAGCGTTGTAGAGCTTATGGGAGCTGCTTCGGCGGTTGCGTCGTTTTTTATGGGCCACCGTAGCGACTTGTCGAGTGTTTTTTGTAGCGAGCTGGTTTCTGAAATTCTTAAAAGATTAGGATTCCTGCCTTCGCTGCTGCCGCCCAATAAATACAGCCCGGACGAGTACGCCTTTAGGAGTGAAGTTGATGAAAAACTTCGCTTCTGTGATAAAGAGGTTTGTTTATCAAAGCCCGTGCAGATGAAGTAATGAATGTATTGCCAGGCCCCGCTTTGTGCGGGGCCTTTTATAAACCGAATTGGTGAAAGGAGAAAGTACAATGCAATTCTGTCCAGTTGAAATAAAAAAAATCAAAATCAGCGGAGACAATCCACGAATAATTAATAAAAAGAGTCAAGCGTTTCTTGACCTTATTGAGAGCATCCGGGCAATCGGTGTTATGGTGCCGGTACATGTGCGTGAAATCGATGGGGGGAAATTTGAGCTTCTTGCCGGCGAACGGAGATTGCTGGCAGCTCGTGAGGTAGGTTATGAGACGATATCAGTATTGAATCACGGCAGATTATCTGATGATGCAGCGTTTGATGTTACATTTGCTGAGAATTACGCACGTGTGGACTTGACAATTCTCGAGCAGGGCAGGGCCGTTGCCACGCTCTTGACCAAGTATAAAAATGATGTAACCGCGGTGGCGTCGAAGATGGGCAAAAACGAGCAATGGGTCCATCAGCGCGAGGCGATAAATAACAATCTTTCTGATAAATGGAAAGAGCTGATCCTCGAGGATTCGGATTTTAGTTATTTCACGGCGGCACACCTGGGACTGATTGCGAGATTCCCCCAGCACATCCAAGACAAGGATATATACAGATCGCTCCAGTACTGCAGCGATCTAACTGTCAGGGATCTCGAAAAACGGCTGGCCGAGCAGCTGATGATTCTGAAAAAGGCGCCGTTCGATACTGCCGGCTGCCAGGATTGCCAGAAACGGAGCAGCTGCCAGCCGACACTATGGGCGGAGAGAGCTGAGGATGCAATCGGCACCAAAGACAGATGTCTCGACAAAAAATGCTGGCAGTCAAAAGAGATTGCTGTCGGGAAGGCTAAATTTGCGGAGATGCAGAAAAAACATCCGGGTTTGGTCTGCGTAGAGATATCTCAATGTTATGAGAGGGAAGAATGCGATAGGCTGAAAAAGATTTACGGCCGGCGTCTGAGCAGCTGGCAGTTCAGCAAAGTCAAAAAAGCGACTAAGGGGGCTGTGCCCGCGTTGGTGGTCCACGGCAGTGGAAAAGGCAGGATCATCTATGTAAAGGTCAAAAAGGAGCATAATCAAAAAACAGAATCTAATAAGCCCGAAACGCTCAAGCAGCTCCGGGCGGAATTAGAAGAGCGCAGATGGGCCCAGACAATAATGGAACTTTATAAGGGACTTGAGGAAACGCCTGCAACAGCGATAAAGCATAAAAACAAGCTGTATGCTGTGGCATTGCTTATTGTATCTCTCGAAATAGATTTTACAGGTGATTGTAAAGATCCCTTTGAATTTGTCGACAAAGCTCAAAAACAATTCAGCAAAAACCCTGCGAAAGCATGCGAAGATTTAGCTAGCATTTTGTGGGAAACCATGAGGATTAATTTTTATTACCTTATGGATACAGGCGGGACTGCAGAATCTATAAAAACGGCAAGAATGATTGCAGGGTTTTTCGGAATTGACATTGACGAGAAATACCGCGAAGTTTGCGAAAGGGAAGAATTCAAAGAGCCGGCGGAATGGGCGAATCTGAAAGCCGACGGCACACCTAAGACGGCCAAATCTAAAAAGGGCAAAAAGCAAGTTAGAAAATGCCGTGTCTGTGGATGTACCGAAGAGAAGGCATGCCAAACAGCTGGCGGGCCTTGTCACTGGGTAGAAGAAGATTTGTGCAGTGCCTGCGCAGACAAACCGGGCAAACCAGCCAAGAAGGGCACTAAAGCAAAGAAATCCAAGAAATAGGTATTACAGGCGGCTTTGGCGGACAAAGCGGTGACACGGGGCACCACGGCTGCAGAAAGGGTTGACAGGTGGATATATCTCAAAAGGTATACAAGAAGCACGGCCAAATGGCGTATTTTGAGCTTCTCACAAAGTTATCGCCGAGCGAATTGATGAGGTTATCGCAGTTGCCGAATGACGTTATTGGGGTTCTCATCCCTAAAATTTTCAAAAAAGGATTTGAAATAGGAAGTAAATATACAGTTTTGTAGATGGACGAGATTTTAAGAAACGGAAAACCGAACTAAAAGGGATATCCATGGGAGCGATTTATCAACCATCGGGACCAGCAAGAGATTACGCTCACTGGGCGGTGAATTTATATAAGGGATGCGGCTTCTGTTGTGATTACTGCTTTGGGCCGACAGTAATGCGGAATCCTGAATTTCACAGCGTGCAGACTGTCAAAAAAGATGTCCTTAAAAGGCTTCGTAAAGAAGCCCCAAAACTTGCGGGTATGAACAACCGCGTACTACTCTGCTTTGGGTGTGATCCGTATCAGCAGCTCGATGATTATGAAAAGATTACCCGGCAGGCGATTTCAATCCTGAGGGACAATAATATCCCATTCCAGATTCTTACTAAAGGCGGCATGAGAGCTGCGCGCGATTTCGATTTATATGGTCCAGATGATATGTTCGGAAGCACACTGACGCTTCTGGATGAGGCTGGATCCAGGGCACGCGAACCTTATGCAGCTCTTCCTGATGATAGAATTTCTGCGATTGTAGAAGCCAAAGAAGGAGGCATTCAAACTTTCGTAAGCCTGGAGCCGGTGATAGAGACTGAAACTTCACTCGAGATAATCCGACGAACACACACTTTTGTTGATCAGTTCCGTATCGGCAAGATGAATTACTACGACAGGTTCACAGCCCGGACCTGGCGAAATTTCGGGATTGCTGCTATCCGCTTATGTAGAGAGTTGAAAGCCAGCTATTTCATTAAGGCGGAGCTGGCGAAATTTCTCGATGGAATTCCATTTCATAATACTGATATGCGGAAGGTCAAATAACAAAAAACAAGGAGACAAAATAATGCCAGGGCAAGCAAAAAAAATCACAGGTGAAGGTTTTCTGACGAGTGCAACATTGAAAACCGGCGGCATCAAATTTGTATTTGAAGATTGCACTTCTAACTGTTCGATAGAGCAGCTGCAGAAACTTACCAAGCCGAAGAAAAAAGAAAAGGAGAGAGTAAAGTTTTCTTTTGAAGCTCAGCAGCCAGATTTGCCAATGAAGGATTAATTTATGCGTCACGCACGGACGGGACCTCGAAAACGTAAAGATGGAATCAGCTGGAGAAAAGTCTTAAATGACGATGAGCAGCAGCAGCTTATGGTTTTTTTAAGGAAGAATGCCACCAGCCTGAGCGACAGGAGATTATTTTTAATATGCGACATACTTCTCAACACCGGTTTGCGGATTCAGGAGCTGGCGAAGCTGCGTGTGCAGGACACTCCGGGAGTTTTAGGTGAAAATGTAATCGAGGTATACAAAGGCAAAGGCAATAAGGATCGGACGATACCTATAAGCAAGCGCCTTGCGACGGCAATTGATAAATACATTAGCAAGATAAGACCCAAAACTCTGCCTCGCCATATCCGCAGAAGCGATATAAGCAAACCATTATTTTACAGCTCACGGAAAAAGACTTATCTGCAAACCGTCCGGGCCGTTGATAAAAAAACAGGGGAGATAAGCCTCAGGCCTCGGGCCTCTACTTCCTTGTTTAGAATGATTAAGGGCAGGGGAGAGGCAGCAGGCATTAAAAAGTCGCTCCATCCGCACATGTTCAGGCACACGTTTGCAGTTAATTCTTTAAGGTCCAAAGACGAAGGCGGCGCTGGTATCGATATATATTCGTTGCAGAATTTGATGGGTCATTCGAGCCTGGAGACCACGGTCCAGTACCTGCACTTTTTGAACATTCAAGCCAACGGAATGGGCGAGCGTCTGGACCGTGATTACAGCGATCGTTTGTAAGGGTGTGTAAACCTTTTACAGAGTAATGATGACTTAAGTTTTTAAGAGGTTCGTAAGGTTAGGTTTTTATGGCAGTTACGAAATCCGTTAATCACGTTCAAAAATCAAAAAAAATCAGCAGCGGACATTTAAACGCCTGTTTGAAAAGTGCTTTTTTGAAACAGTATCTCAGTTGTGTTTACGGTAATCTTCGTTTTTACTTCGATAATAAGGTGGGCGTGCTTATGTCCGGTCACCCTCATTATCACACGGATAATAAAGTTTTTGAAAAACGTCCGCTTCTAAATGTCCGCTTTTTTAGGCAAATCTTCGTTTTTGAGTTAAAAACGTGGGGACATAAAAACTTTGTTTTCAGCTTAATAGTAAGGTTTTTCCAAGCGGTCAAAATGGCAGCGCGCGCATTGAATGGTGGGGACATGAGGTCATGTAATCAGGTGGGGGGGAATAAATGTTTTGGGTCCTTCCTAAAAGTTTTGTTTGGCTGCGGTTGGCGATGGCGCGCAAAAAGTGAATTTGTGGTGAAAAAAAGCGTGTCCGGCCGCTGTGAAAACGCAGTTTGGAATGTGCACCCTGCAATAACCGTGACAGGAGAATAATTATGGCCAAAGAAAAAGATATAGTTGTTAGACGCAGAGACGGATTGTTCGTAACAAGACGTAGCGGCGGCGGCCTGGGGTTTACCGATTTTAAGAACGCCACTCACTTTACCGGAAAGTCAGTCGCCAAAAAGGAATTCCCGCAGCTGCGGTTTCACAACGTTAAGTATATCGACCTCAATGACAGGAGAAATAAAAAATATGGATGAGGCGAAAATGGTTGCGATAACGGCACGCATGGAAGGCCATTGCGTGGTCGTTAAAAATATCGGCAAGAAAGTCAAAGTGTCGGAAATGGAGCTCGTAACACTCTGCAACTTTGCGGAGCTCGGTCTGATGTCGGTGTTTTCAGAACTTGACGGCGAAAGCGGAGAGTTAGCGGCACAGGAGCGTAACAAACTAAAAGAAATTCTCCGCCAGGCGTTCAATGCTGACGGCGATGACGGATTGGACAGGTTGAGCAATGCGTGCGCGGCGATGCTCAGGTCGCCGAGATTTGAAAAATATATTTTCAGGGATGATGAGGTGGAAGATGGACAATGAAAACAGGGCGAAAGGGCCAGCGCAAATCGAGGCAGAGTACGGGCGGCGCACAAAGCCGTGTCCGCATTGCGGGCGAATGCCTGTGATGATGAAAGTTACCATCGCGGCGGACCTTTCACCCACTGGCAAGGAGTACGAAAAGGAAATGCCCATCGATGCCTGTATCGCAGATATGGTAAAGGCCCTGAATGACGGCGGCATAAAAACAAGGGGCTGCTGCTGCGGGCATGGAGTGACAACGGGACATATAAATTTAATGGATGGGCGGCTATTGGCAATTTTCCCGGACAGGGAAGTTTATCTGCCAAATTGCCCGGTAGATTTGAAAACTGAAAAAATAAAGGAGCAGTAAGATGGAGATTTATATAGCGGCGGGGATATTGATTTTGGCCGGGGCAGTGCTGGGTTATGCCGTTCGAACATTGAAGATGTGGTTTTGGGATAAACCGGTCGAGGGGATTTACTGGAAGAGAGGATTGCCGAATCTCGCGCCCGGGGAATGTCCGCGAATTCCGTTCGTTAAATCGCCGAAGCCATGGCCGAGAGGCGAAAAGCCGAAATGCAGTAATCCAAGGTGCAGAAATGGAATAATACCCTGCGGTATGTTTGGTAAAGATAGTTATCCTTGTCCTGATTGCAAAGACAAACGGTTTATTGAGGAGCTGGAGAATTTCATCGGGCCGCATCTTGACCCGCCGGAGAAACAGATGCTTGAAAAAGCACTCTTTCATATCAAAGACGTCGAGGAGCAGCTCCGATTTTGTAATGAAGCGATAAGGCGAATATGCGAATTTTGGGGAATAAAATTACCAATAACCAAAGAAAAAAGAAGCGTAGATGATAGGGCTATTGATGTAGGTAGGAAGGCGATGAAAAACATTTTGCTGGACACACTTTCCCCCGGAACAATTGAAAAGATTTTGAAGGAGATCAAGGATGGCAAATAAAAGCGTATTTTTCACAGACGGCAAAGGCGGGATTTACAAAATCGAAAAACTGGTCCGGGCGGCGGTGCTTGTCAACCTCGAAACACAAGCGCGGGTGACAGCGGAAATGCTCGGCAGCCAGGTATCAGGGTTTGCGATGATAAAGATGCCCGCGACAGAAGAGATAACAGTGCTGCCGGCGGATACAAGCGAGGCGCCGACGCCGGAGAAAAAGCCCCGTAAAAAGCGGAAGTCAAAATCAGGATATTACGGCGTTTCGGCAGTTCCGAACAGCAAGAAAAATCCCTGGCGGGCAGTGATATTTATCGAAGGCAAAAGGATAAATATAGGAGGTTTTCCGACGGACGTGGCAGCGGCGAAGGCGGTCGATGCGAAACTGATAGAAATGGGCAAACCCCCGCGAAATTTTCCGCAGGCCCGGACAGAGGGCTAAAGCCGGATAAGAATAAGGTGACGCCGCCGAACACCGCCGACGTCGAAGAATATCTGAAAGATATCGATAAAAATCAGTTTGAGATGGTTTATCAATGCAGTGGCTGTGCCGCAGGTTACGGCCGGGACAAGCCGGAGCGGTGCGAGAAATGCGGCAGCTATGCTATAGAAGAGGTTAAAAGATTAAAGGTGAAGAAATGAATGCTATAGGCGGAATGAAGATTTTCAGAATGAGCGACTGTGACTGGTGGGTGGGGCCGGATGCGGAATCGGTCAAAAAGGCGTATATGGCCGAGATAGGACTGGACGAGGATGAGTTCGAGGGCCCGGAAGAACTGACGAACGAGCAGGTTTGGTCACTGCGATACTTCCCCGATTTGAACGATAAGACGAAATCGATGTCGTTTATGCAACAGCTTACGGATATGGTCAGATCGGGAATAAAGTTTCCGTGCTTTTTTGCGACTACGGAATTTTGAAAGCGAAAAGATGTCAACGGTTGTCCTGAGAGGATTTGAACCTCCAAAAATGAGCGAAGCAGCCCGCCAGCGAGCGAAAGAATATCTAAAAAATGTGGCTGGGATAGAGGTAGATAGACTTCAGCCGCTTGTTTGGCCGGAAGATGCAGTGAGTGCTTATCGAAAATATATGTATGCACCCTGGGAGTTTACTTATAAATCAGACATTCTCCGCAGAAAAATAGAAAAAATGGAAGAGCATTTATATTGGAAACGCGAGAGGGACATTATCTATCGAAAGCCGTTGTATATATGGGTGTTTTGGTGTCCGGGCATTAACGGACTTATATATCGGGGTTGGTGGTTATATTTGGAAGGGCTTAATATCAGCGAGGCATTGGATTTCAGAAGGTTTCACGAAAAACTTATATCAGAAATAATGGAACTTTTCCCGCTCGTTGATAAGCCGTTATTTGGCAAGCCAGACTTAGAGGATTGGAAAGGAGAATTTGTCAAGCGTTATCCGTGCGGTCGCTGGGGAGGTAGGCCGCAGGGCAAAGCCCCTGTATGGGCAGAGGTTCAGGGCAGTTCAGTTTTGAAAATTTTAGGCCGGGCAGAATGGCCTAAGCAAAAGCAATTTTGAAAGTGAGGTAAGAAATGCACGCGACAATTCGTAATGAACATACAGGTAACATGAGGGCATTGGTGACGAGAGAAAATATCCTATGGGCGCAGGGATTTTCGGAACGGCACCTTGATAAAGTGATTGAAGAAAAGGGCTTTGGAACTTTTACGTCCCGGCACGAAGCGCTCGGTGCAATTCGACTTGAATATCGGGAACTTGAAGCTGCTATGCAGGAAGGCAAAGTTGCCGACGTAAAACACGAGCTCGGAGATATGATAGCTGCCTGCCAGTTTACTCTGGCCTGTATAAATGCGGGAACGATGGATTGGTGAAAGAGAGGTAAAAAATGAGCGATTACCCACCGAGAGGCAAAGAACTTAAAATATTAAATAAAATCAGAAAAGCATATAAAGACTTGGGGCCTCCCCCATGTAGTCACGGTTTTGTGCACCTTGATATTGATTTAGATTTTGCGATTAAAGGTGTTAGAACTAATGGCCACGAACAAACAACAACTTTATTTGATGTGCACAAAAGATTGAGCGAGGAAGATAACGACCTGCAACAAGAGAAACGTGACCTCGACGCTTGGGCTGAAAAAGTTGCTGCATTTCGGGAATTAGTCGAAAGTCTTGTCGGTGACGAATTTAATATATGCCCTGTATGCCACGGGGAAAAAGGCGAGCGTATATCAGGTAAAGGTATAAAGGCATATGAATGGGTTGATTGCGGTAGGTGTAAAGGTCGTGGCATTATTCCATTGAAATAAAAAAGCGATGACTGAGGGAAAGAAAATGTATCTCTGCCCGCATTGTGGAACGCCCACTCGCGGTCGGATAATAGGAATGGTAGGGAAAAAAGTTGTTAGAGAAATGTGTCAAGGATGCAAGGATTATATAGGCAGTCCTGCGGCTCAACAAGAGGGAGCTACGATGAATAACAGATTTGAAATGCAACGGCTTTACGAACAAAAACAGAGGCAAGCTAAATGACTGAGGAATTTGGTTTTAATTCGGTATCTTACAAGCGGGCGGTAGTGAGAAGGTATCAAATGGAGTGTCACAAACATTGGGGCAGTTGCTGTTACGCTGCCAGAGGGAAAAGAGGCCAGAAACTATGCAGTCATTTGGACGGCGGCCTCAATGGTAAAATCTGCCCTGTTTGCGGAAGGAAACATTGCTGAATGGCTGAGAAAATTAAAGCATTGGCGGAATGTCAAAAATGCGGCGCATGCTGTCGGGGTTTGATTATCCAGATTGGGGAGCTGGATTTGATTAGGGAGCCACGTTTGCGGCCAGTAGCTGAGCTGTGTGACGGCAACGGCAGGATAAAATTCGAGGATGATATGGAGAAAGAATACCTGCTTGCCTGCGGAGAAAAGATGCCCTGCCCATTTTTGAAGGATGATAACACTTGTGAGATTTATCCGACCCGCCCCAATGTTTGTGTGGCTATGGAAGTCGGCGGAGAACAATGTAAGCGGGTGAGAAAACAAAAGGGACTGTTTAAATGAACATAGTTGAAAAGAAGCTCAGGCACAGGTTAAGACAGCGGACGGCGCCGTTGTTTGAGAAACCGGCGCCCGAGGAAACTGAGGCGGAGAAAGCACCGTTAGGATTTGTGAGTATTGCTGAGACGGCGGAGCTGAAACGGAAGCTCGAAATACTTCTGGCGGCCGGCGAGGCGGCGATGCCGAAACATCACATAAAATACGCACAGGAGCTGCTTGAAGAGATGAAAAGATTCGGCAGGAAGCGGTTTACGATCGCAGAGAAGAACTCCATCGAGGACAAGGTGTTCGCGTTTACAAGCTGGCAGCAGAGAAGAAAGCAAAAAGGACTGCCGACTGCCGAGGCAACTTTAAGGCATTTGCAGGGCAGTTTTGTCAACAGTAAGGTCAAAAATGAATGAATTGTCAACTGAAACGAGGTGAAAAATGGAGCCAGTAAAATTTGAAGGTCAGAACTGCACATTTGCAGAGAACCAGCCGGAATATAAGCCGTTGCCGGCATACAAAACAAGAGACGGCAAAGTTGTCAGCTGCTGGGAGTTGACGTTTCGGGAAAAACTGAAATTACTTTTCGGCTTCAAACTGTTTATCTGGATATCGACTTTTAATATGCCGCTTCAGCCATTGCTGCCAATAATAAGCAAAGACCTCGAATCTACAGGGCTGAAGGTTTATGAATAAGAAAAAACAAATTCAGCCGAAGATAAAAACGTTTAAGCTCAGCGAGCTGCAGCCGGCGGAGTACAACCCGCGGGCAATAAGCGATGAGGCCCTGGCCGGCCTGGCGGTGTCGATACAAAAGTTCGGATGCGTCGAGCCGATTATCGTTAATGTTCGCAAAGGCGCTAATACTATCGTCGGCGGCAATCAGCGGTTTAAGGTTTTGTCTGCAACTGGTGTCGAAAGTGCGGTTTGTATAACAGTGGATCTGTCCGAAACAGATGAGAAGCTGCTGAACCTGGCACTTAATAATCCGCATACACAGGGGGAATTTATTGAGGAGCTGGCCGAGTACATAGACGAGCTGAGGGAAACCTTGCCGAACGATGCGGATTATCTGGGTCTTAGAATAGGCCTGCTTCGGCAGCAGCTCGGCGCCAGTGAAAAAATAGGCCTTACTGATGATGATGAGATTCCGAAACCACCCAAAAAAGCAATTACCAGGCCGGGCGATATCTGGCAGATCGGTGATCATAAACTCTTATGCGGCGATAGCACGGATATGGGGGATGTGCTTAAGTTAATGGGGAAGAAAAAAGCGAAGATGTGCTTTACGTCACCGCCTTATAACATGGGCGGCGATATGTATGAGCATTATAAGGACAGCATGCTGTCAAGCCAATACATCGGTTTCAATTTGACTGTTGCTAAAAATGTGCAGAAGGTTCTGCGAGGCTTTCTGTTCTGGAATATAAGCTACAACGCCAATACGAGGTGGGAATATATCGAAATTTTTTATCATCTTATAAAAAGCTGCGGGTTTACTTTTCTGGAGAGCATAGTCTGGGACAAAGAAAGGGCTATGCCTATTACCAGCGATAAAAGCCTGACCAGGCAATATGAAAACATCCTGCTTTTGACGAACCGGGATATCGGCTGTGACCTGGATTTTTGCTTCGTCGGCACGAACCAAAAAACATGGGCATTCGATAAAATCAGGCAGAGAGGAGTCAGTAATTTCTGGCGGATCCCGGTAACAGAAAAAATACAGATGGAAGAACACAAGGCCTGTTTTCCGGTTGCATTGCCCTGCAAGGCGATAGACCTGATGAGCAAGCCCGGGGACATAATAATCGAGCCGTTCTGCGGATCCGGCTCGACTCTTATAGCGGCCGAGAAATTGGGCAGGAAGTGTAATGCGATAGAGCTCAGCCCGGAATACTGCGACGTAACGGTGAAACGGTGGGAACAATGGACAGGCGGGAAGGCAGAAATAATCAAGCAATGAAAAAGAGAGAAATACGACCAGAAATAAAACAGTTCAGACTCGGCGAGCTGCAGCCGGCGGAGTATAACCCGCGAGTAATAAGCGACGAGGCCTTGGCGGGCCTGGCAGCGTCGATACAAAAGTTCGGATGCGTCGAGCCGATTATCGTGAATGTTAAGACCAAGAAGAACATTATTGTTGGCGGGCATCAGCGGTACCGCGTATTGGCTGATATGCACGGCGAAAAATATAAATGCTGGTGCGTTACCGTTCGGCTTAACGTTAAGGACGAAAAACTTCTTAATCTGACGCTCAATAATCGCCATTGCCAGGGCAGGTTTATTAACGCATTGGGGGAATATATAGACAAGCTCCGTTCGGAGCTGTCGAACGATAAAGATTATCTGGCACTTCAACTGGATGCACTTCATAGCGAAGTTGGTGTTCATGAAAAAGAAGGGCAAACTTATGACGATGATATACCAAAACCGCCGAAAAAGGCGAGAACAAAAAAGGGCGACTTGTGGCTGCTCGGAGACCATCGCCTGCTTTGCGGCAGCAGCACGAATAAAAAAGATGTCAAATATTTAATGAAAAATCAGAAGGCAAGTCTGTTTGCGACGGACCCGCCGTATTGCGTTGATTATACAGGGGCTAACAGGCCCGCGAAAAAAGGCGGCAAAGACTGGTCGGATACGTTTCGGGAAATCGATATCACTGACCCCAGGGGATTCATGAAGGGATTTCTGGAAATCGGCCTTAAATATATACAGAAAAAGACCGCTATATATATGTGGTATGCATCCAAGCACAAATGCATGATAGAGCAAATTTGTGAAGAATTGAAAATTCTCGTTCACCAGCAGATTATCTGGGTCAAACCCTGCGCGGTGATAACATTTTCCTATTATGCCTGGCGGCATGAGCCGTGCCTGCTGATGTGGCCGAAAGGCAGCAAGCCGGCATTCAGGCCGAAAGATAAAGCAGTTGGCAGCGTATGGTATGTAGGATATCAAAAAGAAGGTGACCCTACCGAGCCGGAATATTACACGGATGTCTGGGAACTGGACTGGGACGGCAAAAAAAGAAATCAGGATATCGAACACCCGACAGTAAAGCCGGTCGAGGTGTTCGCAATCCCAATGCGGGTGCATACGCGGCCCGGGGATATCTGCTATGAGCCGTTTTGTGGGTCCGGATCGCAAATTATAGCGGCGGAGAAACTCGGCAGGCGATGCTTCGCTATGGAGCTGGAGCCGGTTTTCTGCGACGTTGCCGTGAAACGGTGGGAACAATGGACAGGAAAGAAGGCAAAACTGATTAGAAAATAAAAGGCAGGGACGCCTATGAATAAAAGGGAGCCGATGCGGGCGGAAACTATCAGACTAACCGCCTGTTACGCCGGGATCAGCCGGCGGAACATTTTTTCGCATCGGCATTTTGCTTGACTGTAAAACTATCGGAGAAAAACAGATTGTAGTTGAATAAAAACGCCCATGACCCGGTTGAAATCGCTCAAAAGCAGCGGCACCTGTATCTTTTGACGAAAATCAGAAATAACAGGCATTTGAGCAGACAGGAGATGAACGAGCTGGGCGAGCTGGAAACAATGGCAGAAAAAAAGAAAAAAACAAAGTCGAAAAACCAAAGCGCGGCCGAAATCGCAGAGGCCGAGATTATCGAAACGCAGACCGAAGCGGCACGATTTATCGGTAAAAGCGCACGGACGATCCGTCGCTGGTTAAAAGAGGGGATGCTGACGGCTACAAGAGGCGGTAAGCAGGTATATATCAAGAGTCAGCTTAAACTTTTCGCAGCGAACGAAGGGAAAAAACCGACCGAGCATAAACTGCTGAAAGAAAAAAGTGAGGCGGGAATAAAATCAGTCCGCGAACAACGGGAAATAATGCAATACAACATAGAAAGGGGAAAGTGGATAGACAAAGAAGAGGAGCAGCGAAGGGACGCCTTGAAAATACTCGCTGTAAAGAGGGCATTGCTGGGACAGGGCAGGAAACTTGCCATGCAGCTCGCAGCGATTAACGACCCCCGGAAGATACAGGCACTTTTAAATAAAGAAAACAGGGCAATTATAGAGGGATTCAGTAGGTGAAAACAATCTGGACTAAAGAAGAGAAGGATATTTGGCGGATACCCGAGAAACTATCTGTCAGCGAATGCGCAGACAAGATAAGAATATTGCCTCCGGATTGCGCTGAGCCCGGACCTTACCGGACAGACAGAACACCCTATATGCGCAAACCAATGGATGCGTTCAATAACCCAATAGTGGAGGAACTGGATTTGATGTTCGCACGCCAGATGGGCAAATCGACCGCCGTGCAGAATATGATAGCATCCGTTATCGAGCAGGATCCGGCAAATACACAATACGTTGTACCGAGAGAAAGAGATGTCGACTATACCAAAGAGAAAGTTTTTAAGCCGATGGTAGAGCTGTCCGATGCGCTGCTAGGTCATACATCAGGACCGCGAGATCTGCAAGGCGATTATTTCAGCTTCGACAGGATGACGCTATACTTCGGATGGGCGGGATCGACAGCAGAGTTGAAACAAAAACATATTAAGAACCTGTTCTTCGACGAGCCCACGGCATACCCGCCCTTTTCCGGAAGAGAGTCCAATCCGATAGATATCGCAATTAAAACGACAACGACTTTCTGGGATAGGAAAATTGTCAGGGTATCGACGCCTGTCAGCCCGAAGGATTATATAGACGGGCCTTATCAGGAATCTAACAAAGAAAAATATTACATACCCTGTCCTCATTGCGGCGAATATATTATTTGGATCTGGATACAATTCAAAAAGCCGCCGAAACTGACGGACCCGGATGAAATCATAAGAGAAGGTGTCGGCTGCGTATGGTACGAATGCCAGCGCTGCGCACATCGGATAGAGGAAATCCAGAAAGAAGCGCTTGTTGCCGCCGGCGAGTGGCTACCGGAAGGCCAAACCATGGACGCCGACGGCAATATTCACGGCCGGCCGCTGAGGGACGAAAGGCACAGCGGCTTTAATGCGCCCGGATGGATATCACCATTCGAGGGAATGAGTTGGCCGAGAATTATGGCCAAATGGCTAAAGGCAAATACGGAAGAGGGTATTGCGCAGGGGGCTTTAATCGATTTCAAGAATTCCATCGAAGCAGTGCCATTCGAGGAAGTGGGCAAAAAGCTTAAAACGAGCGAGCTGAAAAAACTTACCGGCGGATTCAGCAAGGGGACGGTGCCGGACTGGGTGAATATACTTGTTGCAGCGGCGGATTATCATAAATCGAGAACACGCGGAATTGTGCGAATCGATTATACAATAAAGGGATACGGATACGGACTGAAAAACTGCACTATAAAAAGTGGTCACGCTTCATCGTTCGATAAGCTCGACGAAGAGGTATTGCTCAGTCCGTTCCCCTGGGCGGACGGGACATCGAACGAGCAGAAGCCGTGGCTTGCGGTTATGGTAATGTTCGTGGACTCCGGATTTCAGCATTTTGCAGCGGATGAGCCGGATGACGTATATGAGTACTGCAGGCAGCGGCCGGGACTGACTATTCCGACCAAGGGCGTGCCCGGACCGTTATTGAAACCTTTGGCGATATCAGATGTCGAAAGCGCAACAGAAAGACGGCTTACACAAAAACAGCGGCGCCGATATCGAGGTATGCAGCTTGTAATAGTCGATACGCATTACTTTAAGAACCAGGTGCAGAGCTGGGCCGAGCCGCAGCGGAACGATAAAGGCGAAGTTATAAAATCACCATTACTGACTTTTTACAGTGAAATTCCTTATTACTACCTGACTGAATTTTCCAACGAGCATAAAATCAAAAAACGGGACAGGAATAATAATATCAAATGGGTATGGGAGCCGGTCTCGAAAGGGGCGCCGACACATTCACTAGACCTCGAGGTGCTTGCAGCGGCGGCCGGCTATTACAAGGGCGTACATTATCTGAAGGCGCCCGGGGAAAAGAAAGTAGCACCGGCGGCAGCGACGAGGGGTAAAAAGAAAATAAAACTGAGCGAGCTGCAAAAACAGAAACGGTTGAGATGAGCAAAGACAGCAAAAAACAAAAGGGGTTGATTTGCCCGACTTGCGGATGCGAGGATTTCCGCGATGAAGCGGGCAGGCCCTGGAGCTGCGTGAAAACGATGCCTGTTTTCGGGGCGATCCGCCGCCGGAAAATATGCAGAAACTGCGGAACCGTAGTCCGGACCAAGGAGATTATCGAAAAAGTATACGAAAAAAAGAAAGATAAGCCCTAAATGCCTGCAAACAGGGGGTTTAAAAAATATTTAAAAAACCTGTTATTTTTGCTTGACTTATTCTATTATAGTTATATAATTATAATAGAATTGATAAATTAATATGAAAGGGTGAAAAATGGCCAAGGTGAAAACATTCAAACACGTAATGACAGGCGCAAGATTGCGAGGGCATTTAATAGTTACCTATACCGGTCAATATTCAGGTTGGAGTGTTAAATACAAAGGCAAAATCCTGTTTTTGAGTGCATCAGATTGGGATATGTTATAATTCTTAGCTCATTTGAAAATATAGTGTAAATAGGAAAGGAACAGGAAAATGGAAAAGCGAAGAAAAAGAACAAAAACGGCGGCGGAAAAACGGTTTAAAAGGAGATTCGGTTTCTGGCCGACAAAAACGGAACTGGCCCTAAATATAGCAGCGGGGACGATATGAAAATCGAAATCAAACATAAAACCACAGGAGAAATCTTGTTTTTTGCCGAAGCAAAAAATTTCAGAGAGGCGGTAAGCAAGGCAATACTTAAACATGTAAATCTATCCGGCGCTGATATGTCTGGCCAGGATTTATCCGGACTGGATTTTTCCGGGGCTGATTTGTCCGATACGAATCTTTCAGGTGTAAATTTATATGCCGCTTTTCTTACCGGTACGAATTTTAGAAATGCGAATCTGACCGATGCGGATTTATATGCTGCAGATATTGACGGTGCTGATTTTGAAGATGCGAATATGGACGGCGCAAATATATCCGAGGCACTGGGGATGCCGAAAAGCTAAGCAATAAGGAAACAACAATATGAAGAAGGTAGACTTTCGCAGCGAGATAGATAGATTGCTTAAGAAAAAAAGGATGAGCGTGCCGCAGCTCGCACGCGAAGTTGATTTGAATCCACAGACGATATATAATTACCTGCAGGGCCGAAGCGAAATAACGGCGGGAAATTTAGAACGGATACTCGAGACACTGAAATGACCCCCGCAGCTCCGACCGGTCGGAGCTAAACGCGGGGACGGGCAAAGCCCGGAGGTGAAAAATGGACGTTCAAGAATTTATTGATAAACATAAAATAATGGTCAGCAGCAATCCTGCTGATTTGTCTATGTTAGAGATAAGATTGAAATTGGGATTTTGTTATTCTATAGAGAAGTTCAAGGTATTAGAAAAAAATGATACTATCAAACCTGCGGATTTCAAGAAAATAATAGCAACGGCATTATGCAAAATCAGGAACATATTGTCACAAATGAAGGATGACTTGGAGCTTATTAAAGAGGCGAAGGATGGTGAAGAAAAAAGAATCGAATCCGGGACCGCCGGACAGAGCTAAAAAACCGTCACCGCCACCAGCTCCGCCGCCGCGCGAAATTGGTTTTGTGGTGCAGGAATATACTGTAGAAAAAATAAAAGGCAGAAAAGTTGTTAATATTAAAAAATTCGAAATTTTAAGCAGTTCTTAGAAAGGAGAGGAAATTATGAAACGGTTATTATATATAGGGGTTCTGTTCATATTTCTTGTGACATTGCCCGTAAGCGCCGAGCAGGACACGCCCGAAACGGACATGGATGAAAGAGTTGCAGAGCTCGAGAGCAGGATCGAAGAGCTTGAAGGGCGCATCGAAATACTCGAGGAGCAACAAAACACAGAGGAGTATACGGAAGAATCCTCAGAAGAGCCCAACAGCCAGATCATCAAAAGAGAAAGGCCGGGTAGGGACAGAGCGGCGGAAAAAGAAGCACTGAGAAGAAAAAGAGTAGAAGAATTAATACAAGATAGCTGGGACAAAATAGCCGCGATTGAGGCGAAGATGAGTTCGCAGCGGGCGAATGATAACCAGATAAGCTTTCTTAAAAAACGCGCCCGCCTGCTGGCCGGAAAAGAACGAGAGCTGTCGAAAATCAAAAACCTTGCAAAGAGAAATCCGGATATAGACATCGATACGGTCGCAGTGGAAGAGGAAATAATTAATTGCCGGGCGGCCAAAAAGAGCTGCTATGATCAGGTAGAAGATTTGCGCAAGGCCGAGAGAGAAAGAAAAAAATACGAATAGCGGTCAAAATAATTGGCTATATATAGACCGCCTGTAAAATAGTTGGCTATATATAGACCGCAATCCTTAATTCATCGTATTAGGCGTTGACAAAACGCCCGCCACATACCGAAAATTACTAATGTAAAGAAGCTCTTTATTATTTCGGCTGGAAGATAAAAGCGCCATGCGGGGCCGCATACCCGCCTGGCGCTTTTTCTTTTGGCTTAAGGAAGTACGAGATGGCGGCGGATTATACTGTAATTATAGACGCAATCGACGAGGCGATACTGAACTGGGTAGGGGAGCCCATACAGCTTCAGGAGCAAGGCAAGATGGTGACATACCGGAGTTTAAAGGAACTGCGGGAAACAAGAAAGTATTACGCGGCCCTGCAGCTTCAGATAAATAACAAAGTGCCGTTCAGAATAACACGCCTCAAATCACCGGGGATAAGAACGTGAAAATTCAAATTTCAAAAATAAAAAGTTCAGTTACGAGCGTAGCGGCGGCCGCGGGGAGACGTTTCAAAACCATAATCAAATATATATCAAAGAAAATCGATTCCCTGACGGCCGTCACAGCGCTTGTTTTTATATGGGCGGGAGTGAGGCAATACAACAGCGCGGCGGCGCTTATAGCCGTCGGTGCGATTTTAATTACAGATCTGTGGCTCGACAGATTTCTTAAGCGGAGAAGCAGATGAGCTTATTAGGTGGATTTGTAGAAACTGGAGTCCAGAGGAAGGGACATCCGCCGCACGCCGCGGCCAGAAGCTTTGACGCTGCTGCCACGGATCGGCATAACGAGAACCACTGGCTTTGGGCGAACGCCGGCAACGCCGATTCGGCGATAAGGGAGGGACTGTCTGTGCTTCGGAACAGGTGCAGATATGAGGTGCGCAATAATTCATATGCGGAAGGAATAATCGATACTCTCGTCAATGAAGTTATCAGCACGGGCGCCGACCTGCAGTTCCAGAGTGGCGAAGGACCGGATGCGAACAAAGAAATCGAGGAGAAATTCTATCTGTGGTCTCTTATATGTGATATCGAAGGCAAGCTGTCGTTCGGCGAGATTCAGCAGATAGCGGGAGTCAGACAACAATGCGATTCGGGAGAAGGGCTTATCGTAATGGTTAACGCCAGATCCAAGAAGAAATGGACAAGGGTAAGGCGCGAACCGCAGCTCAGACTGCGAGCAATAGAGCCGGATCGTCTCGACAGCCCGCTAGGGCTGGTGCTGGACGATAAAATAAGGGACGGAATAGAATATGATGGGGACGGAAAACCCGCATTTTACTATATACTCAAACAGCATCCGGGATCATCTCTTTTTTCAAAGAATTTTGGCGAATACGACAAGGTACCGGCATCACAGGTGATGCACCTGTATCGATTAAAAAGATTCGAACAATCGAGAGGAATACCGTGGATAACACCGGCATTGCCGCTTTTCGCATTGTTGAGGCGATACACGCTCGCCACGTGCGATGCGGCCGAGATGGCTGCGAACGTGGCGGGGGTGCTTAAAACAGAGGCGACAGACGATAGTTCAGTCGAATACGAGGCGGGCGACGAAGTCGAAATTCCGCGGAACTCATGGCTTACAGTACCAGGCGGCGAAATGCAGCAGATGAAGCCGGAACATCCTTCGACAACATACAAAATGTTCAAGGCGGAAATCATAAACGAAATAGCCCGCTGTATCAGTATGCCTTATAACATAGCGGCGGCGAATTCTTCGGAATACAATTACGCATCAGGCCGGCTCGACCATCAAAGCTTCAATAAATTTAAAAGAACTGTCCGTGGATGGATAGAGCTGAAATTAAATAACCCGGTGCTGTTCGCATGGCTGCGAGAGGCACTACTCATACCCGGATACTTCAAATACTACAAAGGCAAAAACCTCGCAGCGACAATACCTTCCTGGAACTGGCCGGACAGCGGCCACGTGGACCCGCAGAAAGAGGCTAAGGGACAAGATTTGAGGCTCAAGAATGTGGCAACGAATCTGAAGACCGAATATTCATTGCAGGGTAAGGATTGGCAGCCGGAAATGTTGCAACGGGCTGTTGAAATTAAAACTGCTATCGAGCAGGCAAACGAAATAAAGAAGGAAACAGGCATTGATATAGACTGGAGAATATTAGCAGGTGTGAAAACATCATCTGCGGAAAATGATAAGCAAGATGGAGAAAATGAAAATGCCGATGACACGAAATCAGATTGAAGGATTAATTGAGAGAAACGAGCTTACTACGCGGACTTATCAGGTCCGGATGGAAACGCTCGATGAAAAGGCGCGTTCAATAGAAGCGGTAATTGCTACAGAGAACAGGGTCCTCGTGATGGACTGGGGACGCTGGGAGATAATCGAGGAGATTTTGCTTATGAGCGGGTTCAGGGCACCGGCAAATGGGCAGGTTCCTTTGCTTGATACCCATGATCGTTCGACGGTGCAGAAACAGCATGGAAGCACACGTAATCTTCGGGTCGAAGGTGACAAGTTAATAGGGCGGAATTTCTTCAGCAGCTCCAAAGACACCGAGCATGCCTGGACGCTTACGAAAGAGGGACACCTTACCGACAATTCGGCGGGATACAGGGTGATCAACTCGGTAATTATCCCCAAAGGAGAAAAGGCAAATGTCGGGGGCAAGGAGTATCAGGCCTCGGCAGCGAGAGACTTGAGGATAACCACCGAATGGATACTCGGGGAAAGCAGTATTTGTCCTATCGGGGCCGATGAGGACGCGAAAAACAGAAGTAAAAGTAAAATTTTTAAAGGAGAAAAAACAATGGACGAATTCACGAAGTGGCTAATTGCGCGAGGGGAAAATCCGGACACCCTCGATGAGCAAAAAAGAGCGGAGCTGGAAGAGCAATGGCAGGCCGAGCAGAAACGCGACAAGGCCGATCCACCCGCAAAAGAGCCGGATAACAAAAAGCCCCCGGAGCCGGCGCAGAGAACGGCCGTGCAGCCGACACAGCTGAATGCCAGCCAGCAGGACGAGACGCCGGAGCAAGTCGCCCAGCGGGTGCTCAAGGAAGAGCGGGAGCGCGTTGACGCGATAAGAAATCTCGGGGGGGATGATGTGCCAGCGGAGGTAATCGAGCGGTGTATCAAGGACGGTAAGTCGGTTGCCGAGGCCTCAACCGAAATTCTGAAGGCAGTCCGGGAAAGCAGGGCGGATGTATCGGCGGGGTTGCCAGCAATTCATATTCATAACAAGGATGTGACCAGAGGCATACTGGTGGACGGGATGCTTCTGCGGGCCGGTTATGAAGATGAATTCCAGAACGACAAAAAGAACGGCGACCAGCGGGCGGAAAAAGCCAAGCACCTGCAGGACAATTCGCTGATAGATATATGCAGACACGCCATCGTGCTGGACGGCGGAACCATTCCAACAAGCAGAAGAGAAACAATCAGAGCCGCTTTCAGCACAGTAAGTCTGCCCATAGCTCTCGGCGAGGTCATCAACAAAAGTCTGATGAAAGGTTATCTGTCACCGGCTGATACCTGGCAGCTGTGGTGCTCAATAGCAAACGCTTCGGACTTCAAAACGATGACAAGAAACCGCGTTACCGACATCGGCGACTGGGAACAGATCGGCGCCGCCGGCGAGCTGAAGCACGGGACTTTCGGTGAAGAATACGAGCAGTATAAAATCGCAACATACGGCAAATTAATCATCATCGAAAGACAGACAATCATCAATGACGATCTCAACGCGCTTACCAAGGTACCATTCCACGCCGGAAGAAGATCGAGACTTTTGATTGCCAAATTGATTTACACCCATTTGATGACGAACGGAGCAATGCAGGACGGTGTTGCTTTGTTCCATGCGGATCATGGCAACCTGAATGGCACAAACAGTTTGACCAGTGAACATTTGGGCGTGGCAAAAGCAGCGATGAGAAAGCAGAAAGACAAGGACAACCAACCGATAGACCTTGAGCCGACTGTTTTGCTGATTCCGCCGGAACTAGAGCAGACAGGCAAGGAGCTGCTGGAGAGCGATTACATCATAAGGGCAGGGTCAACCGATACGACACGCGGGTCCAAAAACGTACATAAGGGCACACTGGAAGTCGGAGTAGAATCGAGACTGAGCAGCACCGCTTATCCGAATTATTCAGCAACAACCTGGTTCCTGATGGCATCGCCGAACGATGCTGATAACGTCGAGGTGGCATTCCTTAACGGTAAGCGAACGCCGACAATCGAAAGAGTAACACTGCAACCCGGAGTTCTCGGCATCGGCTGGCAGGGCTATATCGACGTCGGATGCAAAGCGCTTGACCACCGCGGAGTGCAGAAGAACACGGCGTAAGTTGGTCGTTGGTTGTTAGTGAGTAGTTATTAGCAAACAGCGAATTGGTGATTGGTGATTAATGAATTGTAAACGGTAATTAGATTTGAGGTAACGAAAATGGAAATGAAAAGGATAAAGTGCGAATGCGGGCAAGAGAATGAGCTTGTCGAAAGCCCGGAAGGACTGCGCTACAATAAAAAGCGGCACGGCAACGGCGAGCTGTGCAACGACAAGTGCTTCAATTGCGGGGAGTCGCTGGGATTGAAGCCGAAACCGGCGCCGGAACCTATCAAGGAACCGCCGAAGGCCCAGACAGTTCAGGAGCCGCCAGAGACGGACGAGACGGAGAATGAGACACAGACGGACAACAGCGAAAGCGATGGCGTGCAGAAACCAGATGAACTGGACAAAATGAATATGGCCGAGTTGCGTCAGCGTGCCACCGAGCTCGGGGTAACAATCCCCTTCACTACGGTGACGAAAGAGGGAGTGCGGAAGCTAATTAGGGAACATTTGGCAAAGCTGGAACCGGCAACGAGCGACGAAGGGCAGCAGTAATTTGGTTGTTAGTGAATAGCGGGCGGTGTGATGAAAAGCGAAATTATAGAGAGCGAAGTGATTAAAACTTTTTAACAAGGAGAAATAAAATGGCTGAAAAACTTTTTTCAGAGGCAATAAATTTCCAGGAAGGCGTTTTCAAGGATTATACGCCTTCTGTGGTGAGGACCGCGGGCGAGTTCGTTCAGGACAATGGTCTGGCCGGAATCTGCGCGACGGCTATTGCGGCAAACGTAAAGGGTTCGCTGCAGGTTCAGGGCTTTGTCAAGGGCAGGGCCGCGGCCGTTACCGGCAATGACGGCGACCTTATCGGCTGGGATGAGGACGGCGACCCGTACGGCGATACGGCGGGGCTCGGGGCATTGACGACAGAGCTGAGAGACGCCGATTTCCTGGTCGGACGGCTTCGCAAGGCACTGACAGCAACAGACGGAGTGGCCATCGTCGAGCTTAATGCCCACCAGAAGGGCGAAGTCAAGACGGCAATGGTCAAAATGACCGCTGCTGAAATCAAGCTGCTTGCGACAACGCAGATAGAGTTGGTACCGGCGCCCGGGGCAGACAAGATAAACCAAGCGTTGGCATTGATGTTCATACTCGATTACGGCAGCGAGGTACTGGCCGAGCCATCAGCGCCGGATGATCTTGAGGTTGTCTATGATGCAGCAGGCGGGACATCGATCGCCGATCTGATCGGCGATTTTGTTGTGAGCAGCGCTGACACGATAGCGCAGCCGCAAATAAAAGCGATTTCGGCAGCTGCGTCGACAATGGTGAATAAAGCCATCGTGCTCGACAATACCGGCGATAATTATACCGGTAATGCAACCGGCGATACGACGCTGACCATAATCACGACCTACAGAATTAACAACGCAGGGCTGGCTTAAAAGGGCCTTTTACCAATTCGTTAAGTTTTGGATTGCGGGCGACGGCCTTCAATGGCTGTGCCGTCGCCCATTTTTGAGAAAACTATGACAAGCAAATTCGCAACGAGCATGAAGAAGGCGAACGACGCCGTCTTCCGCCAGTTTAAGGAGACCGAACAGGCGACATTCACGCCGATAGCAGGAGATGCGTTCGAGACTGAGGCGAGCATGGGCAGGATTCACAGCGAAGTGGCGGACGAGGAGACGGGCGAGGTTATATTGAAAGACAGGCGAATAACAATCCCGATTCCAGAAGCTACAGTGCCTTTCGACGAGGGGATTGTGACGGTAGAGGGTGAGGACTGGGTCGTGCAGGACCACGATATAATCAGCGGGTATGTCGATTTGCAATGCAGGTGGAACAAGCCGAAGAGCAAACATCACCAGATGCATAAAAGAAAATCGGGAGCTTAAAATTATTGGAAGGGAATCCGAATGATTAAGGCGGTCACAAGCTTAACGGGGATAGCATCGCTTCTAAATATATTGCTGGCGGCGGAATCGGACAATTCGTCAGCGGTGATAATATCGATACTATCGGCCTTGTTAGTAGGAGTAATGATTTGCTTCATAGGGCATTACCTTAAAACTATGGGCAAAGTGGTGGATCGCAACGAATGTACAGAACATCGTGATAAAGTATATAAGCGCTGTGACAAAATCGATGACCGTATCGATAAAAAACTGTGCCTGTTAATCAAACATTTCAATATCAAAGATGACGAGGCCGAAGGATGAAAATTATGAAACGAGCAGCGGTTTTGATTTTGATGGTTCTGGCGGTGATGGGGTCAATATGCGGAGCAGTTCCTATCGAGCCGCGACAAGTAGATGCGTCACTAATTGGTTTTAAGAATGCAATTATTGTCCAGCCGAGTGATAATTTACAGGCAAAATACAACTGGCTCAAATCATCCTCCCGCGATGGACAGATGGGAGCTTTATCCTCAACAAACCGCAGAGAGTTGATAGGTATAGGGAAATTTGTTGGGATTAATTTAGTCGCCGACACTAATTTTGTTGATTTTGTAAGTCTAACAGGCAACCCATCAAGTTTTTGGGTTACCGGTTCTTCTGGCAGCACGATAAAGCAGACCGCCAATGATGTTAGATTCAGCAATATGACAATAGAAACCACAGGAACGTCTGATGGTCAAACTGGGGGGGATATTGGTTTGGATGTAAATACACCCGACAATTCTTCAAGTATATATCAGAATCTTCATCTTAAAGGAACAGCAGTTTCAGTCAGATATGGGTTACCTGTTTTTGGTAATGAGAATCTCGGGGGGACATGGATGAACTGTCATGCAACTGGATGGGCTTGGCGGTTAGCTGCCAATAAAGAAATAAGTGGGAATTTTTTTAATTGTATATCTTGGTATGAAAGCATTGGTATTTTTGATTCTACTTATGGATATGGTAAGCAGTCTTTTGGTGGAGATACTGCTGGAGCAGATTGTTCTGGCTATTTTTCTTATTGCATAACGGGTGATGGTGGTTTTGGTGGATGTGGTACTTGGGGTTGTAATTGTAGTGGAACTTTTATTTTCTGTTGGGCTGGAACAAATTCGTTTGCATTGCAACGGCAATTTACTGGCATGGCCATTAGTTGTGTCGCTGGATTCGGAAGCTTTGGCGCAGGCAGTTCTTATGATGGTGTAAATGCCAAAATGTCTGGTGTTTTGCAGGATTGTATAATTTCTGGTAAAGGTTCTGGAGGGATGGATAGATTTTATTCTACTGTTTTTGTTAGTTTAGGAATGGGTGGTGATAGTTCTGAAGGTATAGCAGAAGGGGCTATTATTAGAAATTGTCAATTTGGTTACACAAGTGAATGGGCAAGGGGGTATTCAAGAGCAGCAAGTAATAATGTTGTAGGTTCTGGTACTCAAGCGTCACTTCAAACAACTTTCACAGGAGGGGATAATTCAAATATAACTATAACATCTAAAAAAGAAGGCAAAGATTATAATAATTATTCTTTTGTTCTTAATTCTATGGTTCCTCCTGTGTGGACGGCTGTATTGAGTGGCAATACTATTAGTGTTGCAAAAGGAACGGGCCTGACAAAAACAGCCAGTGATTTAAAGACTTTGCTTGATAGTAAATCTGATATTACTGATTTGTTCACTGTTGGTCAAGTGGGTGATGGATCTGGAAATATAGACAATTCACATGCTACTACTTATTTATCAGGCGGTACAAGCAGGGCGATCATTGAGGGTTGTTGTCCGCCTGTTCCGATAATTTGTGATTCTAATACTTTAGTGTATTACTTCGATAATGGAGCGTCTTATAGTAATGAAGGAGTTGGAGCCGTTGCATTAACTTATCAATTACCTTCAGCCGTAGTTGGTTATAGATATATTTTTATTGATGCTGATAATACAGCTGGGGCAGATATTATAATTGACCCTTGTTCAACAGGAGACTATATTCGTTTGAATGATGGAACTATAATGGATGGGGGTGAGAGTTTACAAAACACATCTGATGCTTATGGGGAAGTTACATTAAAATGCAGAGATCCTAATCATTGGACAGTGTACGACCCGATAGGGACTTGGACGGAGGAAAACCCATGATAAAAAAGACAGTTGTATTTTTGTTGTTGTTTCTTTTAGTGTCAGTTTTATGGGCGGAGGAGATATCTGTAACCTACAATGCAGATTGTAATGTCTATGCAATAATAAAAGATACAAGTAGTCGGGCATGGAATGACTCAATTGGTGCTGTTGAGGTTTTTGCTGATGCAAATATAGGTGACTATGACATGCCTCTCACAGAAGTTAATGATGTGGGAAGTTGTTCAGATTATATTGGTGATTTCAATAGCTCAATACCAGCGGGGAATTACATTGTCAAAGCTTATCTAAAAGCTGGTGATGACCCTAATGTTTTGAAAGATACCTGGATAGCAGGGCCGACGCCGATTTCCTGGGACGGCTCGGAAATAACTGACTATACAATTTACGCCGAAGTAAACGGCCTTGATGGAGCTGCGATGCGGGGAACGGATAATGCCGCGCTTGCGGCCAGCACTCCGAACAATACCTACTGGACACCGACGAGGGCGGGATATCTCGACAAGCTCAATGTAAGCGGCACGCTGGCGCACAGCGATGCCAACGAATTATATAAGGCAGACGTTTCAGCGATACTGGAACAGGTAAATGACCCGAACGACAAGGCCACAGTGGCCGGCCGGTTGGCCGACTTGTGGCTGCAGTCGGGCGGCGGAGGATTTTAAGCGGTATGAGAAAGCTGGCAATAGCCCATTCGTTATACAGCGCATATTACGTCATACTGAGGCGGCGGCTTAACGGAAATATATACAACACCGGCGGCGGGGCATCGGAAGCGATAGGGACGTGGAACCTCGCACGCAAAACACAATGCGCCGTGATACTGACCAGCAGGGAAGGCGATTATCATACCGAGGATTTCCCGGCAGGATGCGATGAGGGAGTGTGGGACGCCTTCTACTTCGGACGAATTGGCGATGAAATATCTATGGGCGACCGGCTGCTGTTCACCGAGAAATTTATAAACGGGTCCGTTACGGCGGCGGAAGCGAGTATGCTGGCCGTGGGATGGGGGGTAAACAAAACTATTTACTCGATACTTCGGTTCGCAGCCAACGCGTACGTATGGAACAATACCGGAGAGGCCCTGGAAGAGCCGGGGACGTGGAACAACGCCCGCAAGCAGGATTGCACCATCGTGCTGGACGACAAGGAAGGCGGCTATTATACGAAACAGTTCCCAACCGCCTGCACAACGGCGGGGACATACCACGCATTCCATTACGAGAAGCAGGGTGATGATATCGATATATCCGACCGGCTGACAGGCAGGAGCAAAATAATATGGTACGGAGCCGAAAGCGAGGGTGAAATAACACCCACCGGCAACAGGGGCAAGGCAATGCTGAACCTGCGGGACCTCGTGGCGGCAACCTCGAGCTTTCAGGAATGGGCCGGCGCGGAAGATTCCGAGGAGGCAAAGGGAAATCTGCACGTTACGGCATACGAGCCGCCGATGGACGAGCAGGAAAATCCTCAGTTCGTCCGGCCGTTCGGACTTGTCTGCCGGACGGAAAACGATAAGGATGAAAATATAGCCGTCGGCGAAAATACGGTCGGCGGCGACCTTGAGCTTCGGTTCGAGGACGATATACCGGCGGAGTATAAAGACAATCCCGAAAACGCGGAGCTGGAGTTTTTGAACCGTGTTGAGGCGGTGCTGGCCGAGATGTGGCAGCTGAGTAGGCAGCCGGGATACTTCGCCATGAACAGCGTCGACTGCATCGAGGGACCGACACAAATCGAATACGGATCGGGAAAATACAATAACGCGATAAGACTGCAGGTTAATTGGGGACTGACCTCTTAAGGTTAAGGAGAAACAAAATGGACCATTATGTAATTTCTGCGTATAAGCACGCAAGCACTCTTATTAAAGGCGTGCAGAACCTCGGACTTAATCCCGGACTGGCGCAGATATTGTCGTCCGGCGGCGGGGCTGTTGACCCGACGTTTATCAGTGTCGGAGAAATAAGGCCCGAAATACCGTTTGATACGACGGCAATCAAAACAGCACTGGCAAATATCGGCGGCATAGACGGTGCTGCTATCAACAGCGATATATTCTTCTTCCAGCAAATGGCCGCAGGCGGCAAGCGGGGAGGGGCGTTGAAACACACAAAGGTAACGGCAGCTTCGGGCATTATTGTGCCCACGCAGATCACTGCAAGACAAGGAGGCGAGGCGACCATAAGCTACAGGGCAGTACCGATAAGCGCCGACGGCTCGGCATCACCGCTGGCAGTAACGCCGGACCAGTCGCTCGAGGCGAACCAGGACCTTGTGAGCGAAGTGTATACATTAGGGCCGGTTTCAATAAACGGCGTGGCCCTGGACGGCGTTGAGAGCTGGACGCTGGATTTAGGCATCAACCTCGAAATAGTTGTGATGAACGGACATGTGTATCCGACATTTGCCGGCATTCAGAACAGGGCCCCTTCGTTCACCGTACAGACGTTCGACGTGGACACCTTCGAGACCTGGCTGCTCGACGGAGTGGCTCAGGGAGAGACCGATTCGACGATTCAACTGCTCGACCAGACAGCAGGCGGAGCACGCGGATCTACCCCAATTATATTTACAATCGATGCGGGTATGGCGCACTTCGAGAACCTTAACGGAAGGCAAGGGGAGCGAGTCGGCGGACAAGTAAAGGTCACACCAGTCTGGGACGGCACGAACGACATTATAGCGGTCAGCGGGATAAGCTGAAAAAGCGGCCAGAACGTGCCACGCTGAAACAGGCGGTAGTTTGGGTCTGATTGAGGATTATAACGTGCCAAACGGGCACACAAGCGATACACGGGCTTGAGAAAGGGCGGAATTATGGCAAAAGAAGAGAAACGGGAGAATACGAGGCTGCAAGAGGCAATCGAGCGGCAGAAGAAAGCGGAGCGGGTATACGAGAATTTGGTCAGTAAAAATACGGCGAAGATGACAACGCAGGAGAAACAGCAGCACGCCGAGGCCTGCCGGAAGGCGCTGGCCGAAAAAAGAGAGGCGCAGCAGGCGGCAAGAGACCTGAAAGCCGGCAAAGTTTAACGGGAGGCAAGATGCACTTTTTATACGCGATACCGAATTGCAATTCGGTAAATGAAAGAAAGCTCGAAGAGGCCGGGCTCATGAATATCTTCGGCGATATCATACCAAATTTTTCTCAGAGATACACCGCACAGGGGCCGGGCGGTAAGGAATGCACGTTGATTTGCATAGGCAGCGACGCGACACATCTTTACTTCAAACCGGCCGAGCAGGAATGGGAGCGGAGTCTGAACGAAAAATATTACACCGGCTTCTATAAAAACAATAAGCCGACGGAAAGAGAGCTGCAGCGGGAAGTTCAGCTTGAAGGCCACGAGGTAAAACTGGGTGACGGAGAAAAATGGCTGATACCGATTGCGAGAAAATTCCCAGCAGGGATAGCGCTGCCGCAGACATTGATACTCGGCAAAAACGGGGAGGTTATAAGCGGCGGGCTACTGCCGCAATATGCGCAGTTAGGACAGAGGGCAGAGAAAATCTGGGAAGAATTCAGGTTAGGTATCAGCCAGGCGGAACAGAAGGAAGAAATAGAGCTGACTATTTCCGAGGGAATGAAGTTTGCCATCGACGCTATTGCCTTTAATTATCGTGTAGGGGCGGAAGAGGCAAATCTGCTGAAGCTTATTACGTCACAGAACTTGCAAGAGATTATGGAAGCGGTAATAGATGTGCCGGCGGTATTGGAATTAATGAAACAAACGTTAAAAAAAAACGAGACCGAAAAACACCCAAGCGACGGCTGATATTTAAGATGTGGAGAGCCGGCCTGCTGAAGGAGTATTACCCGACGTTCGCAGATTTGAAATGGCTGAGTACAGAATAATAAATGATACGAGGCATGCTTGTAATCGAAGGGGGAGGAAAAGACCTGCCGAAGGAGTTCAGACAACTCGTAAAAGCAGGACTTGTAGAACTTGTAACAAACTGGCATCGGAAAATTTTACCGCACCATTTTAAGAAAGGAGCAGAACGTAAATATAAATATCTTCCGAGGACGATTAGATATACTCGCCGCAAAGCAAAAGAAAAACCAATGGCCGGTCCTCTTGAATACACCGGCAAGTCCAAGAGAATGCTGATGCGAAGTGTCAGGGTCAGCGGAACTTCCAAAATAGCAAAAGGAGTTATGAAGGCGCCGAGATATTTCTGGATGAGGCCAACATGGAAGCCAGGAGTTGCAGTCAAGCCAGGCGGTTCAGTGCATCCGGACATGGCTGCCGAAGCAACAGCAGTAACAAAAGGAGAAGCGGTGGCAATGGCCAAGAGATTAAACGAAAGAGTCAGCGGTCAGCTTAATATGATCAGAAAAAGAAGGATGTATAGATAATGGGACAGAAGACCACATTTGTCTTAGAAGCTAAAGAGGCCAAGGCAGTAAATGCCTTTCTCAAAGTTGTGGATCTTCAAAACAAGGCCATTGACGGCCAGAAAAAACTGAGCCGTCAGGGGAAGCAGACCAGCCAGTCACTGGAAGGTATAGGCAAATCAATTATGGGCTGGGCGGCGGGAATCGCCAGCGTCGCCACTTTCGTGAGGGGACTGCGGAATGTTTCCGAGGAGACGGAAAAAATAAAACAATCGCAAAAAGAAATGTACGATATAGCCCTTACGAATGAGGAGCGCATACTTAAACTGGCACATCTTCGGGGCGATGTATCGTTAGGAAATATACAGAAAATCAGAAAAGAAACTGAGGCCTTGGCACTAAAAACATCCGTCCCGTTCGGTACGGCCGCTTCGTTAAAATTCTATATGGAATCTGCGCTGGGAACAGGTCCCGCCGCAATAACGGCGGCGGAAGCAGCTTTAAAATTTGCAGGACCGGCCCGGATTCAGCCGGAGGAGCTTGCGCTTATTCCGGCGGTGATTAAAAAATGGGAAGCCGCCACGCCCAAAGAACAGTCGGAACTATTTTCTGCGGTTTACGGAGGAACCAAAGCGTCATTGGCAGATGTGGGGCAATATATACCACAGCTTATGACGGTGCAGTCGACGGCCAAGGAATACGGCTTTACTCTCGCCCAGACGCTTGCTTTGCTGACAACCGCAATAGAAGCGGCCGGTTTGGAGAAATCAGGTCAAACGTTAATGTCATCGATGCTGTATGGAACCGGAAGGTCCAAAAAAGCGCATGAATATCTATCAGGAGAAGCGGCCAGAAAAGGAAAGGAATGGGGGGAAATGGGGGCGGTGGAGCGCTACTGGTTCACAGCCGGACTTTACGAAGAAGCCCGCGAAAAAGGACCGGCGGCGGAGGATGTATTTAAATTGGCAGTCGGTGGCAAGGGGTACCAGTATTTTCAGCAAATGTTCAGCGCGACTTCACGACGCAAATACGAGGAAGTGCTGCCTGCAATTATGGAAAAAGTGTCAAGCGATATTGTAGATGTAATGGCAGAACAATTCCAAAGATTACCATTGGCCGTTAAAACACGTCATGCAACGTTCGCCGAAACAGGAGCTGCAACAACGGGTGAAAAGAAAAGCCCGTTCGCAGTATTAAGCGAGATAACTACCGAAACGATTAAGCAGGCCGATGCGAACGTCAGAGGATGGGGGGACATAATACGTTTTGGGCTTACTCCCGAAAAATTCCGGATGTTTAATATGGCTCAAAATGTTTTACAGGAAAATTTATTATTGGCTATAAAAGAGTCCGAGGCGGGTTCTCCGGAGAGGAACAGATTGCTGCGATTATATCGTCAAACGTATCAACCTTCGCCGTTTAGTATACGGCCTGATTATCTAAAAGATGTTTACGAAGCCACAGAGGGTTTTGAATTAGTAGGCAGAAAGGGTGAATTAGCAACAGATGAATTCAGGAAAATGGTGGCAAGAGAGGCCGGGCTGGCAGGCGGAATAGGGAGGCCAAAGCATTATACACGGGGCATAGAAGCTTACTATGGAATTGCTGAAGCAATGGAAGAACATACAAAAGCCCTTAAAAGGAATACAGAAGCAATCGATCAATTTGTAGAAAAAATGACCACGGGAGTTACTTCAGCCCGACTCGGGCCGGATGAATAATGGGCAGTATAAGTTCATTTGATTTTTTGCGAATAGAAGGGCCACAGATACCCTTATTGGCCTCGGACATTCAAATAATCGACAGGCCGGGGACAGACGGAGTAGCTTTTCGTGCAAACGCATTAAAAGCCGAAGAATTGGTTCTACGCACAATTGAAGGATTGAGCAGTTTGGAAACAGCCAACGGCCGGCCGGATGACTATGCGGCGCTGAAAGGCGAAACAGTCATTATAGAAGACGACCAGGGCAGAAGCGTAAATGATGTGCTGATAGTCGAGGTCAGAGTGACCGGTCCACCGCAAAAAATGATTAATCCTGTGCCGGCGGGCAATGATTACTTGGTGAGGGCGGCCTGGGTAGTCAAGCCCACAAGTGCGGGGGGATAAATATGGTAACGATAATAAAATTTGTCAGAACTGGAGCATATAGCTGGGAACTTAGCTACTCGAGCGACAAGGAGGATCCGACATTTTATATATACCTTGATGGTGTGCTTATCGCGGAAACGCAACAAACGTCATATACCATTGCGCTGAATTTGGATGAATCATCGGTAGTGGAGGTGTTGGACGATTCAGATATTCAGCCAATGCAAGTATTCCCTGGCAAAACCCGGCTAGGGTGGTTTTTTGTGGAAGGAACAGATTATTATAGAGTGGATGAAAAAATCGATGAAGTATGGACCGAGCGCAAAAAGATGCCGGAAAATAACGGATATCTGCAATGGCAAAGCAGGTTTCTCGAAGATGGGCAGATTCATCATTTCAGAGTAGTGCCAATAGGGGTAAATGGTAATGAAGGCACCGCAAAGGAATTTGCAGTTCTTATGGTTCGCAGGCCGGATGTGCCTGGTGTAAATTATGCTTATGAACAAGTTTCAAAACAGGTTGTAATCTATGAGACGGATGAGCCACCTGATATGTGCTTTGCAACAACTACTGGCACGCCAAATATAGAAGGTAATTATTTTTATACCGGAATCTACAACAATGAAAAGTATTACCGTATAGAGGGGGGCAGTTATTTCATCTGGTCTGATGGGGACAACTGGATAATATCGTCGGCTTTGGGCAATAAGGAGGGACCATATTATGCAAGGCCTTCTGTATCTCCAATGGAGGGGATATATGCCGCACATAATGGCGCTACTGGAACAGCGACTGTAACCTTGGGAAGTTACTTATAATTACAGGAGTATTTTATGAAATTACCAGAAAAATATCAAAACAGTGGTCTTAGGTTTGCCGGATATTTTACCGTGTCATGTTTTGACAAAAACGGTCGGCTGAAATGGAAGAAAACTGCCAAAAACGGAACGACAAACGAAGGACTGAATTATTTGCTTGATGTTGTTCTCGGCTCTGAAACAAAGCCGTCCTGGTATGTCGGGCTTATCAGGGATGATAATTATTCTGCCTTGGCAGCGGGTGATACGATGGCAAGCCATGCCGGATGGGAAGAAGGGGATGAATACAGTCAGTCAGCCCGCCCGCAAATAACATTCGCCGCGGCGAGTAGCCAGCAAATAGCCAACACGGAAATATGCGCCTTCTTCATTAATGCGACTGAAACAATGAAAGGAATGTTTCTTACAAATGATAATACTAAAGGCGGCACATCCGGGAAATTGCTTTGCACCGCGTTATTTGATGGCGGCGATGAAGCAGTCATTGATGGTGATGTTCTTAAGGTAACTTATACATTAACAGCTGCGGCAGCATAGAAGGATTTTTATGCCGGAACAATATACCTTCTCGGACGCCTTAGGCTTATTCCTAACCGGCGCAACCAGTGATGGTGGTGCGCAGGAAGATCCTGATTTAAGCTTTGGGAATTATCGTAGCTCAACTCGTGAAGAGCAAATCGGCTTTCTTCCGAGTTGGTCGATACAGGGAATTGTAATAGAGAGGATTAGCGGGGCCAATGGCTTTGGATTGGGATTATTAGAAACTATAAGTGGTGATAGTATGCGGTGGTCTGCGCCTGGGGATAGTCCGGGAGCAATCGTTGAAATAGCCAACGGGCAAACAAAGATGCTCCAATCAGGAACTGACCTGGCGAAATACATAATTATCAGCAGGCATACGGCCGCCGCTTTAGTTGGTTCGACTACAATAAAACTAGTGTCAGTATTTAACAATACAATAGGTTCGTCGAATGTACCCAGCGGAGAAGCACAAGTCAAGCTTCGATGCCTGGCAATAAAAAATCTAGGGGGGAATGAAGTTAGGAACCTGAAAGTATGGATTAAAACATTGGCTACGCAGCAAGTAAGTGATTCGTCACAGCTAGGCGGTTCCGGAGCCGGAACAATTGGGACAAGTGGAACGTTTGTGGACTGGCCGGCAACAGGTTTTTGTAGAATAACAGATAGCAGTGGCAGTTTAAGGGAAATCATTTATTACTCATCAAGGACGGATACTGTTCTGACTGTACCTGCAACAGGAAGAGGATTGCTGGGAACAAGTGAAAGTGCAGGTGCGGCAGATGATACATTAGATGCGGTGCCTGGAATTAAGATAGCGGCTGAAGAACCGGTCGATGACCAGTTCACGGTCTGTGAAGATGAACATGACACGGATGCCGTATCGGGATTATCATGGTCGACGGGAATTACACCGGCAACAGGACTTGATATAGAACCACTCGATACGGATGAGATGATTGGAATATGGTTGTGGCTGGAAGTGGTTGAGGGCAGAACAGCTTCGCCGTCTATCGATAATATACTGGCGTGGCAGCTTTGCGATATCACAAAAAAACAGATCAAAGAAGTAACTGCTGAGGCAGGAATTACATTATCACCGGCGGCAGCGGAGAATAAAAAACAAGTAACCGAGGTGACTGCCGAAGCGGGCATCACACTATCGCCGGCAGCGGCTGAGAATAAAAAACAAGTAACCGAGGCAGCTGCCGAAGCGGGCATTACATTATCGCCGACGGGTCAGGTAAATATCGGTGAACTGAAAGAAGTTAATTGTGTAACTAAAATTAAAATTGTACCAGTGCCAAAGAGCGGCGAAGCGGAAGGTCATTACAGGATTGCAGACAATTCGCTCGATAGATACGAGTTATATAGGGGTGTGGACGAAGAACCGGATCTCGAAGGTGAACCAGATGAGACATTTGTAGAATTGCCATATGTGACATCAGTTGAACCGTCCGCTGAGCTGCACTTGGTTACTCGACGGAGAAATAAATACAACCTTGTTTCATTGAATATAACATCTTGGAAAATAAAGACTGATGCCGATGGCCAATTTATTATACCAGATCCGGATGCCCCGTTGGATGTAAATATCACGCCTGCAGCAGGTGCGACCGGTTATGTAACAGCACAATACCTGTTTGACGATGATGATGAATATGCAGCTACACACTGGCTTATTTATTTTACAGATGATGGAAGTGACCCAAACCCGGATGTTGACGAGCCGGTAATAATAGCAATGAACAAACTAAATAATAGGGCTGTTCTTAAATGGACAAGTCCGTCTGCTGATAACGAAGATATTTTGAAAGTACTTGTGAGGACAAGAATTATTGCCGGCGAAGAATCAATAGATAGTATTAACACTGATATTTATTCCTGCACAGCGTCCGATGAAGGACCGAACAAACCGACCGGCAGAACTTTTTTGGGAGAAGCGGCGGAGAGTATATAAATGGCGGTTATATCACCTGATAAAAATACATTGAATGGTAAAATTCGCTATGCAGTTTACTATAAATGGAACTGGACGGATGCATGGATATATGCGCCATACTTTGAGCCGCTTGAAGCATCGTTGTCTATAGCGCCGAGCACTAGCCACGCGACCCTAAGAACGAGATATGGTCAGGGCAAATGGGAAGATATGGAGCAGATGATAGATGGAGGGCAAGTTGAGTCTTTTCTTTACTGTTATATACAAATACGCTCGCAGAGAGGAAATAATGAATCGGCGTTGTGGACAGGACTGATACAAGCGGAAGTGCTAAGACTGCTTGGTCAAAGCGGCAATGTCAAAATCACTGACCAGACAATACAAGCCTGGGGGCTGGAAACGCTATTAGATACCTGGCTTGATGGTGCCTGGGTGAAAAATCCGGGTGAAGATGAGCCAGAATGGATTGATCACTTGCCAATATTCAACCGAAGGCATCAGTTCGGCGGCAATATAATAGGTAATCGTTCTTTTATGAGGGAAACTGAAGAGTTAACCTATATTTTTTCTTCTGATGATGAACTATGGAGCAACTACGATATAATTGAGTATTTTCTGGCTCATTATAATTATGAGAACGGGCCAGAATTTCACCTTGCAGCAAACGGCGAAATTAAAACAGCTCTTGAGAATATCACAGGAATTTATGACTTTAGAACAACGAAGACAAGAATAGCAATCAATCATCTGATAAATAGGGGGCGCGGGCTCGGATGGCATGTTGTGATTACCGGCAATTTAGTTGATATCGTGCCATTCTCCCTTTTAGATGAAAGCATTAAGCTGGACGAGGTTATTATGCCAGCGAATTTTAATATAGTAGCGCCCGATCTATGGACAAAAAAAGAGCAGATAAAAGTGGATATCAAAAGGGACATTACTCATGTTTACGATCGGATTGTGGTACAGGGCGGTAAAATGAAAAGCTGCTGCAGTTTGCACTTTGATATGGAAGGTGATTCTTCTCATCCGAGTCTTGAGAAGGGGTGGAGTGAGGAGGCAGAAACGGCATTTAAAAATGCGGCCAAGACGTCAGAAGAATATAACGGACTGAGTGACCAAGAAAAAGGCGAATTGAACGATAAGTTCAGAAAAGAAGATAAATTTGATCGCGTATTCACAATCTTTAGGGTGCCCCATGACTGGGATTGGAGCCTTCCCAGTTCAAGTGGTGATATAATAGTCAATCCGTTTCTGGATCCGGCGGGGGAGCTGGATATCGGACGGCAGGCGGGCTTCTGGAATGCTGACAAGAAGTTCTCAAACAGTTTACCATTCCAAGTCGGTGTTGATTACAGCGATAAAGAGCCAATCGATAACAATCCTGATTATGCGGAGCCAGAATTTCGCACCCCTTTTATATTAGTAAAGGGTGCTGAAGGTAAATATCAATATGCGGATAAACGATTAAAACACTACGCAGCAGTGAGAGTATTGTCGAGAGAGATGGCTATTTCTATGAGGTTTAATCCGCAATATTTGGCTGCAAAAGATCACTGGGATGAAGCTGAGCCGGCAGTATATGAAGCGAAAATCGAGGAATCAGGAATAGATTATGAATATATCATAGCGACTGTTTTTATTGAAACGGACCAGAGTATAAGAATAGTGCATGCATTTAATTACTATGAAAATCAGAAAACGTTATTGATAACCATTCCGGATGCTGAATTGTGGTACATAGTTCCGGGGACAATTGTGGGTGTTGATAAGGATGGTGAGTTAATTGAATACGGTTGCGATGATAATCTGTTGAGAGACGACAGGAGCCGATTAAGGGCAGCTCTTAATGCCGCGGCAGCGTGGTATGGTCGTCGACATGATAAGGTCGAAATTGCAATCAAAGAAATAGATCCCGGGATACCGGTGGGCACATTAATCACAAATTCTGATGTTGCAGGCACAGAAGCTGTTAAATCAACAGTGACATCAATTCAATGGGATTTTCAATCAAAATCTACAATAATCAGAACAGATTACGGCGAATTGGATATAAGCGGAATATTTGCGAAATAATATGACTGATTTTAAAAGACAATTAGATCAACTTGCGCAAGATGTTGAGCAGTTAAAAAATGATACGAACAAAACTCCTTTGAGAATTGAACCACCCCAGCCAACCGTTAGTCCCGTCTCCGACATGTATTTATTTCAGGTGCAGCAGAAAGCCGGCTCAGCAACTGGAGTGTACTTATGCTATAAACAGGCAAGCTTTGGCGTATTCATCCCTCCGGAATACGAAGTATTAAATCTTTTTGAAAATTATACTACATATAACGTCCCGGCTCTTGCGGCGGGTGATTTGATTTCGGCGTTTGAAAATACAGATGATGAGGGTGTTAAGCGGTGGGTCGGCTATCCTTGTGTACCCTGCGTGCGAATGGTTCGCATTAAGCAGGATCCGATAGCAAGTCCTGCCATTAACTGCAATATGATAGGCGCCGACGGCGAGGAGAAAACCTCAGGCCTCGGCTCAGGCATTACGGTCAAAAGCGTTGGCTGCGGCCCGAGCGGCCCGGAGAGCTGCCCGCTTAACGGCGTGGCCCCCCGTCTGCAGAATAACAGCTATGGGTATATTGTTGTTTTGGCAGGGACTCCTTATTTCGTTACGGTTTTTCAAGAGAATTGTAACAAATCCTGTACACCGACATAATGATACTAAATTACGAAATCATAGATGAGGCGATTGGGGCGGGCGTTTATATATGCAAGCGTCTTGTCCTGGATGGCTCGAAATGGACGGCTACCTCAGGCGACCGATTCATCGATGCCGGTGAGGACCCTGTCGAGATTTTGAATCTGTTGGAAAATAATGTAATCTCAGGTGCCGAGTCGGCACTGGCGGCCGGCGACAGGATGATAGCGTATGATATAACTGACGGCGACGGTGTAACTCATTATGTCGGCCGGCCAATTACACCCGAGGTGCGAATGGCCAAGGTGACTGAAGATGCACCTGATAGGGAATATATTATTTGCAACCTTTTCGGCAACGATAGCGCAGAGATAGAATCAGGACTGGGCTCCGGCATCCATGTATATCGCAAAGTACCTGGTGAGGCCTCGAATTATAATGTAATTGCGCCTCGTTTTGAGAATGGTAGTATTTTATTTTGTGAAAATATCAGGGGCAAGTGGTATTGGGTACAAATACCCTACTCTTCGAAGGACGGAGAATGCTAAATGCTAAAAGTATGGTATGACCCAGCGCTTAAGAAAATTCACTACGACCCGACAGCGAAAAAGATATTAACCACTGGAGCTCAGTGCAAGTATTGCCCTGACCCGTCAGCGGCGCCGGAAGCAGTTGCAGCTGAGATAGAAAATATCCTGTGTTGTGCTGGCGTAGGAGAATGCGGCAGCGGCGGTTTGGACCGTTATAAATTTCTCGACCAGGGAATCGGCTGGGACGGCGAGGCCCTGCTTTCGCGGGGCCGGTTCGAATGGAGTGAAAGCGCCGGCTTATGGCTGCCTTATGACGACGAGGACCAGTGGACTTATTGTTACTGGTCGAATGTCGTTTACGATGATTTCGGTACCTACGTTCATTATAATCTTGATAACTGTGGAGGTGGTATTGATTACACCGTTAATCTAACAAGCAGAAAAATTTGGCTAATGCGTGGCGGAAATTACTGGAAGTTAAAAATCGACTTCAAAGGACCGAAGGGTTCACCTGTTCCACCGTTCAGTAGTGTATTTCTTTATGACACATACGGCGGTCCGTGGACAGAATGGTGTGTCCCCTACGGTGAATACGAAAATGAAAATGTGTGCCCTAATGAAATGATCGGCAATGGGACAGTTACTTTAATCGAGGTATAATATGGCCTGCTGCGGCGATAGGAAAAGTCATGAACATACCAGCGTGCCGGCACAGCCGGTTGATGCCGATGTCTTGCTGCAAAAGCATCTGAAAATCTGCAAAGAGTGCGACCAGTGCGACAAAATCGGTTTCATCTTTTTTTGTAAAGCGGGATTAGGGAACTTGAATAAGACGGGCCGTTTACCTATTCCCTGCCCGCATCTGAAAGGCGATAAATGGAAGGGGATACAATGAGCGAATTAACGCCGGCACAACTTACCGAGATTCGCCGTCTGAATGTTCTGCTGAAGATAATTTCTAAAATATCGTTGACAAATTACGTTACAGTTGATATTCACTAAAGAAGAGATTTTGCGGAATTCAACCAGAAAATGATTAAAATTAACAGATATGCTGTTATAGCGGTTTTGGCTACCGGTTTCGGCATAGGTGTAATTGCCGGAATTTCGATTGAACGAAATAAGCCGGCATCTATTGATATTGATCATTCATGGCCGGAGGTTTTTACAAATCCCGATTTTGAATATGAGGAAACGCCGGAAGGTTATAAAATGGCTATTGTTGATGGGTTGACGGGATGGGGGATGTGCCATGCCGGCAATAGCCCGCCGGAGAGCTTTGGCAGGGGCATGGAGAAGATACAAAACCGTATTGGCGAGATAGCAACTCCCGAAAATCTCAAAAAATTAGCAGAGTTGATGTAGAATTCCCTATTCATATATTTTCACATCATCCATTATTTCGGTATTATATCTGGCAAGGACCTTGGGGCTATTATTCTTTAATACTAAAATGCTTCGGTTCCCGGTTTTCAAGAACATATAATCACTAAACATCATAGTTAATGCTTTTTTTTGTGACATATCTAATAAATTCCAACTATCATAATGAACTCTAATTTGGCCGGATTTAAGATCAATACTGTATACTGTTCCCCTGACCAGCATTGATTCAACCGTTTCTTCAACGGTTTTTTCTATATCGGTTTTTATATCAGATGAAGTGGGGAATAATTTTTCTTCGATAAATTGAAGCCGTTTATCAATATCATCAAGCCGTTGCTCGACCTTTTCGAGCCGAAACCGCATCGTCCCCACGCTTTGCGGCTGATTGCCTAAAATAAACAGAGTGACAATAATTGACACTGTGAGAAGGAGCTTTTTCATTTTTTTATCCTCCAAAATTTCACGTATTATAACAAAACGGCAACTCGAATACAATTAAATTAAACGGCAGTGACGGCACGCTGTCACTATGGGCATAATTTTTTTTGATTTTCCGCCTCAGCCGCATTTATAATCGCAGTCAGCAAATCGCTGAAAAATATATCACAAGGAGGGGTTCCCAATGTCGTTAAAAAAAATACAACATATAAGTTTTAACAGAGAAAAATCTTTGTCTAAGATCAATGCCACCTTAAGGACCTGGCCTGATATTCGACTTCGTCAAGCTAACCAACTTTTGCAGACTTGGCCCGACGAGAGGATTTCTTTTTTGTTCCGATGCTTTGAGCGGCTCGAAGAATCTGAATTATTTTTCTGCGAATCCTGTCCTCATCAGCTACGCTGCGCAGCTTTTCGTCGGTGGTTACGGAAGGTATTTTCTTGACCATTGCTATCACTTCTTCCCGCTTCTCCGGTGACAGACAGTGAAATAAAAGTAATCCACCTGAGAGTATATTTTTCAGGCCGTAAACGGGGGCCAGCTCGTCCTTAATCTTCTTGATTGGTTCGTCCAAAACAAAGGATGTAGGCGTTTTTTTCGACATAAACTTAAAGAAATACAAAAAATTTTAATATTTGCAAGTCCTTATTTCATAAATAGTTAAATAGCGAAAACCGCTAAATATAGCGAAAACCGCTAAAATTAGCGTTGACAAATCTATTTAAAAGCCGAAACATAGCATAGATTAAGCATAGGTTTAATTATGGCAAAAAAGCCCAAAAAAACCGCAATATATGTTGAAGTTTATCCTTCCGAAAAAGAGGCGTTTGAGAATGCTATCCGAGGGAAGTTTCATTCCGTCGCCGATGCCATCCGTGATTATATGCGTAATATTATAAGTTCTGCTCAAAAAAGTCAAGAAAAATCCGGTGCCGCTGCACCGATTTGACGCTCTTTTAAAACTTAATACGGGAGATGGAAAAGTGGCGCATGCGGAATAAGTGCTTGACAGCTGCAGAAAGATTCTTACAGTAGGCCGCAGGATATGCACCTGCGGCCGCCAACGGAAGGAGGTGAATTATGCAGTTGGAAGGCCAAAAAAAACTCAGCAGGTTACTAACCGAATATATGAAAGTCACAAAATCCATCGAGCAATCGACGGCGGCATTGACCGCAACGGCGTTCAGCCATCTGACCGGGTTTGCGAGCGACAGGGCGGTTGGCGATTTTCAATACGCCGACGCCGAGCGGTTTCAGGCATCACTTATCGACGCTGGGCTCGGCAAGGTTTCGGCCAATATCTATATCAAGAGTATTCGGCCGGTCTTTAGCTGGGCGTTAAAGCATCAGCTCATCGAGAGCAATCCGTTCGACGGCCTGAAAATGTATCGGGTAGCGCAGAAGCGGATCCGGACGTTCGAGCCCTGGGAGATAAGGGTTATTCTCGACGCCTGCCCGGACGAGCTGTGGCGGGCGAGAGTGCTGCTCGGCAAAATGAGCTTGCGGCGCGGCGAGGTATTGAATCTGACAGTCGATGATATAGATTTCGCAAACGAGATTTTATATATCACCGCCAAAGACGATACGAGGCACACGTGGAGCTGGCAGCCGAAGAACAAACAGACCGGAGAGCTGCCTATGACGCCGCAGCTTGCCAGGATTTTAGTCAAGCTCTTAAATGAGCTGCCCGCCGGCCAGCCGTATCTGCTTATCAAGCCGCAGAGATATCAGCGGTTGATGGAAATGAAGCGGCGGGGCAGATTGCTCGAGAGGTTTCGCAAAAAACCTGTTAATAATTTCGACAGGGAATTTAAGCGCATACTTAACCGTGCCGGCGTGACGGGAAGTTTTCACGATTTACGCCGGACGGCAATTACAGAATGGGCTCAAATCCTGCAGCCGCACGAGCTGAAAGAGATTGCGAGACACTCCGATTTGAAAACGACGCTTACCTATTACGTAGCCAGGCGAAAGCGGGCTGCGATAAAAAAGGCGTATCAGGTAAGCATAGGGGGTGCCGGCAGCCCCGAACGAAACCGGAACTGCCGGACCCAAACAATCAGTATCGGGGCGACAGGACTTGAACCTGCGACCTCTTGACCCCCAGTCAAGATGTCGCTGAACGCAAAATTTTAACCGCTGGTGTGCCGCAGGCCGCATATTCCATCAAATCTATAAAAGCTTCCAACTGCACACAGGTGCATAGGGGCCGGCAGGGGACTCTTTTTTTCTTTTGTCGTTTTGACAGGGTGTAACTCGCAATGACCTGCCGGCCGGGAATTATACTATCGCCTTTAGTTTATAGAGGCATGACCCCAGCCGGCGGTGGGTCGAAAATAATAACGCCGCGCTAGACGCGAAAGCGCATCATGTCGATATTCCAAACCTTACGCCGGGTGGTATAGGTAAACCCGGCCTCGCAGTTATAAGCTTTTCATCACCCTCCTCCGAAGCCAGATTCCGCTGTATTGGGATCTGGCTTTTATGGGGCAGCGGCGTGGTTAGGGGACACGCAATCTGCCAATAGATGCAATTATTGGTGTAGGTGTGCTGCGGCGAGCGGCGAATTACGCACCGAAAAACCCGATGCGCAACAACAGGTTCGAATCCTGTCTGCTCCATTGGAAAGGGCTGGGGCTTTACTCCTCTTTTCCTCCCTCCGGCCTCAGCCCTTATTTGAAATTACGCGGGGTGCACGAGTGGCCTAAGTGTTATGTCTCATAAGCATAATTTCGCCGGTTCGAATCTGGCCCCCGCTATTGGGCCCAACAGGGAAGTAGGGCTGATTTGCAGCGGGCGGGGACAGGGAGCTAATTCCAAACTCTCCCGCTGCTATTTTGAAAGATGAAAAATGAGCAGGCCTAATTCAAAGAAAGCGCAGAGATTGGCAAATGAGACAGGCAATACTTTTGTAATTTTCGATTGTATTTTGCCTGGATGTAGAAGGAAAAATGCAATCTGCGCTACCAAAAATTTTAAGCAGCAACCATATCATTCAAATGTGGAGTTTGTTCATCCGCAGCGGGAGCGGGCTATAGCATGAGTTCGATTTTTATAATTGGATTTATTCTTTTACTGGCTATCGGTGCAGGGCCGTGGCCGGAGAGTTGCTGCGGCGGCGCGGTCGAGGTGCAGGTTCGCGATATGAAGCTACTCGAGGAGCTGCCGATTATTCGGCGGGCGGCCGAGCGGAATAACTGCATCGGCGACAATTTTCTTTTATTGCTCGCTATCCGCAAAGCCGAGAACGGCTCGGCCGGCAGGGAGTTCGGAATACTGCATCCGCGGTGCCTGGCGGAAATCAGAAGGCGGCCGAATTGCAGTTTGAATATTCAGGCGGGATGGGCGGCGGCGACAATAGTTAAGAACCGGCTGCGCTGGATGGCGGCGAAAAGCCCGGGGGAATTCATCGACTGGCTGGCGGACAGACATTGCCCGCCGTCGGAGGACTTTGAAGGCAACCAAAACTGGAAACGAAACGTCAAATACTTTTACGGTAAATTCAAAAATGCTGAAAATTAAAGTTCCAAAATGGGCACAGAAAACTTTCTGGGATGAACCTCCAGAAGGAACGGTGGAATTTTGGGCGTTTAGGGAAAGGCCGAATTGCTTTACCGGGGACCTCATTGAATTTTATTTCGGCAGCAAAAAAGTGGCCGAGGCTACAGTCGGAATGATGGAAGCCCCAGGGCGTTCTGCATGTGAACACAGCGGTAGATTTAGAAAACGCTGGAAGGTGTTTTGGCCGCCGGAGTCTTTTAAGGATTTGAGGGATTGACCATGCCCGGCAGGGAGGCCGAATATGCAAAACAACAGACAAATCTACAAGCCTTTAACGCATATGCAACTTTACGGAGAGGATGCGGTCGCCGAACGGGAAAATCTCACTGAAAATGTGTGTCCGTATGAAGGCGTTATTTGCCCTGCGTGGGATAGCAGGGAAGGGTATCTGGCGAAAAGTTGTGTGCAAAGAATAACTGAAGCACAAGTAGGGATGGCGATATTTATCGAAGGCGAATGAAAGTGGAATCAGGCCGATGGCATTCATTTAGTGTTAAATATGCAAAGCAGTATGGAGTTCCCGCTGCGATCATGATTCGCCATTTCGCGCTTTGGATAGAGAAAAATAAAGCCCACAATAAACATTATCACGACGGCCGAACATGGACATATTGCACGGTAAAGGGGCTTGCCGAGATTTTCGATTACTGGACTATCCGACAGATCCGGGTGATTCTTGACAAGCTGCTTCGCGAGGGGGTCATACTCAAAGCTAATTACAATTCAAAAAAATATGACCGCACACTTTGGTACGCCTTTAAGGATGAAAACCGATTTGTCAAAATTGACAAATCGAATAGTCAGAATAGTCAAGAGGATTTGCCAAAGGGGTCAGGTGGATTTGGCGGAAATGACCAACCTATACCAAAAACCAATCCCTATACTCATACAGATAAAAAAACAAATACAACCATTGAGAGAAAACCCGCTGAAGTTTTGGATTTGGATGTTGAAATAGTTGATAAGTCAAAATTCTGGGCAGACCAGCTCACCAAGACTTTTTACCTCAATGCAAGAGAAACCAGAACCTTTAGGGCTATTACAAAGCACATGATAACCCAGTGTCAGTGCGGCCAGTTGAAACCTTCAATCTTCACCGAAGCGGTGGAATGGGCAAAGCGAGCCAGAGCATCTGGAGCCACAAACAAAAAAGGCCTTCTCTTTGACAAGCTCAAAAAAGAAACCGGCTATAAAAGTCCGGAGAAACTATTGTGACCATTATTTTAATTTGAAAGGAGAAAAAAGTGAACACGAAACGATTTTCATCAACCGTCATATCACTAGTGGTTTTGCTGGCCGCTGCGGTATGGCTAGTTAGTAGCTGCTCGAGAGTAGTCCATAAGGAGTATGAGATCATCGAAGGCGAAAGCTGCTTGCGCTCAGAAACAGAATATGATCGAATTGGCGACCAGACCTTGAGCGGACTTGAGGCAATGAAGAACACTCCCGATGGGACGCAATTAACAGTTAAAGTCGAACAACAGAAATCCGAAGGTAAACTGCAAATAGAAAGTGCAATAGCCGCCCTTGCGGACCTTTATGTCAAAGCAGCCAGCGGCGGCGTTGTCACTGCAGGAGAGATTGAAGCCATAAAAAACACGTTAACCGGAGTAATAGCGAGCCAGTAAAATGATACCCTACAGAAATATCAGAAGCACATTAAAAACCGGTGATATAGTTCTTTTCCGGGGCAAAGGCGCAATAAGCGCGCTGATACTTTGTTTCTGCACATTATGCAGCCGCAGGAAGGCACGTTACTCGCATATAGGCATCATCGTTGTAGACGGCGGCCGGGTAATGCTTTTTGAATCGACAACGCTGCATGGCAAAAACGGCGTTCAGCTGAATCCCTTAAGTGAGATCCTACAGGTGTATAAGGGCAAGGCTTTTCTGCGGCGTCTGGTTTGTGAAAGAGACGAGCGGTTTTACGAAATTATAAACAGCACTATGTCGGAACTGCTAAACCGGCCCTATGAAAAAAGCGTTGTAGAGCTTATGGGAGCTGCTTCGGCGGTTGCGTCGTTTTTTATGGGCCACCGTAGCGACTTGTCGAGTGTTTTTTGTAGCGAGCTGGTTTCTGAAATTCTTAAAAGATTAGGATTCCTGCCTTCGCTGCTGCCGCCCAATAAATACAGCCCGGACGAGTACGCCTTTAGGAGTGAAGTTGATGAAAAACTTCGCTTCTGTGATAAAGAGGTTTGTTTATCAAAGCCCGTGCAGATGAAGTAATGAATGTATTGCCAGGCCCCGCTTTGTGCGGGGCCTTTTATAAACCGAATTGGTGAAAGGAGAAAGTACAATGCAATTCTGTCCAGTTGAAATAAAAAAAATCAAAATCAGCGGAGACAATCCACGAATAATTAATAAAAAGAGTCAAGCGTTTCTTGACCTTATTGAGAGCATCCGGGCAATCGGTGTTATGGTGCCGGTACATGTGCGTGAAATCGATGGGGGGAAATTTGAGCTTCTTGCCGGCGAACGGAGATTGCTGGCAGCTCGTGAGGTAGGTTATGAGACGATATCAGTATTGAATCACGGCAGATTATCTGATGATGCAGCGTTTGATGTTACATTTGCTGAGAATTACGCACGTGTGGACTTGACAATTCTCGAGCAGGGCAGGGCCGTTGCCACGCTCTTGACCAAGTATAAAAATGATGTAACCGCGGTGGCGTCGAAGATGGGCAAAAACGAGCAATGGGTCCATCAGCGCGAGGCGATAAATAACAATCTTTCTGATAAATGGAAAGAGCTGATCCTCGAGGATTCGGATTTTAGTTATTTCACGGCGGCACACCTGGGACTGATTGCGAGATTCCCCCAGCACATCCAAGACAAGGATATATACAGATCGCTCCAGTACTGCAGCGATCTAACTGTCAGGGATCTCGAAAAACGGCTGGCCGAGCAGCTGATGATTCTGAAAAAGGCGCCGTTCGATACTGCCGGCTGCCAGGATTGCCAGAAACGGAGCAGCTGCCAGCCGACACTATGGGCGGAGAGAGCTGAGGATGCAATCGGCACCAAAGACAGATGTCTCGACAAAAAATGCTGGCAGTCAAAAGAGATTGCTGTCGGGAAGGCTAAATTTGCGGAGATGCAGAAAAAACATCCGGGTTTGGTCTGCGTAGAGATATCTCAATGTTATGAGAGGGAAGAATGCGATAGGCTGAAAAAGATTTACGGCCGGCGTCTGAGCAGCTGGCAGTTCAGCAAAGTCAAAAAAGCGACTAAGGGGGCTGTGCCCGCGTTGGTGGTCCACGGCAGTGGAAAAGGCAGGATCATCTATGTAAAGGTCAAAAAGGAGCATAATCAAAAAACAGAATCTAATAAGCCCGAAACGCTCAAGCAGCTCCGGGCGGAATTAGAAGAGCGCAGATGGGCCCAGACAATAATGGAACTTTATAAGGGACTTGAGGAAACGCCTGCAACAGCGATAAAGCATAAAAACAAGCTGTATGCTGTGGCATTGCTTATTGTATCTCTCGAAATAGATTTTACAGGTGATTGTAAAGATCCCTTTGAATTTGTCGACAAAGCTCAAAAACAATTCAGCAAAAACCCTGCGAAAGCATGCGAAGATTTAGCTAGCATTTTGTGGGAAACCATGAGGATTAATTTTTATTACCTTATGGATACAGGCGGGACTGCAGAATCTATAAAAACGGCAAGAATGATTGCAGGGTTTTTCGGAATTGACATTGACGAGAAATACCGCGAAGTTTGCGAAAGGGAAGAATTCAAAGAGCCGGCGGAATGGGCGAATCTGAAAGCCGACGGCACACCTAAGACGGCCAAATCTAAAAAGGGCAAAAAGCAAGTTAGAAAATGCCGTGTCTGTGGATGTACCGAAGAGAAGGCATGCCAAACAGCTGGCGGGCCTTGTCACTGGGTAGAAGAAGATTTGTGCAGTGCCTGCGCAGACAAACCGGGCAAACCAGCCAAGAAGGGCACTAAAGCAAAGAAATCCAAGAAATAGGTATTACAGGCGGCTTTGGCGGACAAAGCGGTGACACGGGGCACCACGGCTGCAGAAAGGGTTGACAGGTGGATATATCTCAAAAGGTATACAAGAAGCACGGCCAAATGGCGTATTTTGAGCTTCTCACAAAGTTATCGCCGAGCGAATTGATGAGGTTATCGCAGTTGCCGAATGACGTTATTGGGGTTCTCATCCCTAAAATTTTCAAAAAAGGATTTGAAATAGGAAGTAAATATACAGTTTTGTAGATGGACGAGATTTTAAGAAACGGAAAACCGAACTAAAAGGGATATCCATGGGAGCGATTTATCAACCATCGGGACCAGCAAGAGATTACGCTCACTGGGCGGTGAATTTATATAAGGGATGCGGCTTCTGTTGTGATTACTGCTTTGGGCCGACAGTAATGCGGAATCCTGAATTTCACAGCGTGCAGACTGTCAAAAAAGATGTCCTTAAAAGGCTTCGTAAAGAAGCCCCAAAACTTGCGGGTATGAACAACCGCGTACTACTCTGCTTTGGGTGTGATCCGTATCAGCAGCTCGATGATTATGAAAAGATTACCCGGCAGGCGATTTCAATCCTGAGGGACAATAATATCCCATTCCAGATTCTTACTAAAGGCGGCATGAGAGCTGCGCGCGATTTCGATTTATATGGTCCAGATGATATGTTCGGAAGCACACTGACGCTTCTGGATGAGGCTGGATCCAGGGCACGCGAACCTTATGCAGCTCTTCCTGATGATAGAATTTCTGCGATTGTAGAAGCCAAAGAAGGAGGCATTCAAACTTTCGTAAGCCTGGAGCCGGTGATAGAGACTGAAACTTCACTCGAGATAATCCGACGAACACACACTTTTGTTGATCAGTTCCGTATCGGCAAGATGAATTACTACGACAGGTTCACAGCCCGGACCTGGCGAAATTTCGGGATTGCTGCTATCCGCTTATGTAGAGAGTTGAAAGCCAGCTATTTCATTAAGGCGGAGCTGGCGAAATTTCTCGATGGAATTCCATTTCATAATACTGATATGCGGAAGGTCAAATAACAAAAAACAAGGAGACAAAATAATGCCAGGGCAAGCAAAAAAAATCACAGGTGAAGGTTTTCTGACGAGTGCAACATTGAAAACCGGCGGCATCAAATTTGTATTTGAAGATTGCACTTCTAACTGTTCGATAGAGCAGCTGCAGAAACTTACCAAGCCGAAGAAAAAAGAAAAGGAGAGAGTAAAGTTTTCTTTTGAAGCTCAGCAGCCAGATTTGCCAATGAAGGATTAATTTATGCGTCACGCACGGACGGGACCTCGAAAACGTAAAGATGGAATCAGCTGGAGAAAAGTCTTAAATGACGATGAGCAGCAGCAGCTTATGGTTTTTTTAAGGAAGAATGCCACCAGCCTGAGCGACAGGAGATTATTTTTAATATGCGACATACTTCTCAACACCGGTTTGCGGATTCAGGAGCTGGCGAAGCTGCGTGTGCAGGACACTCCGGGAGTTTTAGGTGAAAATGTAATCGAGGTATACAAAGGCAAAGGCAATAAGGATCGGACGATACCTATAAGCAAGCGCCTTGCGACGGCAATTGATAAATACATTAGCAAGATAAGACCCAAAACTCTGCCTCGCCATATCCGCAGAAGCGATATAAGCAAACCATTATTTTACAGCTCACGGAAAAAGACTTATCTGCAAACCGTCCGGGCCGTTGATAAAAAAACAGGGGAGATAAGCCTCAGGCCTCGGGCCTCTACTTCCTTGTTTAGAATGATTAAGGGCAGGGGAGAGGCAGCAGGCATTAAAAAGTCGCTCCATCCGCACATGTTCAGGCACACGTTTGCAGTTAATTCTTTAAGGTCCAAAGACGAAGGCGGCGCTGGTATCGATATATATTCGTTGCAGAATTTGATGGGTCATTCGAGCCTGGAGACCACGGTCCAGTACCTGCACTTTTTGAACATTCAAGCCAACGGAATGGGCGAGCGTCTGGACCGTGATTACAGCGATCGTTTGTAAGGGTGTGTAAACCTTTTACAGAGTAATGATGACTTAAGTTTTTAAGAGGTTCGTAAGGTTAGGTTTTTATGGCAGTTACGAAATCCGTTAATCACGTTCAAAAATCAAAAAAAATCAGCAGCGGACATTTAAACGCCTGTTTGAAAAGTGCTTTTTTGAAACAGTATCTCAGTTGTGTTTACGGTAATCTTCGTTTTTACTTCGATAATAAGGTGGGCGTGCTTATGTCCGGTCACCCTCATTATCACACGGATAATAAAGTTTTTGAAAAACGTCCGCTTCTAAATGTCCGCTTTTTTAGGCAAATCTTCGTTTTTGAGTTAAAAACGTGGGGACATAAAAACTTTGTTTTCAGCTTAATAGTAAGGTTTTTCCAAGCGGTCAAAATGGCAGCGCGCGCATTGAATGGTGGGGACATGAGGTCATGTAATCAGGTGGGGGGGAATAAATGTTTTGGGTCCTTCCTAAAAGTTTTGTTTGGCTGCGGTTGGCGATGGCGCGCAAAAAGTGAATTTGTGGTGAAAAAAAGCGTGTCCGGCCGCTGTGAAAACGCAGTTTGGAATGTGCACCCTGCAATAACCGTGACAGGAGAATAATTATGGCCAAAGAAAAAGATATAGTTGTTAGACGCAGAGACGGATTGTTCGTAACAAGACGTAGCGGCGGCGGCCTGGGGTTTACCGATTTTAAGAACGCCACTCACTTTACCGGAAAGTCAGTCGCCAAAAAGGAATTCCCGCAGCTGCGGTTTCACAACGTTAAGTATATCGACCTCAATGACAGGAGAAATAAAAAATATGGATGAGGCGAAAATGGTTGCGATAACGGCACGCATGGAAGGCCATTGCGTGGTCGTTAAAAATATCGGCAAGAAAGTCAAAGTGTCGGAAATGGAGCTCGTAACACTCTGCAACTTTGCGGAGCTCGGTCTGATGTCGGTGTTTTCAGAACTTGACGGCGAAAGCGGAGAGTTAGCGGCACAGGAGCGTAACAAACTAAAAGAAATTCTCCGCCAGGCGTTCAATGCTGACGGCGATGACGGATTGGACAGGTTGAGCAATGCGTGCGCGGCGATGCTCAGGTCGCCGAGATTTGAAAAATATATTTTCAGGGATGATGAGGTGGAAGATGGACAATGAAAACAGGGCGAAAGGGCCAGCGCAAATCGAGGCAGAGTACGGGCGGCGCACAAAGCCGTGTCCGCATTGCGGGCGAATGCCTGTGATGATGAAAGTTACCATCGCGGCGGACCTTTCACCCACTGGCAAGGAGTACGAAAAGGAAATGCCCATCGATGCCTGTATCGCAGATATGGTAAAGGCCCTGAATGACGGCGGCATAAAAACAAGGGGCTGCTGCTGCGGGCATGGAGTGACAACGGGACATATAAATTTAATGGATGGGCGGCTATTGGCAATTTTCCCGGACAGGGAAGTTTATCTGCCAAATTGCCCGGTAGATTTGAAAACTGAAAAAATAAAGGAGCAGTAAGATGGAGATTTATATAGCGGCGGGGATATTGATTTTGGCCGGGGCAGTGCTGGGTTATGCCGTTCGAACATTGAAGATGTGGTTTTGGGATAAACCGGTCGAGGGGATTTACTGGAAGAGAGGATTGCCGAATCTCGCGCCCGGGGAATGTCCGCGAATTCCGTTCGTTAAATCGCCGAAGCCATGGCCGAGAGGCGAAAAGCCGAAATGCAGTAATCCAAGGTGCAGAAATGGAATAATACCCTGCGGTATGTTTGGTAAAGATAGTTATCCTTGTCCTGATTGCAAAGACAAACGGTTTATTGAGGAGCTGGAGAATTTCATCGGGCCGCATCTTGACCCGCCGGAGAAACAGATGCTTGAAAAAGCACTCTTTCATATCAAAGACGTCGAGGAGCAGCTCCGATTTTGTAATGAAGCGATAAGGCGAATATGCGAATTTTGGGGAATAAAATTACCAATAACCAAAGAAAAAAGAAGCGTAGATGATAGGGCTATTGATGTAGGTAGGAAGGCGATGAAAAACATTTTGCTGGACACACTTTCCCCCGGAACAATTGAAAAGATTTTGAAGGAGATCAAGGATGGCAAATAAAAGCGTATTTTTCACAGACGGCAAAGGCGGGATTTACAAAATCGAAAAACTGGTCCGGGCGGCGGTGCTTGTCAACCTCGAAACACAAGCGCGGGTGACAGCGGAAATGCTCGGCAGCCAGGTATCAGGGTTTGCGATGATAAAGATGCCCGCGACAGAAGAGATAACAGTGCTGCCGGCGGATACAAGCGAGGCGCCGACGCCGGAGAAAAAGCCCCGTAAAAAGCGGAAGTCAAAATCAGGATATTACGGCGTTTCGGCAGTTCCGAACAGCAAGAAAAATCCCTGGCGGGCAGTGATATTTATCGAAGGCAAAAGGATAAATATAGGAGGTTTTCCGACGGACGTGGCAGCGGCGAAGGCGGTCGATGCGAAACTGATAGAAATGGGCAAACCCCCGCGAAATTTTCCGCAGGCCCGGACAGAGGGCTAAAGCCGGATAAGAATAAGGTGACGCCGCCGAACACCGCCGACGTCGAAGAATATCTGAAAGATATCGATAAAAATCAGTTTGAGATGGTTTATCAATGCAGTGGCTGTGCCGCAGGTTACGGCCGGGACAAGCCGGAGCGGTGCGAGAAATGCGGCAGCTATGCTATAGAAGAGGTTAAAAGATTAAAGGTGAAGAAATGAATGCTATAGGCGGAATGAAGATTTTCAGAATGAGCGACTGTGACTGGTGGGTGGGGCCGGATGCGGAATCGGTCAAAAAGGCGTATATGGCCGAGATAGGACTGGACGAGGATGAGTTCGAGGGCCCGGAAGAACTGACGAACGAGCAGGTTTGGTCACTGCGATACTTCCCCGATTTGAACGATAAGACGAAATCGATGTCGTTTATGCAACAGCTTACGGATATGGTCAGATCGGGAATAAAGTTTCCGTGCTTTTTTGCGACTACGGAATTTTGAAAGCGAAAAGATGTCAACGGTTGTCCTGAGAGGATTTGAACCTCCAAAAATGAGCGAAGCAGCCCGCCAGCGAGCGAAAGAATATCTAAAAAATGTGGCTGGGATAGAGGTAGATAGACTTCAGCCGCTTGTTTGGCCGGAAGATGCAGTGAGTGCTTATCGAAAATATATGTATGCACCCTGGGAGTTTACTTATAAATCAGACATTCTCCGCAGAAAAATAGAAAAAATGGAAGAGCATTTATATTGGAAACGCGAGAGGGACATTATCTATCGAAAGCCGTTGTATATATGGGTGTTTTGGTGTCCGGGCATTAACGGACTTATATATCGGGGTTGGTGGTTATATTTGGAAGGGCTTAATATCAGCGAGGCATTGGATTTCAGAAGGTTTCACGAAAAACTTATATCAGAAATAATGGAACTTTTCCCGCTCGTTGATAAGCCGTTATTTGGCAAGCCAGACTTAGAGGATTGGAAAGGAGAATTTGTCAAGCGTTATCCGTGCGGTCGCTGGGGAGGTAGGCCGCAGGGCAAAGCCCCTGTATGGGCAGAGGTTCAGGGCAGTTCAGTTTTGAAAATTTTAGGCCGGGCAGAATGGCCTAAGCAAAAGCAATTTTGAAAGTGAGGTAAGAAATGCACGCGACAATTCGTAATGAACATACAGGTAACATGAGGGCATTGGTGACGAGAGAAAATATCCTATGGGCGCAGGGATTTTCGGAACGGCACCTTGATAAAGTGATTGAAGAAAAGGGCTTTGGAACTTTTACGTCCCGGCACGAAGCGCTCGGTGCAATTCGACTTGAATATCGGGAACTTGAAGCTGCTATGCAGGAAGGCAAAGTTGCCGACGTAAAACACGAGCTCGGAGATATGATAGCTGCCTGCCAGTTTACTCTGGCCTGTATAAATGCGGGAACGATGGATTGGTGAAAGAGAGGTAAAAAATGAGCGATTACCCACCGAGAGGCAAAGAACTTAAAATATTAAATAAAATCAGAAAAGCATATAAAGACTTGGGGCCTCCCCCATGTAGTCACGGTTTTGTGCACCTTGATATTGATTTAGATTTTGCGATTAAAGGTGTTAGAACTAATGGCCACGAACAAACAACAACTTTATTTGATGTGCACAAAAGATTGAGCGAGGAAGATAACGACCTGCAACAAGAGAAACGTGACCTCGACGCTTGGGCTGAAAAAGTTGCTGCATTTCGGGAATTAGTCGAAAGTCTTGTCGGTGACGAATTTAATATATGCCCTGTATGCCACGGGGAAAAAGGCGAGCGTATATCAGGTAAAGGTATAAAGGCATATGAATGGGTTGATTGCGGTAGGTGTAAAGGTCGTGGCATTATTCCATTGAAATAAAAAAGCGATGACTGAGGGAAAGAAAATGTATCTCTGCCCGCATTGTGGAACGCCCACTCGCGGTCGGATAATAGGAATGGTAGGGAAAAAAGTTGTTAGAGAAATGTGTCAAGGATGCAAGGATTATATAGGCAGTCCTGCGGCTCAACAAGAGGGAGCTACGATGAATAACAGATTTGAAATGCAACGGCTTTACGAACAAAAACAGAGGCAAGCTAAATGACTGAGGAATTTGGTTTTAATTCGGTATCTTACAAGCGGGCGGTAGTGAGAAGGTATCAAATGGAGTGTCACAAACATTGGGGCAGTTGCTGTTACGCTGCCAGAGGGAAAAGAGGCCAGAAACTATGCAGTCATTTGGACGGCGGCCTCAATGGTAAAATCTGCCCTGTTTGCGGAAGGAAACATTGCTGAATGGCTGAGAAAATTAAAGCATTGGCGGAATGTCAAAAATGCGGCGCATGCTGTCGGGGTTTGATTATCCAGATTGGGGAGCTGGATTTGATTAGGGAGCCACGTTTGCGGCCAGTAGCTGAGCTGTGTGACGGCAACGGCAGGATAAAATTCGAGGATGATATGGAGAAAGAATACCTGCTTGCCTGCGGAGAAAAGATGCCCTGCCCATTTTTGAAGGATGATAACACTTGTGAGATTTATCCGACCCGCCCCAATGTTTGTGTGGCTATGGAAGTCGGCGGAGAACAATGTAAGCGGGTGAGAAAACAAAAGGGACTGTTTAAATGAACATAGTTGAAAAGAAGCTCAGGCACAGGTTAAGACAGCGGACGGCGCCGTTGTTTGAGAAACCGGCGCCCGAGGAAACTGAGGCGGAGAAAGCACCGTTAGGATTTGTGAGTATTGCTGAGACGGCGGAGCTGAAACGGAAGCTCGAAATACTTCTGGCGGCCGGCGAGGCGGCGATGCCGAAACATCACATAAAATACGCACAGGAGCTGCTTGAAGAGATGAAAAGATTCGGCAGGAAGCGGTTTACGATCGCAGAGAAGAACTCCATCGAGGACAAGGTGTTCGCGTTTACAAGCTGGCAGCAGAGAAGAAAGCAAAAAGGACTGCCGACTGCCGAGGCAACTTTAAGGCATTTGCAGGGCAGTTTTGTCAACAGTAAGGTCAAAAATGAATGAATTGTCAACTGAAACGAGGTGAAAAATGGAGCCAGTAAAATTTGAAGGTCAGAACTGCACATTTGCAGAGAACCAGCCGGAATATAAGCCGTTGCCGGCATACAAAACAAGAGACGGCAAAGTTGTCAGCTGCTGGGAGTTGACGTTTCGGGAAAAACTGAAATTACTTTTCGGCTTCAAACTGTTTATCTGGATATCGACTTTTAATATGCCGCTTCAGCCATTGCTGCCAATAATAAGCAAAGACCTCGAATCTACAGGGCTGAAGGTTTATGAATAAGAAAAAACAAATTCAGCCGAAGATAAAAACGTTTAAGCTCAGCGAGCTGCAGCCGGCGGAGTACAACCCGCGGGCAATAAGCGATGAGGCCCTGGCCGGCCTGGCGGTGTCGATACAAAAGTTCGGATGCGTCGAGCCGATTATCGTTAATGTTCGCAAAGGCGCTAATACTATCGTCGGCGGCAATCAGCGGTTTAAGGTTTTGTCTGCAACTGGTGTCGAAAGTGCGGTTTGTATAACAGTGGATCTGTCCGAAACAGATGAGAAGCTGCTGAACCTGGCACTTAATAATCCGCATACACAGGGGGAATTTATTGAGGAGCTGGCCGAGTACATAGACGAGCTGAGGGAAACCTTGCCGAACGATGCGGATTATCTGGGTCTTAGAATAGGCCTGCTTCGGCAGCAGCTCGGCGCCAGTGAAAAAATAGGCCTTACTGATGATGATGAGATTCCGAAACCACCCAAAAAAGCAATTACCAGGCCGGGCGATATCTGGCAGATCGGTGATCATAAACTCTTATGCGGCGATAGCACGGATATGGGGGATGTGCTTAAGTTAATGGGGAAGAAAAAAGCGAAGATGTGCTTTACGTCACCGCCTTATAACATGGGCGGCGATATGTATGAGCATTATAAGGACAGCATGCTGTCAAGCCAATACATCGGTTTCAATTTGACTGTTGCTAAAAATGTGCAGAAGGTTCTGCGAGGCTTTCTGTTCTGGAATATAAGCTACAACGCCAATACGAGGTGGGAATATATCGAAATTTTTTATCATCTTATAAAAAGCTGCGGGTTTACTTTTCTGGAGAGCATAGTCTGGGACAAAGAAAGGGCTATGCCTATTACCAGCGATAAAAGCCTGACCAGGCAATATGAAAACATCCTGCTTTTGACGAACCGGGATATCGGCTGTGACCTGGATTTTTGCTTCGTCGGCACGAACCAAAAAACATGGGCATTCGATAAAATCAGGCAGAGAGGAGTCAGTAATTTCTGGCGGATCCCGGTAACAGAAAAAATACAGATGGAAGAACACAAGGCCTGTTTTCCGGTTGCATTGCCCTGCAAGGCGATAGACCTGATGAGCAAGCCCGGGGACATAATAATCGAGCCGTTCTGCGGATCCGGCTCGACTCTTATAGCGGCCGAGAAATTGGGCAGGAAGTGTAATGCGATAGAGCTCAGCCCGGAATACTGCGACGTAACGGTGAAACGGTGGGAACAATGGACAGGCGGGAAGGCAGAAATAATCAAGCAATGAAAAAGAGAGAAATACGACCAGAAATAAAACAGTTCAGACTCGGCGAGCTGCAGCCGGCGGAGTATAACCCGCGAGTAATAAGCGACGAGGCCTTGGCGGGCCTGGCAGCGTCGATACAAAAGTTCGGATGCGTCGAGCCGATTATCGTGAATGTTAAGACCAAGAAGAACATTATTGTTGGCGGGCATCAGCGGTACCGCGTATTGGCTGATATGCACGGCGAAAAATATAAATGCTGGTGCGTTACCGTTCGGCTTAACGTTAAGGACGAAAAACTTCTTAATCTGACGCTCAATAATCGCCATTGCCAGGGCAGGTTTATTAACGCATTGGGGGAATATATAGACAAGCTCCGTTCGGAGCTGTCGAACGATAAAGATTATCTGGCACTTCAACTGGATGCACTTCATAGCGAAGTTGGTGTTCATGAAAAAGAAGGGCAAACTTATGACGATGATATACCAAAACCGCCGAAAAAGGCGAGAACAAAAAAGGGCGACTTGTGGCTGCTCGGAGACCATCGCCTGCTTTGCGGCAGCAGCACGAATAAAAAAGATGTCAAATATTTAATGAAAAATCAGAAGGCAAGTCTGTTTGCGACGGACCCGCCGTATTGCGTTGATTATACAGGGGCTAACAGGCCCGCGAAAAAAGGCGGCAAAGACTGGTCGGATACGTTTCGGGAAATCGATATCACTGACCCCAGGGGATTCATGAAGGGATTTCTGGAAATCGGCCTTAAATATATACAGAAAAAGACCGCTATATATATGTGGTATGCATCCAAGCACAAATGCATGATAGAGCAAATTTGTGAAGAATTGAAAATTCTCGTTCACCAGCAGATTATCTGGGTCAAACCCTGCGCGGTGATAACATTTTCCTATTATGCCTGGCGGCATGAGCCGTGCCTGCTGATGTGGCCGAAAGGCAGCAAGCCGGCATTCAGGCCGAAAGATAAAGCAGTTGGCAGCGTATGGTATGTAGGATATCAAAAAGAAGGTGACCCTACCGAGCCGGAATATTACACGGATGTCTGGGAACTGGACTGGGACGGCAAAAAAAGAAATCAGGATATCGAACACCCGACAGTAAAGCCGGTCGAGGTGTTCGCAATCCCAATGCGGGTGCATACGCGGCCCGGGGATATCTGCTATGAGCCGTTTTGTGGGTCCGGATCGCAAATTATAGCGGCGGAGAAACTCGGCAGGCGATGCTTCGCTATGGAGCTGGAGCCGGTTTTCTGCGACGTTGCCGTGAAACGGTGGGAACAATGGACAGGAAAGAAGGCAAAACTGATTAGAAAATAAAAGGCAGGGACGCCTATGAATAAAAGGGAGCCGATGCGGGCGGAAACTATCAGACTAACCGCCTGTTACGCCGGGATCAGCCGGCGGAACATTTTTTCGCATCGGCATTTTGCTTGACTGTAAAACTATCGGAGAAAAACAGATTGTAGTTGAATAAAAACGCCCATGACCCGGTTGAAATCGCTCAAAAGCAGCGGCACCTGTATCTTTTGACGAAAATCAGAAATAACAGGCATTTGAGCAGACAGGAGATGAACGAGCTGGGCGAGCTGGAAACAATGGCAGAAAAAAAGAAAAAAACAAAGTCGAAAAACCAAAGCGCGGCCGAAATCGCAGAGGCCGAGATTATCGAAACGCAGACCGAAGCGGCACGATTTATCGGTAAAAGCGCACGGACGATCCGTCGCTGGTTAAAAGAGGGGATGCTGACGGCTACAAGAGGCGGTAAGCAGGTATATATCAAGAGTCAGCTTAAACTTTTCGCAGCGAACGAAGGGAAAAAACCGACCGAGCATAAACTGCTGAAAGAAAAAAGTGAGGCGGGAATAAAATCAGTCCGCGAACAACGGGAAATAATGCAATACAACATAGAAAGGGGAAAGTGGATAGACAAAGAAGAGGAGCAGCGAAGGGACGCCTTGAAAATACTCGCTGTAAAGAGGGCATTGCTGGGACAGGGCAGGAAACTTGCCATGCAGCTCGCAGCGATTAACGACCCCCGGAAGATACAGGCACTTTTAAATAAAGAAAACAGGGCAATTATAGAGGGATTCAGTAGGTGAAAACAATCTGGACTAAAGAAGAGAAGGATATTTGGCGGATACCCGAGAAACTATCTGTCAGCGAATGCGCAGACAAGATAAGAATATTGCCTCCGGATTGCGCTGAGCCCGGACCTTACCGGACAGACAGAACACCCTATATGCGCAAACCAATGGATGCGTTCAATAACCCAATAGTGGAGGAACTGGATTTGATGTTCGCACGCCAGATGGGCAAATCGACCGCCGTGCAGAATATGATAGCATCCGTTATCGAGCAGGATCCGGCAAATACACAATACGTTGTACCGAGAGAAAGAGATGTCGACTATACCAAAGAGAAAGTTTTTAAGCCGATGGTAGAGCTGTCCGATGCGCTGCTAGGTCATACATCAGGACCGCGAGATCTGCAAGGCGATTATTTCAGCTTCGACAGGATGACGCTATACTTCGGATGGGCGGGATCGACAGCAGAGTTGAAACAAAAACATATTAAGAACCTGTTCTTCGACGAGCCCACGGCATACCCGCCCTTTTCCGGAAGAGAGTCCAATCCGATAGATATCGCAATTAAAACGACAACGACTTTCTGGGATAGGAAAATTGTCAGGGTATCGACGCCTGTCAGCCCGAAGGATTATATAGACGGGCCTTATCAGGAATCTAACAAAGAAAAATATTACATACCCTGTCCTCATTGCGGCGAATATATTATTTGGATCTGGATACAATTCAAAAAGCCGCCGAAACTGACGGACCCGGATGAAATCATAAGAGAAGGTGTCGGCTGCGTATGGTACGAATGCCAGCGCTGCGCACATCGGATAGAGGAAATCCAGAAAGAAGCGCTTGTTGCCGCCGGCGAGTGGCTACCGGAAGGCCAAACCATGGACGCCGACGGCAATATTCACGGCCGGCCGCTGAGGGACGAAAGGCACAGCGGCTTTAATGCGCCCGGATGGATATCACCATTCGAGGGAATGAGTTGGCCGAGAATTATGGCCAAATGGCTAAAGGCAAATACGGAAGAGGGTATTGCGCAGGGGGCTTTAATCGATTTCAAGAATTCCATCGAAGCAGTGCCATTCGAGGAAGTGGGCAAAAAGCTTAAAACGAGCGAGCTGAAAAAACTTACCGGCGGATTCAGCAAGGGGACGGTGCCGGACTGGGTGAATATACTTGTTGCAGCGGCGGATTATCATAAATCGAGAACACGCGGAATTGTGCGAATCGATTATACAATAAAGGGATACGGATACGGACTGAAAAACTGCACTATAAAAAGTGGTCACGCTTCATCGTTCGATAAGCTCGACGAAGAGGTATTGCTCAGTCCGTTCCCCTGGGCGGACGGGACATCGAACGAGCAGAAGCCGTGGCTTGCGGTTATGGTAATGTTCGTGGACTCCGGATTTCAGCATTTTGCAGCGGATGAGCCGGATGACGTATATGAGTACTGCAGGCAGCGGCCGGGACTGACTATTCCGACCAAGGGCGTGCCCGGACCGTTATTGAAACCTTTGGCGATATCAGATGTCGAAAGCGCAACAGAAAGACGGCTTACACAAAAACAGCGGCGCCGATATCGAGGTATGCAGCTTGTAATAGTCGATACGCATTACTTTAAGAACCAGGTGCAGAGCTGGGCCGAGCCGCAGCGGAACGATAAAGGCGAAGTTATAAAATCACCATTACTGACTTTTTACAGTGAAATTCCTTATTACTACCTGACTGAATTTTCCAACGAGCATAAAATCAAAAAACGGGACAGGAATAATAATATCAAATGGGTATGGGAGCCGGTCTCGAAAGGGGCGCCGACACATTCACTAGACCTCGAGGTGCTTGCAGCGGCGGCCGGCTATTACAAGGGCGTACATTATCTGAAGGCGCCCGGGGAAAAGAAAGTAGCACCGGCGGCAGCGACGAGGGGTAAAAAGAAAATAAAACTGAGCGAGCTGCAAAAACAGAAACGGTTGAGATGAGCAAAGACAGCAAAAAACAAAAGGGGTTGATTTGCCCGACTTGCGGATGCGAGGATTTCCGCGATGAAGCGGGCAGGCCCTGGAGCTGCGTGAAAACGATGCCTGTTTTCGGGGCGATCCGCCGCCGGAAAATATGCAGAAACTGCGGAACCGTAGTCCGGACCAAGGAGATTATCGAAAAAGTATACGAAAAAAAGAAAGATAAGCCCTAAATGCCTGCAAACAGGGGGTTTAAAAAATATTTAAAAAACCTGTTATTTTTGCTTGACTTATTCTATTATAGTTATATAATTATAATAGAATTGATAAATTAATATGAAAGGGTGAAAAATGGCCAAGGTGAAAACATTCAAACACGTAATGACAGGCGCAAGATTGCGAGGGCATTTAATAGTTACCTATACCGGTCAATATTCAGGTTGGAGTGTTAAATACAAAGGCAAAATCCTGTTTTTGAGTGCATCAGATTGGGATATGTTATAATTCTTAGCTCATTTGAAAATATAGTGTAAATAGGAAAGGAACAGGAAAATGGAAAAGCGAAGAAAAAGAACAAAAACGGCGGCGGAAAAACGGTTTAAAAGGAGATTCGGTTTCTGGCCGACAAAAACGGAACTGGCCCTAAATATAGCAGCGGGGACGATATGAAAATCGAAATCAAACATAAAACCACAGGAGAAATCTTGTTTTTTGCCGAAGCAAAAAATTTCAGAGAGGCGGTAAGCAAGGCAATACTTAAACATGTAAATCTATCCGGCGCTGATATGTCTGGCCAGGATTTATCCGGACTGGATTTTTCCGGGGCTGATTTGTCCGATACGAATCTTTCAGGTGTAAATTTATATGCCGCTTTTCTTACCGGTACGAATTTTAGAAATGCGAATCTGACCGATGCGGATTTATATGCTGCAGATATTGACGGTGCTGATTTTGAAGATGCGAATATGGACGGCGCAAATATATCCGAGGCACTGGGGATGCCGAAAAGCTAAGCAATAAGGAAACAACAATATGAAGAAGGTAGACTTTCGCAGCGAGATAGATAGATTGCTTAAGAAAAAAAGGATGAGCGTGCCGCAGCTCGCACGCGAAGTTGATTTGAATCCACAGACGATATATAATTACCTGCAGGGCCGAAGCGAAATAACGGCGGGAAATTTAGAACGGATACTCGAGACACTGAAATGACCCCCGCAGCTCCGACCGGTCGGAGCTAAACGCGGGGACGGGCAAAGCCCGGAGGTGAAAAATGGACGTTCAAGAATTTATTGATAAACATAAAATAATGGTCAGCAGCAATCCTGCTGATTTGTCTATGTTAGAGATAAGATTGAAATTGGGATTTTGTTATTCTATAGAGAAGTTCAAGGTATTAGAAAAAAATGATACTATCAAACCTGCGGATTTCAAGAAAATAATAGCAACGGCATTATGCAAAATCAGGAACATATTGTCACAAATGAAGGATGACTTGGAGCTTATTAAAGAGGCGAAGGATGGTGAAGAAAAAAGAATCGAATCCGGGACCGCCGGACAGAGCTAAAAAACCGTCACCGCCACCAGCTCCGCCGCCGCGCGAAATTGGTTTTGTGGTGCAGGAATATACTGTAGAAAAAATAAAAGGCAGAAAAGTTGTTAATATTAAAAAATTCGAAATTTTAAGCAGTTCTTAGAAAGGAGAGGAAATTATGAAACGGTTATTATATATAGGGGTTCTGTTCATATTTCTTGTGACATTGCCCGTAAGCGCCGAGCAGGACACGCCCGAAACGGACATGGATGAAAGAGTTGCAGAGCTCGAGAGCAGGATCGAAGAGCTTGAAGGGCGCATCGAAATACTCGAGGAGCAACAAAACACAGAGGAGTATACGGAAGAATCCTCAGAAGAGCCCAACAGCCAGATCATCAAAAGAGAAAGGCCGGGTAGGGACAGAGCGGCGGAAAAAGAAGCACTGAGAAGAAAAAGAGTAGAAGAATTAATACAAGATAGCTGGGACAAAATAGCCGCGATTGAGGCGAAGATGAGTTCGCAGCGGGCGAATGATAACCAGATAAGCTTTCTTAAAAAACGCGCCCGCCTGCTGGCCGGAAAAGAACGAGAGCTGTCGAAAATCAAAAACCTTGCAAAGAGAAATCCGGATATAGACATCGATACGGTCGCAGTGGAAGAGGAAATAATTAATTGCCGGGCGGCCAAAAAGAGCTGCTATGATCAGGTAGAAGATTTGCGCAAGGCCGAGAGAGAAAGAAAAAAATACGAATAGCGGTCAAAATAATTGGCTATATATAGACCGCCTGTAAAATAGTTGGCTATATATAGACCGCAATCCTTAATTCATCGTATTAGGCGTTGACAAAACGCCCGCCACATACCGAAAATTACTAATGTAAAGAAGCTCTTTATTATTTCGGCTGGAAGATAAAAGCGCCATGCGGGGCCGCATACCCGCCTGGCGCTTTTTCTTTTGGCTTAAGGAAGTACGAGATGGCGGCGGATTATACTGTAATTATAGACGCAATCGACGAGGCGATACTGAACTGGGTAGGGGAGCCCATACAGCTTCAGGAGCAAGGCAAGATGGTGACATACCGGAGTTTAAAGGAACTGCGGGAAACAAGAAAGTATTACGCGGCCCTGCAGCTTCAGATAAATAACAAAGTGCCGTTCAGAATAACACGCCTCAAATCACCGGGGATAAGAACGTGAAAATTCAAATTTCAAAAATAAAAAGTTCAGTTACGAGCGTAGCGGCGGCCGCGGGGAGACGTTTCAAAACCATAATCAAATATATATCAAAGAAAATCGATTCCCTGACGGCCGTCACAGCGCTTGTTTTTATATGGGCGGGAGTGAGGCAATACAACAGCGCGGCGGCGCTTATAGCCGTCGGTGCGATTTTAATTACAGATCTGTGGCTCGACAGATTTCTTAAGCGGAGAAGCAGATGAGCTTATTAGGTGGATTTGTAGAAACTGGAGTCCAGAGGAAGGGACATCCGCCGCACGCCGCGGCCAGAAGCTTTGACGCTGCTGCCACGGATCGGCATAACGAGAACCACTGGCTTTGGGCGAACGCCGGCAACGCCGATTCGGCGATAAGGGAGGGACTGTCTGTGCTTCGGAACAGGTGCAGATATGAGGTGCGCAATAATTCATATGCGGAAGGAATAATCGATACTCTCGTCAATGAAGTTATCAGCACGGGCGCCGACCTGCAGTTCCAGAGTGGCGAAGGACCGGATGCGAACAAAGAAATCGAGGAGAAATTCTATCTGTGGTCTCTTATATGTGATATCGAAGGCAAGCTGTCGTTCGGCGAGATTCAGCAGATAGCGGGAGTCAGACAACAATGCGATTCGGGAGAAGGGCTTATCGTAATGGTTAACGCCAGATCCAAGAAGAAATGGACAAGGGTAAGGCGCGAACCGCAGCTCAGACTGCGAGCAATAGAGCCGGATCGTCTCGACAGCCCGCTAGGGCTGGTGCTGGACGATAAAATAAGGGACGGAATAGAATATGATGGGGACGGAAAACCCGCATTTTACTATATACTCAAACAGCATCCGGGATCATCTCTTTTTTCAAAGAATTTTGGCGAATACGACAAGGTACCGGCATCACAGGTGATGCACCTGTATCGATTAAAAAGATTCGAACAATCGAGAGGAATACCGTGGATAACACCGGCATTGCCGCTTTTCGCATTGTTGAGGCGATACACGCTCGCCACGTGCGATGCGGCCGAGATGGCTGCGAACGTGGCGGGGGTGCTTAAAACAGAGGCGACAGACGATAGTTCAGTCGAATACGAGGCGGGCGACGAAGTCGAAATTCCGCGGAACTCATGGCTTACAGTACCAGGCGGCGAAATGCAGCAGATGAAGCCGGAACATCCTTCGACAACATACAAAATGTTCAAGGCGGAAATCATAAACGAAATAGCCCGCTGTATCAGTATGCCTTATAACATAGCGGCGGCGAATTCTTCGGAATACAATTACGCATCAGGCCGGCTCGACCATCAAAGCTTCAATAAATTTAAAAGAACTGTCCGTGGATGGATAGAGCTGAAATTAAATAACCCGGTGCTGTTCGCATGGCTGCGAGAGGCACTACTCATACCCGGATACTTCAAATACTACAAAGGCAAAAACCTCGCAGCGACAATACCTTCCTGGAACTGGCCGGACAGCGGCCACGTGGACCCGCAGAAAGAGGCTAAGGGACAAGATTTGAGGCTCAAGAATGTGGCAACGAATCTGAAGACCGAATATTCATTGCAGGGTAAGGATTGGCAGCCGGAAATGTTGCAACGGGCTGTTGAAATTAAAACTGCTATCGAGCAGGCAAACGAAATAAAGAAGGAAACAGGCATTGATATAGACTGGAGAATATTAGCAGGTGTGAAAACATCATCTGCGGAAAATGATAAGCAAGATGGAGAAAATGAAAATGCCGATGACACGAAATCAGATTGAAGGATTAATTGAGAGAAACGAGCTTACTACGCGGACTTATCAGGTCCGGATGGAAACGCTCGATGAAAAGGCGCGTTCAATAGAAGCGGTAATTGCTACAGAGAACAGGGTCCTCGTGATGGACTGGGGACGCTGGGAGATAATCGAGGAGATTTTGCTTATGAGCGGGTTCAGGGCACCGGCAAATGGGCAGGTTCCTTTGCTTGATACCCATGATCGTTCGACGGTGCAGAAACAGCATGGAAGCACACGTAATCTTCGGGTCGAAGGTGACAAGTTAATAGGGCGGAATTTCTTCAGCAGCTCCAAAGACACCGAGCATGCCTGGACGCTTACGAAAGAGGGACACCTTACCGACAATTCGGCGGGATACAGGGTGATCAACTCGGTAATTATCCCCAAAGGAGAAAAGGCAAATGTCGGGGGCAAGGAGTATCAGGCCTCGGCAGCGAGAGACTTGAGGATAACCACCGAATGGATACTCGGGGAAAGCAGTATTTGTCCTATCGGGGCCGATGAGGACGCGAAAAACAGAAGTAAAAGTAAAATTTTTAAAGGAGAAAAAACAATGGACGAATTCACGAAGTGGCTAATTGCGCGAGGGGAAAATCCGGACACCCTCGATGAGCAAAAAAGAGCGGAGCTGGAAGAGCAATGGCAGGCCGAGCAGAAACGCGACAAGGCCGATCCACCCGCAAAAGAGCCGGATAACAAAAAGCCCCCGGAGCCGGCGCAGAGAACGGCCGTGCAGCCGACACAGCTGAATGCCAGCCAGCAGGACGAGACGCCGGAGCAAGTCGCCCAGCGGGTGCTCAAGGAAGAGCGGGAGCGCGTTGACGCGATAAGAAATCTCGGGGGGGATGATGTGCCAGCGGAGGTAATCGAGCGGTGTATCAAGGACGGTAAGTCGGTTGCCGAGGCCTCAACCGAAATTCTGAAGGCAGTCCGGGAAAGCAGGGCGGATGTATCGGCGGGGTTGCCAGCAATTCATATTCATAACAAGGATGTGACCAGAGGCATACTGGTGGACGGGATGCTTCTGCGGGCCGGTTATGAAGATGAATTCCAGAACGACAAAAAGAACGGCGACCAGCGGGCGGAAAAAGCCAAGCACCTGCAGGACAATTCGCTGATAGATATATGCAGACACGCCATCGTGCTGGACGGCGGAACCATTCCAACAAGCAGAAGAGAAACAATCAGAGCCGCTTTCAGCACAGTAAGTCTGCCCATAGCTCTCGGCGAGGTCATCAACAAAAGTCTGATGAAAGGTTATCTGTCACCGGCTGATACCTGGCAGCTGTGGTGCTCAATAGCAAACGCTTCGGACTTCAAAACGATGACAAGAAACCGCGTTACCGACATCGGCGACTGGGAACAGATCGGCGCCGCCGGCGAGCTGAAGCACGGGACTTTCGGTGAAGAATACGAGCAGTATAAAATCGCAACATACGGCAAATTAATCATCATCGAAAGACAGACAATCATCAATGACGATCTCAACGCGCTTACCAAGGTACCATTCCACGCCGGAAGAAGATCGAGACTTTTGATTGCCAAATTGATTTACACCCATTTGATGACGAACGGAGCAATGCAGGACGGTGTTGCTTTGTTCCATGCGGATCATGGCAACCTGAATGGCACAAACAGTTTGACCAGTGAACATTTGGGCGTGGCAAAAGCAGCGATGAGAAAGCAGAAAGACAAGGACAACCAACCGATAGACCTTGAGCCGACTGTTTTGCTGATTCCGCCGGAACTAGAGCAGACAGGCAAGGAGCTGCTGGAGAGCGATTACATCATAAGGGCAGGGTCAACCGATACGACACGCGGGTCCAAAAACGTACATAAGGGCACACTGGAAGTCGGAGTAGAATCGAGACTGAGCAGCACCGCTTATCCGAATTATTCAGCAACAACCTGGTTCCTGATGGCATCGCCGAACGATGCTGATAACGTCGAGGTGGCATTCCTTAACGGTAAGCGAACGCCGACAATCGAAAGAGTAACACTGCAACCCGGAGTTCTCGGCATCGGCTGGCAGGGCTATATCGACGTCGGATGCAAAGCGCTTGACCACCGCGGAGTGCAGAAGAACACGGCGTAAGTTGGTCGTTGGTTGTTAGTGAGTAGTTATTAGCAAACAGCGAATTGGTGATTGGTGATTAATGAATTGTAAACGGTAATTAGATTTGAGGTAACGAAAATGGAAATGAAAAGGATAAAGTGCGAATGCGGGCAAGAGAATGAGCTTGTCGAAAGCCCGGAAGGACTGCGCTACAATAAAAAGCGGCACGGCAACGGCGAGCTGTGCAACGACAAGTGCTTCAATTGCGGGGAGTCGCTGGGATTGAAGCCGAAACCGGCGCCGGAACCTATCAAGGAACCGCCGAAGGCCCAGACAGTTCAGGAGCCGCCAGAGACGGACGAGACGGAGAATGAGACACAGACGGACAACAGCGAAAGCGATGGCGTGCAGAAACCAGATGAACTGGACAAAATGAATATGGCCGAGTTGCGTCAGCGTGCCACCGAGCTCGGGGTAACAATCCCCTTCACTACGGTGACGAAAGAGGGAGTGCGGAAGCTAATTAGGGAACATTTGGCAAAGCTGGAACCGGCAACGAGCGACGAAGGGCAGCAGTAATTTGGTTGTTAGTGAATAGCGGGCGGTGTGATGAAAAGCGAAATTATAGAGAGCGAAGTGATTAAAACTTTTTAACAAGGAGAAATAAAATGGCTGAAAAACTTTTTTCAGAGGCAATAAATTTCCAGGAAGGCGTTTTCAAGGATTATACGCCTTCTGTGGTGAGGACCGCGGGCGAGTTCGTTCAGGACAATGGTCTGGCCGGAATCTGCGCGACGGCTATTGCGGCAAACGTAAAGGGTTCGCTGCAGGTTCAGGGCTTTGTCAAGGGCAGGGCCGCGGCCGTTACCGGCAATGACGGCGACCTTATCGGCTGGGATGAGGACGGCGACCCGTACGGCGATACGGCGGGGCTCGGGGCATTGACGACAGAGCTGAGAGACGCCGATTTCCTGGTCGGACGGCTTCGCAAGGCACTGACAGCAACAGACGGAGTGGCCATCGTCGAGCTTAATGCCCACCAGAAGGGCGAAGTCAAGACGGCAATGGTCAAAATGACCGCTGCTGAAATCAAGCTGCTTGCGACAACGCAGATAGAGTTGGTACCGGCGCCCGGGGCAGACAAGATAAACCAAGCGTTGGCATTGATGTTCATACTCGATTACGGCAGCGAGGTACTGGCCGAGCCATCAGCGCCGGATGATCTTGAGGTTGTCTATGATGCAGCAGGCGGGACATCGATCGCCGATCTGATCGGCGATTTTGTTGTGAGCAGCGCTGACACGATAGCGCAGCCGCAAATAAAAGCGATTTCGGCAGCTGCGTCGACAATGGTGAATAAAGCCATCGTGCTCGACAATACCGGCGATAATTATACCGGTAATGCAACCGGCGATACGACGCTGACCATAATCACGACCTACAGAATTAACAACGCAGGGCTGGCTTAAAAGGGCCTTTTACCAATTCGTTAAGTTTTGGATTGCGGGCGACGGCCTTCAATGGCTGTGCCGTCGCCCATTTTTGAGAAAACTATGACAAGCAAATTCGCAACGAGCATGAAGAAGGCGAACGACGCCGTCTTCCGCCAGTTTAAGGAGACCGAACAGGCGACATTCACGCCGATAGCAGGAGATGCGTTCGAGACTGAGGCGAGCATGGGCAGGATTCACAGCGAAGTGGCGGACGAGGAGACGGGCGAGGTTATATTGAAAGACAGGCGAATAACAATCCCGATTCCAGAAGCTACAGTGCCTTTCGACGAGGGGATTGTGACGGTAGAGGGTGAGGACTGGGTCGTGCAGGACCACGATATAATCAGCGGGTATGTCGATTTGCAATGCAGGTGGAACAAGCCGAAGAGCAAACATCACCAGATGCATAAAAGAAAATCGGGAGCTTAAAATTATTGGAAGGGAATCCGAATGATTAAGGCGGTCACAAGCTTAACGGGGATAGCATCGCTTCTAAATATATTGCTGGCGGCGGAATCGGACAATTCGTCAGCGGTGATAATATCGATACTATCGGCCTTGTTAGTAGGAGTAATGATTTGCTTCATAGGGCATTACCTTAAAACTATGGGCAAAGTGGTGGATCGCAACGAATGTACAGAACATCGTGATAAAGTATATAAGCGCTGTGACAAAATCGATGACCGTATCGATAAAAAACTGTGCCTGTTAATCAAACATTTCAATATCAAAGATGACGAGGCCGAAGGATGAAAATTATGAAACGAGCAGCGGTTTTGATTTTGATGGTTCTGGCGGTGATGGGGTCAATATGCGGAGCAGTTCCTATCGAGCCGCGACAAGTAGATGCGTCACTAATTGGTTTTAAGAATGCAATTATTGTCCAGCCGAGTGATAATTTACAGGCAAAATACAACTGGCTCAAATCATCCTCCCGCGATGGACAGATGGGAGCTTTATCCTCAACAAACCGCAGAGAGTTGATAGGTATAGGGAAATTTGTTGGGATTAATTTAGTCGCCGACACTAATTTTGTTGATTTTGTAAGTCTAACAGGCAACCCATCAAGTTTTTGGGTTACCGGTTCTTCTGGCAGCACGATAAAGCAGACCGCCAATGATGTTAGATTCAGCAATATGACAATAGAAACCACAGGAACGTCTGATGGTCAAACTGGGGGGGATATTGGTTTGGATGTAAATACACCCGACAATTCTTCAAGTATATATCAGAATCTTCATCTTAAAGGAACAGCAGTTTCAGTCAGATATGGGTTACCTGTTTTTGGTAATGAGAATCTCGGGGGGACATGGATGAACTGTCATGCAACTGGATGGGCTTGGCGGTTAGCTGCCAATAAAGAAATAAGTGGGAATTTTTTTAATTGTATATCTTGGTATGAAAGCATTGGTATTTTTGATTCTACTTATGGATATGGTAAGCAGTCTTTTGGTGGAGATACTGCTGGAGCAGATTGTTCTGGCTATTTTTCTTATTGCATAACGGGTGATGGTGGTTTTGGTGGATGTGGTACTTGGGGTTGTAATTGTAGTGGAACTTTTATTTTCTGTTGGGCTGGAACAAATTCGTTTGCATTGCAACGGCAATTTACTGGCATGGCCATTAGTTGTGTCGCTGGATTCGGAAGCTTTGGCGCAGGCAGTTCTTATGATGGTGTAAATGCCAAAATGTCTGGTGTTTTGCAGGATTGTATAATTTCTGGTAAAGGTTCTGGAGGGATGGATAGATTTTATTCTACTGTTTTTGTTAGTTTAGGAATGGGTGGTGATAGTTCTGAAGGTATAGCAGAAGGGGCTATTATTAGAAATTGTCAATTTGGTTACACAAGTGAATGGGCAAGGGGGTATTCAAGAGCAGCAAGTAATAATGTTGTAGGTTCTGGTACTCAAGCGTCACTTCAAACAACTTTCACAGGAGGGGATAATTCAAATATAACTATAACATCTAAAAAAGAAGGCAAAGATTATAATAATTATTCTTTTGTTCTTAATTCTATGGTTCCTCCTGTGTGGACGGCTGTATTGAGTGGCAATACTATTAGTGTTGCAAAAGGAACGGGCCTGACAAAAACAGCCAGTGATTTAAAGACTTTGCTTGATAGTAAATCTGATATTACTGATTTGTTCACTGTTGGTCAAGTGGGTGATGGATCTGGAAATATAGACAATTCACATGCTACTACTTATTTATCAGGCGGTACAAGCAGGGCGATCATTGAGGGTTGTTGTCCGCCTGTTCCGATAATTTGTGATTCTAATACTTTAGTGTATTACTTCGATAATGGAGCGTCTTATAGTAATGAAGGAGTTGGAGCCGTTGCATTAACTTATCAATTACCTTCAGCCGTAGTTGGTTATAGATATATTTTTATTGATGCTGATAATACAGCTGGGGCAGATATTATAATTGACCCTTGTTCAACAGGAGACTATATTCGTTTGAATGATGGAACTATAATGGATGGGGGTGAGAGTTTACAAAACACATCTGATGCTTATGGGGAAGTTACATTAAAATGCAGAGATCCTAATCATTGGACAGTGTACGACCCGATAGGGACTTGGACGGAGGAAAACCCATGATAAAAAAGACAGTTGTATTTTTGTTGTTGTTTCTTTTAGTGTCAGTTTTATGGGCGGAGGAGATATCTGTAACCTACAATGCAGATTGTAATGTCTATGCAATAATAAAAGATACAAGTAGTCGGGCATGGAATGACTCAATTGGTGCTGTTGAGGTTTTTGCTGATGCAAATATAGGTGACTATGACATGCCTCTCACAGAAGTTAATGATGTGGGAAGTTGTTCAGATTATATTGGTGATTTCAATAGCTCAATACCAGCGGGGAATTACATTGTCAAAGCTTATCTAAAAGCTGGTGATGACCCTAATGTTTTGAAAGATACCTGGATAGCAGGGCCGACGCCGATTTCCTGGGACGGCTCGGAAATAACTGACTATACAATTTACGCCGAAGTAAACGGCCTTGATGGAGCTGCGATGCGGGGAACGGATAATGCCGCGCTTGCGGCCAGCACTCCGAACAATACCTACTGGACACCGACGAGGGCGGGATATCTCGACAAGCTCAATGTAAGCGGCACGCTGGCGCACAGCGATGCCAACGAATTATATAAGGCAGACGTTTCAGCGATACTGGAACAGGTAAATGACCCGAACGACAAGGCCACAGTGGCCGGCCGGTTGGCCGACTTGTGGCTGCAGTCGGGCGGCGGAGGATTTTAAGCGGTATGAGAAAGCTGGCAATAGCCCATTCGTTATACAGCGCATATTACGTCATACTGAGGCGGCGGCTTAACGGAAATATATACAACACCGGCGGCGGGGCATCGGAAGCGATAGGGACGTGGAACCTCGCACGCAAAACACAATGCGCCGTGATACTGACCAGCAGGGAAGGCGATTATCATACCGAGGATTTCCCGGCAGGATGCGATGAGGGAGTGTGGGACGCCTTCTACTTCGGACGAATTGGCGATGAAATATCTATGGGCGACCGGCTGCTGTTCACCGAGAAATTTATAAACGGGTCCGTTACGGCGGCGGAAGCGAGTATGCTGGCCGTGGGATGGGGGGTAAACAAAACTATTTACTCGATACTTCGGTTCGCAGCCAACGCGTACGTATGGAACAATACCGGAGAGGCCCTGGAAGAGCCGGGGACGTGGAACAACGCCCGCAAGCAGGATTGCACCATCGTGCTGGACGACAAGGAAGGCGGCTATTATACGAAACAGTTCCCAACCGCCTGCACAACGGCGGGGACATACCACGCATTCCATTACGAGAAGCAGGGTGATGATATCGATATATCCGACCGGCTGACAGGCAGGAGCAAAATAATATGGTACGGAGCCGAAAGCGAGGGTGAAATAACACCCACCGGCAACAGGGGCAAGGCAATGCTGAACCTGCGGGACCTCGTGGCGGCAACCTCGAGCTTTCAGGAATGGGCCGGCGCGGAAGATTCCGAGGAGGCAAAGGGAAATCTGCACGTTACGGCATACGAGCCGCCGATGGACGAGCAGGAAAATCCTCAGTTCGTCCGGCCGTTCGGACTTGTCTGCCGGACGGAAAACGATAAGGATGAAAATATAGCCGTCGGCGAAAATACGGTCGGCGGCGACCTTGAGCTTCGGTTCGAGGACGATATACCGGCGGAGTATAAAGACAATCCCGAAAACGCGGAGCTGGAGTTTTTGAACCGTGTTGAGGCGGTGCTGGCCGAGATGTGGCAGCTGAGTAGGCAGCCGGGATACTTCGCCATGAACAGCGTCGACTGCATCGAGGGACCGACACAAATCGAATACGGATCGGGAAAATACAATAACGCGATAAGACTGCAGGTTAATTGGGGACTGACCTCTTAAGGTTAAGGAGAAACAAAATGGACCATTATGTAATTTCTGCGTATAAGCACGCAAGCACTCTTATTAAAGGCGTGCAGAACCTCGGACTTAATCCCGGACTGGCGCAGATATTGTCGTCCGGCGGCGGGGCTGTTGACCCGACGTTTATCAGTGTCGGAGAAATAAGGCCCGAAATACCGTTTGATACGACGGCAATCAAAACAGCACTGGCAAATATCGGCGGCATAGACGGTGCTGCTATCAACAGCGATATATTCTTCTTCCAGCAAATGGCCGCAGGCGGCAAGCGGGGAGGGGCGTTGAAACACACAAAGGTAACGGCAGCTTCGGGCATTATTGTGCCCACGCAGATCACTGCAAGACAAGGAGGCGAGGCGACCATAAGCTACAGGGCAGTACCGATAAGCGCCGACGGCTCGGCATCACCGCTGGCAGTAACGCCGGACCAGTCGCTCGAGGCGAACCAGGACCTTGTGAGCGAAGTGTATACATTAGGGCCGGTTTCAATAAACGGCGTGGCCCTGGACGGCGTTGAGAGCTGGACGCTGGATTTAGGCATCAACCTCGAAATAGTTGTGATGAACGGACATGTGTATCCGACATTTGCCGGCATTCAGAACAGGGCCCCTTCGTTCACCGTACAGACGTTCGACGTGGACACCTTCGAGACCTGGCTGCTCGACGGAGTGGCTCAGGGAGAGACCGATTCGACGATTCAACTGCTCGACCAGACAGCAGGCGGAGCACGCGGATCTACCCCAATTATATTTACAATCGATGCGGGTATGGCGCACTTCGAGAACCTTAACGGAAGGCAAGGGGAGCGAGTCGGCGGACAAGTAAAGGTCACACCAGTCTGGGACGGCACGAACGACATTATAGCGGTCAGCGGGATAAGCTGAAAAAGCGGCCAGAACGTGCCACGCTGAAACAGGCGGTAGTTTGGGTCTGATTGAGGATTATAACGTGCCAAACGGGCACACAAGCGATACACGGGCTTGAGAAAGGGCGGAATTATGGCAAAAGAAGAGAAACGGGAGAATACGAGGCTGCAAGAGGCAATCGAGCGGCAGAAGAAAGCGGAGCGGGTATACGAGAATTTGGTCAGTAAAAATACGGCGAAGATGACAACGCAGGAGAAACAGCAGCACGCCGAGGCCTGCCGGAAGGCGCTGGCCGAAAAAAGAGAGGCGCAGCAGGCGGCAAGAGACCTGAAAGCCGGCAAAGTTTAACGGGAGGCAAGATGCACTTTTTATACGCGATACCGAATTGCAATTCGGTAAATGAAAGAAAGCTCGAAGAGGCCGGGCTCATGAATATCTTCGGCGATATCATACCAAATTTTTCTCAGAGATACACCGCACAGGGGCCGGGCGGTAAGGAATGCACGTTGATTTGCATAGGCAGCGACGCGACACATCTTTACTTCAAACCGGCCGAGCAGGAATGGGAGCGGAGTCTGAACGAAAAATATTACACCGGCTTCTATAAAAACAATAAGCCGACGGAAAGAGAGCTGCAGCGGGAAGTTCAGCTTGAAGGCCACGAGGTAAAACTGGGTGACGGAGAAAAATGGCTGATACCGATTGCGAGAAAATTCCCAGCAGGGATAGCGCTGCCGCAGACATTGATACTCGGCAAAAACGGGGAGGTTATAAGCGGCGGGCTACTGCCGCAATATGCGCAGTTAGGACAGAGGGCAGAGAAAATCTGGGAAGAATTCAGGTTAGGTATCAGCCAGGCGGAACAGAAGGAAGAAATAGAGCTGACTATTTCCGAGGGAATGAAGTTTGCCATCGACGCTATTGCCTTTAATTATCGTGTAGGGGCGGAAGAGGCAAATCTGCTGAAGCTTATTACGTCACAGAACTTGCAAGAGATTATGGAAGCGGTAATAGATGTGCCGGCGGTATTGGAATTAATGAAACAAACGTTAAAAAAAAACGAGACCGAAAAACACCCAAGCGACGGCTGATATTTAAGATGTGGAGAGCCGGCCTGCTGAAGGAGTATTACCCGACGTTCGCAGATTTGAAATGGCTGAGTACAGAATAATAAATGATACGAGGCATGCTTGTAATCGAAGGGGGAGGAAAAGACCTGCCGAAGGAGTTCAGACAACTCGTAAAAGCAGGACTTGTAGAACTTGTAACAAACTGGCATCGGAAAATTTTACCGCACCATTTTAAGAAAGGAGCAGAACGTAAATATAAATATCTTCCGAGGACGATTAGATATACTCGCCGCAAAGCAAAAGAAAAACCAATGGCCGGTCCTCTTGAATACACCGGCAAGTCCAAGAGAATGCTGATGCGAAGTGTCAGGGTCAGCGGAACTTCCAAAATAGCAAAAGGAGTTATGAAGGCGCCGAGATATTTCTGGATGAGGCCAACATGGAAGCCAGGAGTTGCAGTCAAGCCAGGCGGTTCAGTGCATCCGGACATGGCTGCCGAAGCAACAGCAGTAACAAAAGGAGAAGCGGTGGCAATGGCCAAGAGATTAAACGAAAGAGTCAGCGGTCAGCTTAATATGATCAGAAAAAGAAGGATGTATAGATAATGGGACAGAAGACCACATTTGTCTTAGAAGCTAAAGAGGCCAAGGCAGTAAATGCCTTTCTCAAAGTTGTGGATCTTCAAAACAAGGCCATTGACGGCCAGAAAAAACTGAGCCGTCAGGGGAAGCAGACCAGCCAGTCACTGGAAGGTATAGGCAAATCAATTATGGGCTGGGCGGCGGGAATCGCCAGCGTCGCCACTTTCGTGAGGGGACTGCGGAATGTTTCCGAGGAGACGGAAAAAATAAAACAATCGCAAAAAGAAATGTACGATATAGCCCTTACGAATGAGGAGCGCATACTTAAACTGGCACATCTTCGGGGCGATGTATCGTTAGGAAATATACAGAAAATCAGAAAAGAAACTGAGGCCTTGGCACTAAAAACATCCGTCCCGTTCGGTACGGCCGCTTCGTTAAAATTCTATATGGAATCTGCGCTGGGAACAGGTCCCGCCGCAATAACGGCGGCGGAAGCAGCTTTAAAATTTGCAGGACCGGCCCGGATTCAGCCGGAGGAGCTTGCGCTTATTCCGGCGGTGATTAAAAAATGGGAAGCCGCCACGCCCAAAGAACAGTCGGAACTATTTTCTGCGGTTTACGGAGGAACCAAAGCGTCATTGGCAGATGTGGGGCAATATATACCACAGCTTATGACGGTGCAGTCGACGGCCAAGGAATACGGCTTTACTCTCGCCCAGACGCTTGCTTTGCTGACAACCGCAATAGAAGCGGCCGGTTTGGAGAAATCAGGTCAAACGTTAATGTCATCGATGCTGTATGGAACCGGAAGGTCCAAAAAAGCGCATGAATATCTATCAGGAGAAGCGGCCAGAAAAGGAAAGGAATGGGGGGAAATGGGGGCGGTGGAGCGCTACTGGTTCACAGCCGGACTTTACGAAGAAGCCCGCGAAAAAGGACCGGCGGCGGAGGATGTATTTAAATTGGCAGTCGGTGGCAAGGGGTACCAGTATTTTCAGCAAATGTTCAGCGCGACTTCACGACGCAAATACGAGGAAGTGCTGCCTGCAATTATGGAAAAAGTGTCAAGCGATATTGTAGATGTAATGGCAGAACAATTCCAAAGATTACCATTGGCCGTTAAAACACGTCATGCAACGTTCGCCGAAACAGGAGCTGCAACAACGGGTGAAAAGAAAAGCCCGTTCGCAGTATTAAGCGAGATAACTACCGAAACGATTAAGCAGGCCGATGCGAACGTCAGAGGATGGGGGGACATAATACGTTTTGGGCTTACTCCCGAAAAATTCCGGATGTTTAATATGGCTCAAAATGTTTTACAGGAAAATTTATTATTGGCTATAAAAGAGTCCGAGGCGGGTTCTCCGGAGAGGAACAGATTGCTGCGATTATATCGTCAAACGTATCAACCTTCGCCGTTTAGTATACGGCCTGATTATCTAAAAGATGTTTACGAAGCCACAGAGGGTTTTGAATTAGTAGGCAGAAAGGGTGAATTAGCAACAGATGAATTCAGGAAAATGGTGGCAAGAGAGGCCGGGCTGGCAGGCGGAATAGGGAGGCCAAAGCATTATACACGGGGCATAGAAGCTTACTATGGAATTGCTGAAGCAATGGAAGAACATACAAAAGCCCTTAAAAGGAATACAGAAGCAATCGATCAATTTGTAGAAAAAATGACCACGGGAGTTACTTCAGCCCGACTCGGGCCGGATGAATAATGGGCAGTATAAGTTCATTTGATTTTTTGCGAATAGAAGGGCCACAGATACCCTTATTGGCCTCGGACATTCAAATAATCGACAGGCCGGGGACAGACGGAGTAGCTTTTCGTGCAAACGCATTAAAAGCCGAAGAATTGGTTCTACGCACAATTGAAGGATTGAGCAGTTTGGAAACAGCCAACGGCCGGCCGGATGACTATGCGGCGCTGAAAGGCGAAACAGTCATTATAGAAGACGACCAGGGCAGAAGCGTAAATGATGTGCTGATAGTCGAGGTCAGAGTGACCGGTCCACCGCAAAAAATGATTAATCCTGTGCCGGCGGGCAATGATTACTTGGTGAGGGCGGCCTGGGTAGTCAAGCCCACAAGTGCGGGGGGATAAATATGGTAACGATAATAAAATTTGTCAGAACTGGAGCATATAGCTGGGAACTTAGCTACTCGAGCGACAAGGAGGATCCGACATTTTATATATACCTTGATGGTGTGCTTATCGCGGAAACGCAACAAACGTCATATACCATTGCGCTGAATTTGGATGAATCATCGGTAGTGGAGGTGTTGGACGATTCAGATATTCAGCCAATGCAAGTATTCCCTGGCAAAACCCGGCTAGGGTGGTTTTTTGTGGAAGGAACAGATTATTATAGAGTGGATGAAAAAATCGATGAAGTATGGACCGAGCGCAAAAAGATGCCGGAAAATAACGGATATCTGCAATGGCAAAGCAGGTTTCTCGAAGATGGGCAGATTCATCATTTCAGAGTAGTGCCAATAGGGGTAAATGGTAATGAAGGCACCGCAAAGGAATTTGCAGTTCTTATGGTTCGCAGGCCGGATGTGCCTGGTGTAAATTATGCTTATGAACAAGTTTCAAAACAGGTTGTAATCTATGAGACGGATGAGCCACCTGATATGTGCTTTGCAACAACTACTGGCACGCCAAATATAGAAGGTAATTATTTTTATACCGGAATCTACAACAATGAAAAGTATTACCGTATAGAGGGGGGCAGTTATTTCATCTGGTCTGATGGGGACAACTGGATAATATCGTCGGCTTTGGGCAATAAGGAGGGACCATATTATGCAAGGCCTTCTGTATCTCCAATGGAGGGGATATATGCCGCACATAATGGCGCTACTGGAACAGCGACTGTAACCTTGGGAAGTTACTTATAATTACAGGAGTATTTTATGAAATTACCAGAAAAATATCAAAACAGTGGTCTTAGGTTTGCCGGATATTTTACCGTGTCATGTTTTGACAAAAACGGTCGGCTGAAATGGAAGAAAACTGCCAAAAACGGAACGACAAACGAAGGACTGAATTATTTGCTTGATGTTGTTCTCGGCTCTGAAACAAAGCCGTCCTGGTATGTCGGGCTTATCAGGGATGATAATTATTCTGCCTTGGCAGCGGGTGATACGATGGCAAGCCATGCCGGATGGGAAGAAGGGGATGAATACAGTCAGTCAGCCCGCCCGCAAATAACATTCGCCGCGGCGAGTAGCCAGCAAATAGCCAACACGGAAATATGCGCCTTCTTCATTAATGCGACTGAAACAATGAAAGGAATGTTTCTTACAAATGATAATACTAAAGGCGGCACATCCGGGAAATTGCTTTGCACCGCGTTATTTGATGGCGGCGATGAAGCAGTCATTGATGGTGATGTTCTTAAGGTAACTTATACATTAACAGCTGCGGCAGCATAGAAGGATTTTTATGCCGGAACAATATACCTTCTCGGACGCCTTAGGCTTATTCCTAACCGGCGCAACCAGTGATGGTGGTGCGCAGGAAGATCCTGATTTAAGCTTTGGGAATTATCGTAGCTCAACTCGTGAAGAGCAAATCGGCTTTCTTCCGAGTTGGTCGATACAGGGAATTGTAATAGAGAGGATTAGCGGGGCCAATGGCTTTGGATTGGGATTATTAGAAACTATAAGTGGTGATAGTATGCGGTGGTCTGCGCCTGGGGATAGTCCGGGAGCAATCGTTGAAATAGCCAACGGGCAAACAAAGATGCTCCAATCAGGAACTGACCTGGCGAAATACATAATTATCAGCAGGCATACGGCCGCCGCTTTAGTTGGTTCGACTACAATAAAACTAGTGTCAGTATTTAACAATACAATAGGTTCGTCGAATGTACCCAGCGGAGAAGCACAAGTCAAGCTTCGATGCCTGGCAATAAAAAATCTAGGGGGGAATGAAGTTAGGAACCTGAAAGTATGGATTAAAACATTGGCTACGCAGCAAGTAAGTGATTCGTCACAGCTAGGCGGTTCCGGAGCCGGAACAATTGGGACAAGTGGAACGTTTGTGGACTGGCCGGCAACAGGTTTTTGTAGAATAACAGATAGCAGTGGCAGTTTAAGGGAAATCATTTATTACTCATCAAGGACGGATACTGTTCTGACTGTACCTGCAACAGGAAGAGGATTGCTGGGAACAAGTGAAAGTGCAGGTGCGGCAGATGATACATTAGATGCGGTGCCTGGAATTAAGATAGCGGCTGAAGAACCGGTCGATGACCAGTTCACGGTCTGTGAAGATGAACATGACACGGATGCCGTATCGGGATTATCATGGTCGACGGGAATTACACCGGCAACAGGACTTGATATAGAACCACTCGATACGGATGAGATGATTGGAATATGGTTGTGGCTGGAAGTGGTTGAGGGCAGAACAGCTTCGCCGTCTATCGATAATATACTGGCGTGGCAGCTTTGCGATATCACAAAAAAACAGATCAAAGAAGTAACTGCTGAGGCAGGAATTACATTATCACCGGCGGCAGCGGAGAATAAAAAACAAGTAACCGAGGTGACTGCCGAAGCGGGCATCACACTATCGCCGGCAGCGGCTGAGAATAAAAAACAAGTAACCGAGGCAGCTGCCGAAGCGGGCATTACATTATCGCCGACGGGTCAGGTAAATATCGGTGAACTGAAAGAAGTTAATTGTGTAACTAAAATTAAAATTGTACCAGTGCCAAAGAGCGGCGAAGCGGAAGGTCATTACAGGATTGCAGACAATTCGCTCGATAGATACGAGTTATATAGGGGTGTGGACGAAGAACCGGATCTCGAAGGTGAACCAGATGAGACATTTGTAGAATTGCCATATGTGACATCAGTTGAACCGTCCGCTGAGCTGCACTTGGTTACTCGACGGAGAAATAAATACAACCTTGTTTCATTGAATATAACATCTTGGAAAATAAAGACTGATGCCGATGGCCAATTTATTATACCAGATCCGGATGCCCCGTTGGATGTAAATATCACGCCTGCAGCAGGTGCGACCGGTTATGTAACAGCACAATACCTGTTTGACGATGATGATGAATATGCAGCTACACACTGGCTTATTTATTTTACAGATGATGGAAGTGACCCAAACCCGGATGTTGACGAGCCGGTAATAATAGCAATGAACAAACTAAATAATAGGGCTGTTCTTAAATGGACAAGTCCGTCTGCTGATAACGAAGATATTTTGAAAGTACTTGTGAGGACAAGAATTATTGCCGGCGAAGAATCAATAGATAGTATTAACACTGATATTTATTCCTGCACAGCGTCCGATGAAGGACCGAACAAACCGACCGGCAGAACTTTTTTGGGAGAAGCGGCGGAGAGTATATAAATGGCGGTTATATCACCTGATAAAAATACATTGAATGGTAAAATTCGCTATGCAGTTTACTATAAATGGAACTGGACGGATGCATGGATATATGCGCCATACTTTGAGCCGCTTGAAGCATCGTTGTCTATAGCGCCGAGCACTAGCCACGCGACCCTAAGAACGAGATATGGTCAGGGCAAATGGGAAGATATGGAGCAGATGATAGATGGAGGGCAAGTTGAGTCTTTTCTTTACTGTTATATACAAATACGCTCGCAGAGAGGAAATAATGAATCGGCGTTGTGGACAGGACTGATACAAGCGGAAGTGCTAAGACTGCTTGGTCAAAGCGGCAATGTCAAAATCACTGACCAGACAATACAAGCCTGGGGGCTGGAAACGCTATTAGATACCTGGCTTGATGGTGCCTGGGTGAAAAATCCGGGTGAAGATGAGCCAGAATGGATTGATCACTTGCCAATATTCAACCGAAGGCATCAGTTCGGCGGCAATATAATAGGTAATCGTTCTTTTATGAGGGAAACTGAAGAGTTAACCTATATTTTTTCTTCTGATGATGAACTATGGAGCAACTACGATATAATTGAGTATTTTCTGGCTCATTATAATTATGAGAACGGGCCAGAATTTCACCTTGCAGCAAACGGCGAAATTAAAACAGCTCTTGAGAATATCACAGGAATTTATGACTTTAGAACAACGAAGACAAGAATAGCAATCAATCATCTGATAAATAGGGGGCGCGGGCTCGGATGGCATGTTGTGATTACCGGCAATTTAGTTGATATCGTGCCATTCTCCCTTTTAGATGAAAGCATTAAGCTGGACGAGGTTATTATGCCAGCGAATTTTAATATAGTAGCGCCCGATCTATGGACAAAAAAAGAGCAGATAAAAGTGGATATCAAAAGGGACATTACTCATGTTTACGATCGGATTGTGGTACAGGGCGGTAAAATGAAAAGCTGCTGCAGTTTGCACTTTGATATGGAAGGTGATTCTTCTCATCCGAGTCTTGAGAAGGGGTGGAGTGAGGAGGCAGAAACGGCATTTAAAAATGCGGCCAAGACGTCAGAAGAATATAACGGACTGAGTGACCAAGAAAAAGGCGAATTGAACGATAAGTTCAGAAAAGAAGATAAATTTGATCGCGTATTCACAATCTTTAGGGTGCCCCATGACTGGGATTGGAGCCTTCCCAGTTCAAGTGGTGATATAATAGTCAATCCGTTTCTGGATCCGGCGGGGGAGCTGGATATCGGACGGCAGGCGGGCTTCTGGAATGCTGACAAGAAGTTCTCAAACAGTTTACCATTCCAAGTCGGTGTTGATTACAGCGATAAAGAGCCAATCGATAACAATCCTGATTATGCGGAGCCAGAATTTCGCACCCCTTTTATATTAGTAAAGGGTGCTGAAGGTAAATATCAATATGCGGATAAACGATTAAAACACTACGCAGCAGTGAGAGTATTGTCGAGAGAGATGGCTATTTCTATGAGGTTTAATCCGCAATATTTGGCTGCAAAAGATCACTGGGATGAAGCTGAGCCGGCAGTATATGAAGCGAAAATCGAGGAATCAGGAATAGATTATGAATATATCATAGCGACTGTTTTTATTGAAACGGACCAGAGTATAAGAATAGTGCATGCATTTAATTACTATGAAAATCAGAAAACGTTATTGATAACCATTCCGGATGCTGAATTGTGGTACATAGTTCCGGGGACAATTGTGGGTGTTGATAAGGATGGTGAGTTAATTGAATACGGTTGCGATGATAATCTGTTGAGAGACGACAGGAGCCGATTAAGGGCAGCTCTTAATGCCGCGGCAGCGTGGTATGGTCGTCGACATGATAAGGTCGAAATTGCAATCAAAGAAATAGATCCCGGGATACCGGTGGGCACATTAATCACAAATTCTGATGTTGCAGGCACAGAAGCTGTTAAATCAACAGTGACATCAATTCAATGGGATTTTCAATCAAAATCTACAATAATCAGAACAGATTACGGCGAATTGGATATAAGCGGAATATTTGCGAAATAATATGACTGATTTTAAAAGACAATTAGATCAACTTGCGCAAGATGTTGAGCAGTTAAAAAATGATACGAACAAAACTCCTTTGAGAATTGAACCACCCCAGCCAACCGTTAGTCCCGTCTCCGACATGTATTTATTTCAGGTGCAGCAGAAAGCCGGCTCAGCAACTGGAGTGTACTTATGCTATAAACAGGCAAGCTTTGGCGTATTCATCCCTCCGGAATACGAAGTATTAAATCTTTTTGAAAATTATACTACATATAACGTCCCGGCTCTTGCGGCGGGTGATTTGATTTCGGCGTTTGAAAATACAGATGATGAGGGTGTTAAGCGGTGGGTCGGCTATCCTTGTGTACCCTGCGTGCGAATGGTTCGCATTAAGCAGGATCCGATAGCAAGTCCTGCCATTAACTGCAATATGATAGGCGCCGACGGCGAGGAGAAAACCTCAGGCCTCGGCTCAGGCATTACGGTCAAAAGCGTTGGCTGCGGCCCGAGCGGCCCGGAGAGCTGCCCGCTTAACGGCGTGGCCCCCCGTCTGCAGAATAACAGCTATGGGTATATTGTTGTTTTGGCAGGGACTCCTTATTTCGTTACGGTTTTTCAAGAGAATTGTAACAAATCCTGTACACCGACATAATGATACTAAATTACGAAATCATAGATGAGGCGATTGGGGCGGGCGTTTATATATGCAAGCGTCTTGTCCTGGATGGCTCGAAATGGACGGCTACCTCAGGCGACCGATTCATCGATGCCGGTGAGGACCCTGTCGAGATTTTGAATCTGTTGGAAAATAATGTAATCTCAGGTGCCGAGTCGGCACTGGCGGCCGGCGACAGGATGATAGCGTATGATATAACTGACGGCGACGGTGTAACTCATTATGTCGGCCGGCCAATTACACCCGAGGTGCGAATGGCCAAGGTGACTGAAGATGCACCTGATAGGGAATATATTATTTGCAACCTTTTCGGCAACGATAGCGCAGAGATAGAATCAGGACTGGGCTCCGGCATCCATGTATATCGCAAAGTACCTGGTGAGGCCTCGAATTATAATGTAATTGCGCCTCGTTTTGAGAATGGTAGTATTTTATTTTGTGAAAATATCAGGGGCAAGTGGTATTGGGTACAAATACCCTACTCTTCGAAGGACGGAGAATGCTAAATGCTAAAAGTATGGTATGACCCAGCGCTTAAGAAAATTCACTACGACCCGACAGCGAAAAAGATATTAACCACTGGAGCTCAGTGCAAGTATTGCCCTGACCCGTCAGCGGCGCCGGAAGCAGTTGCAGCTGAGATAGAAAATATCCTGTGTTGTGCTGGCGTAGGAGAATGCGGCAGCGGCGGTTTGGACCGTTATAAATTTCTCGACCAGGGAATCGGCTGGGACGGCGAGGCCCTGCTTTCGCGGGGCCGGTTCGAATGGAGTGAAAGCGCCGGCTTATGGCTGCCTTATGACGACGAGGACCAGTGGACTTATTGTTACTGGTCGAATGTCGTTTACGATGATTTCGGTACCTACGTTCATTATAATCTTGATAACTGTGGAGGTGGTATTGATTACACCGTTAATCTAACAAGCAGAAAAATTTGGCTAATGCGTGGCGGAAATTACTGGAAGTTAAAAATCGACTTCAAAGGACCGAAGGGTTCACCTGTTCCACCGTTCAGTAGTGTATTTCTTTATGACACATACGGCGGTCCGTGGACAGAATGGTGTGTCCCCTACGGTGAATACGAAAATGAAAATGTGTGCCCTAATGAAATGATCGGCAATGGGACAGTTACTTTAATCGAGGTATAATATGGCCTGCTGCGGCGATAGGAAAAGTCATGAACATACCAGCGTGCCGGCACAGCCGGTTGATGCCGATGTCTTGCTGCAAAAGCATCTGAAAATCTGCAAAGAGTGCGACCAGTGCGACAAAATCGGTTTCATCTTTTTTTGTAAAGCGGGATTAGGGAACTTGAATAAGACGGGCCGTTTACCTATTCCCTGCCCGCATCTGAAAGGCGATAAATGGAAGGGGATACAATGAGCGAATTAACGCCGGCACAACTTACCGAGATTCGCCGTCTGAATGTTCTGCTGAAGATAATTTCTAAAATATCGTTGACAAATTACGTTACAGTTGATATTCACTAAAGAAGAGATTTTGCGGAATTCAACCAGAAAATGATTAAAATTAACAGATATGCTGTTATAGCGGTTTTGGCTACCGGTTTCGGCATAGGTGTAATTGCCGGAATTTCGATTGAACGAAATAAGCCGGCATCTATTGATATTGATCATTCATGGCCGGAGGTTTTTACAAATCCCGATTTTGAATATGAGGAAACGCCGGAAGGTTATAAAATGGCTATTGTTGATGGGTTGACGGGATGGGGGATGTGCCATGCCGGCAATAGCCCGCCGGAGAGCTTTGGCAGGGGCATGGAGAAGATACAAAACCGTATTGGCGAGATAGCAACTCCCGAAAATCTCAAAAAATTAGCAGAGTTGATGTAGAATTCCCTATTCATATATTTTCACATCATCCATTATTTCGGTATTATATCTGGCAAGGACCTTGGGGCTATTATTCTTTAATACTAAAATGCTTCGGTTCCCGGTTTTCAAGAACATATAATCACTAAACATCATAGTTAATGCTTTTTTTTGTGACATATCTAATAAATTCCAACTATCATAATGAACTCTAATTTGGCCGGATTTAAGATCAATACTGTATACTGTTCCCCTGACCAGCATTGATTCAACCGTTTCTTCAACGGTTTTTTCTATATCGGTTTTTATATCAGATGAAGTGGGGAATAATTTTTCTTCGATAAATTGAAGCCGTTTATCAATATCATCAAGCCGTTGCTCGACCTTTTCGAGCCGAAACCGCATCGTCCCCACGCTTTGCGGCTGATTGCCTAAAATAAACAGAGTGACAATAATTGACACTGTGAGAAGGAGCTTTTTCATTTTTTTATCCTCCAAAATTTCACGTATTATAACAAAACGGCAACTCGAATACAATTAAATTAAACGGCAGTGACGGCACGCTGTCACTATGGGCATAATTTTTTTTGATTTTCCGCCTCAGCCGCATTTATAATCGCAGTCAGCAAATCGCTGAAAAATATATCACAAGGAGGGGTTCCCAATGTCGTTAAAAAAAATACAACATATAAGTTTTAACAGAGAAAAATCTTTGTCTAAGATCAATGCCACCTTAAGGACCTGGCCTGATATTCGACTTCGTCAAGCTAACCAACTTTTGCAGACTTGGCCCGACGAGAGGATTTCTTTTTTGTTCCGATGCTTTGAGCGGCTCGAAGAATCTGAATTATTTTTCTGCGAATCCTGTCCTCATCAGCTACGCTGCGCAGCTTTTCGTCGGTGGTTACGGAAGGTATTTTCTTGACCATTGCTATCACTTCTTCCCGCTTCTCCGGTGACAGACAGTGAAATAAAAGTAATCCACCTGAGAGTATATTTTTCAGGCCGTAAACGGGGGCCAGCTCGTCCTTAATCTTCTTGATTGGTTCGTCCAAAACAAAGGATGTAGGCGTTTTTTTCGACATAAACTTAAAGAAATACAAAAAATTTTAATATTTGCAAGTCCTTATTTCATAAATAGTTAAATAGCGAAAACCGCTAAATATAGCGAAAACCGCTAAAATTAGCGTTGACAAATCTATTTAAAAGCCGAAACATAGCATAGATTAAGCATAGGTTTAATTATGGCAAAAAAGCCCAAAAAAACCGCAATATATGTTGAAGTTTATCCTTCCGAAAAAGAGGCGTTTGAGAATGCTATCCGAGGGAAGTTTCATTCCGTCGCCGATGCCATCCGTGATTATATGCGTAATATTATAAGTTCTGCTCAAAAAAGTCAAGAAAAATCCGGTGCCGCTGCACCGATTTGACGCTCTTTTAAAACTTAATACGGGAGATGGAAAAGTGGCGCATGCGGAATAAGTGCTTGACAGCTGCAGAAAGATTCTTACAGTAGGCCGCAGGATATGCACCTGCGGCCGCCAACGGAAGGAGGTGAATTATGCAGTTGGAAGGCCAAAAAAAACTCAGCAGGTTACTAACCGAATATATGAAAGTCACAAAATCCATCGAGCAATCGACGGCGGCATTGACCGCAACGGCGTTCAGCCATCTGACCGGGTTTGCGAGCGACAGGGCGGTTGGCGATTTTCAATACGCCGACGCCGAGCGGTTTCAGGCATCACTTATCGACGCTGGGCTCGGCAAGGTTTCGGCCAATATCTATATCAAGAGTATTCGGCCGGTCTTTAGCTGGGCGTTAAAGCATCAGCTCATCGAGAGCAATCCGTTCGACGGCCTGAAAATGTATCGGGTAGCGCAGAAGCGGATCCGGACGTTCGAGCCCTGGGAGATAAGGGTTATTCTCGACGCCTGCCCGGACGAGCTGTGGCGGGCGAGAGTGCTGCTCGGCAAAATGAGCTTGCGGCGCGGCGAGGTATTGAATCTGACAGTCGATGATATAGATTTCGCAAACGAGATTTTATATATCACCGCCAAAGACGATACGAGGCACACGTGGAGCTGGCAGCCGAAGAACAAACAGACCGGAGAGCTGCCTATGACGCCGCAGCTTGCCAGGATTTTAGTCAAGCTCTTAAATGAGCTGCCCGCCGGCCAGCCGTATCTGCTTATCAAGCCGCAGAGATATCAGCGGTTGATGGAAATGAAGCGGCGGGGCAGATTGCTCGAGAGGTTTCGCAAAAAACCTGTTAATAATTTCGACAGGGAATTTAAGCGCATACTTAACCGTGCCGGCGTGACGGGAAGTTTTCACGATTTACGCCGGACGGCAATTACAGAATGGGCTCAAATCCTGCAGCCGCACGAGCTGAAAGAGATTGCGAGACACTCCGATTTGAAAACGACGCTTACCTATTACGTAGCCAGGCGAAAGCGGGCTGCGATAAAAAAGGCGTATCAGGTAAGCATAGGGGGTGCCGGCAGCCCCGAACGAAACCGGAACTGCCGGACCCAAACAATCAGTATCGGGGCGACAGGACTTGAACCTGCGACCTCTTGACCCCCAGTCAAGCGCGCTAGCCAAACTGCGCCACGCCCCGTTTTAAACCCTTATTCTAACACAAATTTCAATTTATATAAACAAAAAACGCCGTAGCTACCGTTGCACCGCCATTTTGATACCAGCTAATAGTTCTTCGCCGGTGCGGCTTTCAGACACAAATTTGCCGAATAGCTGATGCCTGTTCAAGACTTCTGGTTTGTGAGTGTAATATCTTTGCACAGCTTCGATTCCGCCCTCGGCGGCACCGGCTGGTTTGTAATCGCCCTCTGAAAGCCAAATGCTTATTTCATCGTCGTATTCAGCGGGGTAAATCAAAGCAGTCACGAATTTGTTATCGTTGTGTTTAGCGAGATGTATTTTGGCCCGGCAGGGGGATATAGTTTTGACGGCTAAATTGACCAGATTTTTGAAATCCTGCCCTGCGGCTTCAACGCCGTTTGAGTAGAAAAACATACCTGCTTCGAGCTGAAAAAGCTCTGCTCGCACACCTTTTAACTCCAACTTGCCGTCGGGATACGCTCTGTGTATTTTGTAGGCCTTGCAGTTTTTATACCTTTCACTCTCGAAAAGCTCAGCCACTTCTTCGGCGGTAAAGCCAACACCGCAGTGACCGCCGAAGTCAAAAACATACAGGCCGACATATTTTTTCGGATTTTCCAGTTCCGGCAGCTTCATAATTTCATTTTTGCGAATTTTCGTTTGCCGACCTGAATAACCATACCGTTGGTGGGTATAATTTCCTCATTCGGGTCGCTGACCTTTTTGCCGTCAACGCTTACACCTGATTGCTTTATCATCCTTTTTGCCTCACCGCTGCTTGAGACGAGTTTGCAATATACCAGTAATTTGCTTGCAGTAATCGGTTCGGCAGTTATTTCAATTTCCGGTATGTCGCTCGGTAACTGGCCCTTTGCGAAGATTTTGTCGAATTCGGCGGCGGAGGCTTGAGCGACAGCGTCATCATAGAATTCCGATACTATTGTTTTAGCTAAAAGGACTTTTGCCTCTTTCGGATGTGTTTTATTAGGATTGACAAGATCAGTTATCTTTTCGGCCGGCAGATTGGTTAAAAGTGTAAAATAATTTTCCATCATTTCATCTGATATGCTCATCACCTTGCCGAACATGTCGTTTGGTTCATCGGTTACGCCGATATAGTTGTCCTTTGATTTGCTCATCTTTTCTTTGCCGTCGAGACCGGCAAGTATCGGCATTGTGATTACTATTTGCGGGTTCTGGCCGTTTAACCGCTGCAGGTCTCTGCCGACCAAGTTGTTAAAAGTCTGGTCGGTTCCGCCTAACTCGACGTCGCTTTTGACGATAACCGAGTCATATCCCTGCATAAGGGGGTAAAGGAACTCATGAATACCAATGGGGTCGCCTTTTTTGTATCTTAATTCGAATGTGTCTCTTTCGAGCATGCGGGCGACAGTCATACTGCTTGTTAGTTTGATAATGTCAGCTAATCTCAGATCAGATAGCCACTCGCTGTTATATCGCACCTCGAGTTTTTCCTTGGAGGTATCCAGAATTTTGCCAGCCTGTGCGAAATAAGTCTCGGCGTTTTCTTTTATCTGTTCATCTGTGAGCATAGGCCGGGTAGTGTTTTGACCGGAAGGGTCACCGATTCGCGCGGTGTAGTCTCCAATTATCAAAACTGCTTTATGGCCGAGGTCCTGGAACTGGCGCATCTTCCGCAGCACTACAGTATGACCGAGGTGTATATCTGGGCTGGTAGGGTCAAGGCCGAGCTTGATGCGGAACTGGCGACCTTCTTTAGCGGCGCCGGTGAGTTTTTTGGTTAATTCGTCCTCATTAAAAATCTCAATGGCGCCGCGTTTTAGAAGCTTAACCTGTTCTGTAATTCTATCAGCCATAGATTATTCCCTGCACATCCGGGATTTCCAGTAACGCAATTATAAGGCCTGTGTATTAAATAAGCAAGAACCAGATGAATTAAGAACTGTGGTTTTTCCGGCTTTGTTTTGCGTGCCGAATGGAAATAATCGCATAGAGGATGAGAGCTGCGAAAAAACAGGCAATGCATACTACTTTTACCTGACCCTGA